>NZ_CP120131.1:2246509-2567439 GCF_034039665.1 Mammaliicoccus sp. Dog046 | reverse complement strand
TTATTGAGTTACACACATATTATTTGATTGTTGATAAAGAAAATAACAGGGTGTTAATAATTATCCACAACTTACGCACATTCGGTGGATAACTAACCGTTTACATTCGCTTGTCCACAATCTTTCTATGGATATTCTACTATAAAAATCATAGTAATATCAATGCTTTGCATAACTTATCCACACAATTATACTTATAAACAAAACGAGTTGTCAAATACATGTGAATATGTGAGAAAAGATCATATTAGGCTGTGAATAACAAAAGATCATAATTAAATTATCCACAAAATGATGGGAATGCATTGTGAATAAGTGGATAACTTTCTAATAGGGTCCACACAAAATACTTCTTGATTTTTAAATATTGATTTGTTATAGTTTAATGGTTATTGAAATTGTGACTAATCACACGTATGGTATAAATAATTTTGTAATTTATCTTCTGAATCTATATAAATGAATATCATACAAACAATTATCTAACTAATAGATATTTAAGAAAATTATTGGAGGTGTTCTTAAATGGTAAAACGTACGTATCAACCAAATAAACGTAAACATAGTAAAGTACACGGTTTCCGTGCACGTATGAGCTCTAAAAACGGCCGTAAAGTATTAGCTCGCCGTCGTCGTAAAGGCAGAAAAGTATTATCAGCTTAAGATCACTGAAGAGCAGTGGTCTTTTTTTTGTTTTAATTGAAGTAATTGTTTTGTATAATAAACAATAATTAAGTGATGAATTGTGGAGTGGATGTAGTGGAAAAGGCTTATCGAATTAAAAAAAACAATGATTTTCAACGTATTTATAAAATGGGTAAGTCAGTTGCTAATCGACAATTCGTTATTTATACAGCAGAAAATGATTGTGAACACTTTAGATTAGGTATGAGTGTTTCAAAAAAGTTAGGAAATGCTGTTACTAGAAATAGAATAAAAAGGTCAATTAGAGAATGTTTTAAGAATCATAAAGAAAATATTCTTCCTAAAGACATCATTGTTATTGCTCGAAACCAATCTGTAGATTTATCAGTAGTAGAAACACAGAAAAGTATAGAGCATGTATTGAAGATTGCTAAAGTTTTTAATAAACGTATTCCTTAAGTATGGATAATTACTAGGAGGTTGCAGGATGCTTAAATCACGCTATGAAGGACAATCAGTAGAACAAGCACTACAACAAGGTTTAGAAGATTTAAATGTTCAAGAAAAACAAGTCAGAATTGATGTTATTAATGAAGGTAGAAAAGGTGTTTTTGGATTTATGAAGCAAGATGCTCAAATTGAATTGACGGTGATTGATCCAGAACTTAAACAGTTTGAATCAATTGAAGCATTAAAGGAACGTCATCAAGAAGCACAGAGCGAGAACATAAATAATGTGAATTCGAAAACTGAAGCACCAGCTCAAGTAACCAAGCAAGAGACAACACAAGATGATATTCAAACAGAAGATGAAGAAAATCAACAAAGACTTCAGAAGAAGGATTCATTAAATGAAGTTGCAAACCGTACTTTAGAATACGTGTTAAATATAATTAAAGAAATGGATATTGATGTAGATGGATCATATGAAATTAAGTCGAATACGATTTATATCAATATGACTTCTAGTAAAGCTGCTTTTATAATAGGAAAACGCGGACAAATTTTAAATGCATTACAAGTCGTTGGCCAAAACTATATGCATCAATTCGTGAAAGGTTATTATTCGCTCATATTAGATATCGAATCTTATAGAGAGAAGCGTAAAGAAACTTTGGAACAATTGGCACAAAACATGGCTAAAAAAGCAATTCAGACAAAAAGACCAGTTAAATTAGAACCAATGCCAAACTTTGAACGCAAAATAATGCATCAAGCAGTTAGTAAGATTGAAAATATCGAAACATACTCTGAAGGAAGAGAGCCACATCGATATTTAGTCATTAAATATAAAGTGTAATAGTCGGAGTGAGTCATCTCGCTCCGCATTTTTTCGGACAATATATTCGAAAAATTGAACAAAACCATTTACAATCAATAGAATAGCTATTAATGGTGGAGGAGAATATCATGGAACTAGATACAATTACAAGTATCTCAACGCCTATGGGTGAAGGCGCAATTGCAATCGTACGATTAAGTGGCCCGGATGCCTTGAATATTGCAAATCGTATATATAAAGGAAAAAAACAACTCGACGAAGTGGCATCACATACGATTAATTATGGACATATCATTGATCCAGAATCAGAAGAAGTTGTTGAAGAAGTAATGGTCGCAGTTATGAAAGCACCGAAGACATTTACAAGAGAAGATATTGTCGAAATTAACTGTCATGGTGGACTAGTTACAGTTAATCGTGTACTTGAATTAACATTATCGAATGGTGCTAGAATGGCTGAACCAGGTGAATTTACAAAACGTGCTTTCTTACATGGTCGTATTGACTTATCACAAGCAGAAGCGGTTATGGATTTCATAAGATCTAAGACGGAACGCGCATCGAAGGTAGCCTTAGGGCAGATGGAAGGGCGTCTAAGTAGTCTAATTAAAGGGCTCAGACAATCTATTCTTGAAATACTTGCTCAAGTAGAAGTGAATATTGATTACCCGGAATACGATGATGTTGAAGAAGCAACAACACAGTTTTTATTAAAAGAATCTAGACATATTGAACATGAAATCGATCAATTATTAAAAACAGGACAACAAGGTAAAATTATGAGAGAAGGATTATCTACTGTTATTGTAGGTAAACCAAATGTCGGAAAAAGCTCGATGCTCAACAATTTAATCCAAGATAATAAAGCAATCGTTACTGAAGTAGCCGGTACAACAAGAGATGTACTAGAAGAGTATGTTAATGTAAGAGGCGTACCGTTAAGACTTGTAGACACAGCAGGGATTCGTGAAACAGAAGATATCGTTGAAAAAATCGGTGTCGAACGATCCAGAAAAGCATTGTCAGAAGCAGATTTAATATTATTCGTACTTAATTATAATGAAGCATTAACAGAAAGTGATTACCAATTGTTTGATGTGATTAAAGACGAAGATGTCATTGTTATTATTAACAAGATGGATTTAGAACAACAACTTGATTTGGAAGAAGTCAAAAACATGATTGGTGATCATCCACTCGTTCAAACATCTATGGTTGAACAACAAGGTATTGAAGAGCTTGAACAGAAGATTTCAGAGCTATTCTTTGGAGGACAAGTACAATCACAAGATATGACTTATGTTTCTAATTCTAGACATATTGCGTTACTTAAAGATGCGAGAACATCCATTAATGACGCTATTCAATCAGCTGAAGATGCCGTACCTATAGATATTGTACAAATTGACTTAATCAAAACTTGGGAATTACTTGGCGAAGTGATAGGTGAAGAAGCAAGTGATTCACTCATTGATCAATTATTTAGTCAATTCTGTTTAGGAAAATAAAAAGGAGGAAAAATTTTGACACAAAAATATGACGTTATTGTTGTCGGTGCAGGGCATGCAGGTGTTGAAGCAGGATTAGCTTCAGCAAGACGTGGCGCAAAAACACTAATACTAACAATTAACTTAGATAGTGTAGCATTTATGCCATGTAACCCATCAGTTGGTGGCCCAGCAAAAGGAATCGTAGTTAGAGAAATTGATGCACTTGGCGGTCAAATGGCGAAGACAATAGATAAAACACACATTCAAATGCGTATGTTAAACACAGGTAAAGGTCCTGCTGTAAGAGCATTACGTGCACAAGCAGATAAAGTCTTGTATCAAGAAGAAATGAAACGTGTGATTGAAGATGAGCCAAACTTAGATATTATGCAAGGTATGGTAGAAAGATTAATTATAGAAGACAATAAAGTTAAAGGTGTTGAGATGGTTATCGGATCAACGTATGAAGCAGATGCAGTTGTCTTAACAACAGGCACATTCTTACGTGGCGAAATCATTTTAGGTAACTTGAAATATTCAAGTGGTCCTAATCACCAAATGCCTTCTATTAAACTTGCAGAACACTTAAAAGAATTAGGATTTGATATCGTTCGATTTAAAACGGGAACACCACCACGTGTAAACGGAAATACAATCGATTATAGTAAAACAGAAATTCAACCGGGTGATGATGTTGGTCGTGCATTTAGTTATGAAACGACTGAATATATACTAGATCAATTACCATGTTGGTTAACTTATACAAATGAAACGACGCATAAAGTCATCGATGATAACTTACATTTATCTGCTATGTACTCAGGTATGATTAAAGGAACAGGTCCGAGATACTGTCCGTCAATCGAAGATAAATTCGTACGTTTCAATGATAAACCAAGACACCAATTATTCTTAGAACCTGAAGGCCGTAAAACACAAGAAGTCTATGTTCAAGGATTATCTACAAGTTTACCAGAAGACGTTCAACGTAAGATGTTAGAAACGATCCCTGGATTAGAAAATGCAGATATGATGCGTGCCGGTTATGCAATTGAATATGATGCAATCGTGCCAACACAATTGTGGCCAACATTAGAAACAAAAGTTGTTACAAATTTATTTACTGCAGGACAAATTAACGGAACTTCAGGTTATGAAGAAGCGGCTGGTCAAGGTTTAATGGCTGGTATTAATGCAGCAGGTAAAGTGCTAGGTAAAGATGATGTTATCTTACGTCGTTCAGACGCTTATATTGGTGTATTAATTGATGATCTAGTTACTAAAGGAACTAATGAACCATATCGTTTATTAACATCACGCGCTGAACACCGCTTATTATTAAGACATGATAATGCAGACTTAAGATTAACAGATATCGGTTATGAAATTGGTATGATTTCAGAAGAACGTTATGCTAAATTTAATCAAAAACGTGAAGCAATCGCAGCAGAACAAGAAAGATTAAGAGGCATTCGAATTAAACCAAATGAACATACACAAAGCGTAATTGAAAGTCATGGAGGATCTGCACTTAAAGATGGTATCTTAGCATTAGATTTATTGCGTAGACCTGAAATGGATTACAATGCAATTATGGAAATCTTGCAAGAAACATCTCCAGTGAGTGAAGATGTTCAAGAACAAGTTGAAATTCAAACAAAATACGAAGGCTATATCCAAAAATCATTAGCCCAAGTTGAAAAAATGAAACGTATGGAAGATAAAAAAATTCCAGAAAATATTGATTATGATGCGATAAATAGTTTAGCTACTGAAGCGCGTCAAAAATTAAAAGAAGTTAACCCATTAGATATTGCACAAGCTTCACGTATATCAGGTGTTAACCCTGCAGACATTTCAATATTGCTTGTTTATATAGAACAAGGTAAAATTCAGAAGGTGAACTAGATGAATGAACAAACATTTATAAACTCATTAAAAGAATCAAACATTACATTAACAGATCAACAACTTAAACAATTTGAGATTTATTTTGAAATGTTAGTAGAATGGAATGAGAAAATTAATTTAACTGCTGTTACTGAAAAAGAAGAAGTCTACTTAAAACACTTTTTTGATTCAGTGACGCCAGCTTTTTATATTGATTTTACAAAAATTGAATCCATATGCGACGTTGGTGCAGGCGCAGGATTCCCTAGTATACCGTTGAAAATTTTATATCCGCATTTGCAAATTACAATAGTAGATTCTTTAAATAAACGTATTAAATTCTTAAATGAATTAGCATCTGCTTTAAATATAGACCAAGTTAATTTTGTTCATGATAGAGCAGAAACTTTTGGTAAAAATGAAGCGAGAGAAAGTTTTGATCTTGTAACAGCACGTGCAGTGGCAAGATTATCTGTGCTAAGCGAACTGTGTATACCTTTAGTTAAAAAAGGCGGTCAATTTGTAGCATTAAAAGGTTCACAAGGTAACGAAGAATTAGAAGATGCACAATTTGCGATTTCAGTTCTTGGCGGCCAAGTGAAAGATGTTGTTGAATTTACATTACCTTTAGAAGAAAGTGTTAGACAAATTATTACTATAGATAAATTAAGACAAACACCTAAGAAATATCCGAGAAAACCAGGTACACCAAACAAAGAACCATTAACTAAATAATTACCTGGGAAATATGTATGAATGAAAGTAGGTATATTGAAATGAAGAAACCTTTTTCTAAATTATTTGGACTAAAAGACAAAGAATTAGAACACATAGAAGAAGCGAGAGCTGAAGGTAATGTAGCAATAATTTCAACAGAGAGAATTGTGCCAAACCGTTATCAACCAAGAAAAGTATTCGATGAATCAAAAATTAAAGAATTAGCACAGTCCATAAAAGAACACGGATTATTACAACCTATTGTAGTTCGTCCAATTGAAGAAGGAATGTATGAAATCATTGCTGGAGAGCGTAGATTTCGTGCTATGAAACATAACGATTTACCTGAAACAGAAGTTATCATCAAGCCTTTGAATGATAAAGAAACAGCAGCAGTAGCACTCATTGAAAATATACAGCGTGAAAATTTATCAGCTATAGAAGAAGCGGAAGCATATAAAAAGTTGCTTGAATTAGAAGGCATTACGCAACAAGATTTAGCAACAAGTATGGGGAAAAGCCAATCATTTATAGCCAATAAATTAAGACTGTTGAAATTGTCAGAACCAATTATCATCTCATTACAAAAAGGTGAAATAACAGAAAGACACGCAAGAGCCATGTTAGGTCTAGATGATGACGGGCAACGCGATGTCTTAACTGCAATACAATCACAGAACTTAAATGTTAAACAAACAGAAGATCGTGTGAAAAAAATTCGAGGTTCGGAAAAAGTAAAAGCAAAACAATTCCAATTCGAACAAGACATATCTGAAGCATTAGATACACTTAGACAAAGTATTAAAAATGTCGAAAAAGAAGGCATAAAAGTCAAAAGGATGGACGAAGAACACAAAGACTTCTATGAAATAACAATTAAAGTTTATAAGAGAAAATAAAACAAAGAGGTTGGGACATTGAAGTGTCTCAGCCTCTTTTAGTATCTTGTCATCCTTGCCGGGAGAGGACTACACAATCTTTTTATATAAATTAGACTTCTGTCCTGTCCATTGGTTTTATATGTTGAGCTAAATAATGGACTTTTAGTTTAAAGTTGTTATTATAGAGTTGTAATATCTATGATTAAGAGGTGTAATATGAAGATTTCTAAAGGGTCAGACTATGGGTTGCATGCACTGGCATATTTAATTGCTAAAAGAGACCAACAACTCATCAATGTTAAAAGTTTATCTGAGACGTTAAATGTATCTGTAACATATTTATCTAAAATATTAACGCAATTAGTAAAAGCGGGCGTCATTAAATCTGCATCTGGTGCAAAAGGTGGTTATTACTTAGTCAATAATTGGGAAGACATAACTGTCTATTATATAATTACTGCAATTGATGGCCATCAAAGCACACTTGGAGATAGTTTTGATCACGGTCCAGAATGTAAGATACAAGCGATATTAACTTCAGCAGAAGATGAGATGACGCAAGCTTTGAAAAATAAAACGTTAAAAGATTTAATGTAAGTTAAATCTTTTTTTATTTATTAATTGTAGATATTAAAACTCTATAATGGTTATGAAAGGTGGAAATACTATGTTTGATTGTATAGTAATAGGTGGAGGACCAGCAGGATTAGCAAGTGCACTCACATTAGGAAGAGCTTTGAAGAAGACGTTAGTCATAGACAATAATAATGCGAGAAATAAAGTGACACAGCACTCCCATGCATTTTTAACACAAGATGGTGTCAGACCAGAAGAATTGAGAGCTAAAGCAGAACATGATGTTGATCAATACGATGATGTAACACGAATCAATGACACAGCGTTAAACATATTGAAAGAAGAGACATATTTTATTGTTAAAACAGAAAATAGACAATATAAAGCTAAGAAAATTATGGTATGTACAGGATTACGAGAAACATTACCAGAAATTGAAGGTTTAAAAGAAAGCTATGGAAAATCAGTCTTTTATTGTCCATGGTGCGATGGATATGAATTGAGAAATAAACCATTAGTTGTAGCTGTTCAACCTGAACATGTGAAACATATGGCGATGCTCATCAATAATTGGACAGATGATATTGTTATAAGTAGTTATGATTTTTCTATATTAACTGAAGAAGATAAAGCGTTTATTGAAAGTAAACATATCACATTAGTTGAAAGCGAAGTAGCCGAATTTAAACAGAATGAAGGACAAATTAATGAAGTTATTTTTAAAAATGGTGAACGTATCAAGAGAAGCGGTGCAATTATTGGCGTGAAGTGGGATACTGATTTTGAATTTTTAAAAACGCTCAATATCGAAAGAGAAGATAACGGAAAAATAAAAATAAACCAGTTAGGTGAATCATCTGTACCAGGATTGTTTGTAGCCGGAGAAAGTAAAGATTTCATAGCATCTCAACTCATAGATGCAGCAGCAAATGGTAACCAAGTTGCAAAATTTGTAGCAATGCAAATTATTATGGAATCATAAAAAAAAAGAGCATAGGACATAATTCCTAACTCAAAATCAGTAATATCTCAAACTAGAAACAAAGTAAGATTGATTTAGAAGTAGTTTTCGTATATTTAAAGGTTATTTTGGATTTCATTCGTATGTTGTTACGAGAATATTCCAAAGTAAAATGAGAACTTGAAATTGCTTTAATGGCAACAAATATAAGATCTACCAAAAAGAATTTAAACAAAAAAATACAGTGGAAATTCAAATGTAGAAATGAATTTCCACTGTATTTTTAATTTCTAGAATATTTCAGTCCCAGCCTATTTTTAAGTTTGTAGGATATTAAGAGAATGAAAATATCGTAGATTTTAAATGTTAAAGAAATGAAAAAAAACTAATTATCTAAAAAAAATAATTTATTTTATAAAACATTATTTTTATAAAATAAGGATTGACACAATATTATTGATGGAATAAAATGTTATTGAAAAAAAGCGAATATACTATCATATATTTAATCTACGATGAGGGTGCATTATGATGCGTTTAATAGGATTAAGTCATATAACAAAAAATTATAGATCTGGAAAGCAAAATGAAAATATATTAAAAGGAATTTCTTTAGATATAAATAAAGGAGACTTTGTTTCAATTGTAGGGAAGTCAGGGTCAGGTAAGTCTACCTTACTTAATATTATAGGACTTTTGGATGTAGATTTTTCTGGCGAATACATATTTGAAGAGCAAGTAATAAATAGTACAAATGATATACAGCAGTCGAAATTAAGAAATCAAAAAATCGGATTTATATTTCAACATTTTAACTTAATAGATGAATATACAGTGTTAGAAAATATAAACTTACCTTTCTTATATTCCAATGAAAAAGCTGATAAATCATACATTGAATATTTGATAAAGAAATTAAATTTAGAACATCAAGTAAATGAATATGCATGTAATTTATCTGGTGGTCAGAAGCAAAGAGTAGCTATAATTAGAGCCTTGGCAAATAAGCCTAGTATCATTATTGCAGATGAACCTACAGGATCACTCGATGAAAGAAATCGTGATTTAATATTAAATATATTTAAAGATATTCACCAAGAAGGTATGACAATTATATTAGTGACACACGATCCAACAGTAGCTCAATTAGCAAAGAAAAAATACATTATGAAAGATGGGTTACTTTATTCAGAGTCAGAGGTGACTGGTGTAAATGATTAACTTATTTAAAGATGTATTCAAATTGTTATTAAGAAATAAAAGGCAAAGTATTTTAACTTCTATAGCAATTGCAATAGCAAGTTTTGTTGTTCTGTTCGTCCAAGCAAGTAGTGAATTTACAAATCAATCTTTATCAGACAATCTCCAAGTAGATAAAAATCAAACAACACTTAATTTTGTAAGTGAAAATGTCACAGAATTGGCTGGTTTTACAGAAGAAGATAAAAATTTAATAGAAAACGTTATTAATAAGAAAGCTCAATTAGTATCTAGTTCTTACGGAACAATGGTGAATGTGTTTTATGGAGATTCAAAACAAATTCTTAGTTACAGAACAGTTGAAAATTTAAAGAAAAATGAAGTGAATTTACCGGAAGTTATAAAGGGTAAGAAGCTAGAAGAACAAAATAAGCGTTCAAATGAAATTGCAATCAGTGATAAAGCGTTATTAAACTTAACACGCCAAAATAATATAGAAACATTTATAAATAAAGACATAAAAATTAAAAATAAAAACTATAAAATAAGTACAATTTACAAAGCATCTACAATTAATGAGTTAGTGCCATCATTAATAATTACAGAGCAAATAAAGAAAGATGTTATGCAAAATAAAATGTATTATGATGAAATGCTTATCAAGACACAAAATCAAAAAGAAATAAATAAAGCATTAGATTCACTCGATAGAAATGGGTCATATAAGAACAAGGGCAGTTATACATATACAGACAATAAAGGAGTCTATGAAGAAACAAAATCTCAGACAGAGACAATATTAAATTTCATTGCACTATTATCCAGTATTTCGATATTTGTAGCTGGATTTGGAGTAATGAATGCAATGTTTTCATCTATAAGTGAACGATCTAAAGAAATTGCAATCCGACGAGCATTAGGCGCTAAAAAAAGCGACATACAATTATCGTATATTATTGAAGGAACAGTGTTATCTTCTTTAGGCGGTTTAACAGGTATAATTTCAATTTTAATATGCATCACTTTAATGAATATGTTAGGTATAGTAGCAAGTTTGACAGGTTTACAAATAATCATAACTTTTATAGCTACTGTTGGGTTTGGAATTGTGTTCAGCATAATTCCTGCAATGGTTGCTGCAAATAAAAATATGGTCGAAGGTCTGAAGTAATTGTTATGGATAAAAAATTAACGAAAATAAATACAATAATTATTGCTTTATTGGTGATAGAAATAATGCTCAGTATGATTTTTATGAGTACTTTTAATATTTTTCAACACATGTTATTAGTACAAATAGTACCATCAATTTTATTAGCAATACTGATAGGTAGAATTGCATATGGAAAGAAACTGTATTGGATTTATATAATCTTAGGATCGATTATATATACTGCACTGATGTACGTTTTAATAACAAATACGCCAATGAGTGTTATTGAAAATAATACAGTTCAATCAAATACATCTGTTTTTGAATTTAATAAGAATATTCGATTCATTACTTATTTAGGCTTTTTTATACAAGAGTTTCTAATAGCTTCTTTTGTGTTTTTAATAATAAAAGTTATAAGAAAGATTAAAGAAGGAAGATTTTAATTAGAACAAGACATCCCCACATCCAATTAGAAAAGATGTGGGGAATTTATTAATAATGAAATAATTTGACGGTATTTTTTGAACGTATTGAAATTTATTTTCTTTTTTGTAAAATATTAGGTGTAGCACTTAAAATTTTTCTAGGAGGGATTCTATGAATAAGTTTAAAGTATTACTGTCTTTTATTGCTTTATTATTTATGATTTCATCTGTTTTTTCACATCCTGCTAATGCTCAAATGCAAAGTATAGAGTATTACGAAGGTCTAGGTTCTAAGATTTTAAAGGGTTATGATTATAATTCAGATACTGGTAAATATACTTTTGATAAAGAAGTTGCTAAAGAAGAATCTGGACTATCTGAAAAACAAATTATAGCAGTTGAAAATCATTTAAAAACATTGGATGCATCTAAATTACAATTAATTCAAAATGATAAAGAGAAAATCGAGGGTGAAAGTGGTTCTAAAACTAGAGCTATACAATTAGCGCCATTAATTGGTGCTGCAGCAATCGGAATAGTAGCTGCTGTTGGAACAACTGTTGCCACGAAATTTGCCGAAGATATATATAATTATGGATTAACAAAAGCTTGCCAAAATTTCAAAAAATATAACGCGATAAAAGATTTTTGCGTTATAAATAAATATATTTAACATGGAGTTTATAATAATATGTTTATATATATTATTTGGCATTAGTTCTTTTGCACTAGTTTTAGTGGCTTTATTGACGATAATAAAAATTTTAAATGTGTATGAAATTGATTTGAATTTAAAAAAACTCTGGATACTTGTTTTAATTACTTTTATTAGTTCTATTTTATTTTTAATTTTAATAGGATTAATTCATTAAAATCTCCTCAAATTTGAGGAGATTTTTTATAGTTTGTTTGAAGTGATGTAGTTGTATAGAAGTGGTGTGTATATGAAGGCTATAACGGACATAATTCGAGATTCTGTCCTTAAGAAGGTTGTAACGGACACAATTCGAAATACTGTCCCTAAGAAGGTTGTAATGGACATAATTCGAGATTCTGTCCCTAAGAAGGTTGTAACGGACATAATTCAGGATTCTGTCCCTAAGAGAGCTGTAACGGACATAATTCGAGATTCTGTCCGTTAGCACTCCGTAACTTGACCTCAGCTCCCGTGATCCCCAACAAATTTCGTACATTAGCACCTCAATATCACCTCCCAAAAATCAAAACGATTGAAAACAAGTCCAATTTGATATGCTTACTATGTAAATATGTTGTTAAATTGCCCGAGAAGCATTGTAATTTGTAAATAACTCATTTATACTTTTATGCAAGCGTTTTCAATAACAAGGGGGGATTTCTTTGATTACATTTTTAGTTTCGATTGTATTATTGATTGTAGGTTATTTTACATATGGCAAGTATATTGAAAAAATGTTTGGTGTTAAGGATGAGCGTCCAACACCTGCGCATGATCAAAGGGATGATATTGACTATGTTCCGATGACGACGAATAAAAACTCGTTAATCCAATTATTAAATATCGCTGGTGTTGGCCCGATTTTCGGACCTATTATGGGTGCTTTATATGGTCCTGTTGCATTTTTATGGATTGTATTAGGCTCGATATTTGCAGGGGCTGTCCATGATTATTTAACTGGTATGATTTCAATTCGTAACAAAGGGGCACACTTACCCGAGTTAGCTGGAAAGTTCTTAGGTAATGTGATGAGGCATCTTGTTAATGTATTTACGTTATTATTACTACTATTAACAGGGACGGTATTCGTTACGAGTCCTGCATTATTATTACATTCATTAATGGATGGGAAAATTGCATTAGGTATTATTGTTTTTGTTATTTTTGTATATTATTTCTTATCTACAGTATTACCAATCGACAAGATTATCGGTAAGGTTTACCCGATATTTGGTTTTATATTAATGGTGTCTGCGGTTGGTATTTTTATAAGATTATTAATGACAGGGGCGGATATTCCAGAATTAACTTTGAAGAATATGCATCCTGATTCTGCACCGATATTCCCATTACTATTCTTTACGATTACTTGTGGAGCTTTATCTGGATTCCACGCAACACAATCGCCTATTATATCTAGAACAACGAATAACGAGAAAAATGGTCGAAAAATATTTTACGGTATGATGATTGCGGAAGGTATTATCGCAATGATTTGGGCTGCGGCTGCGATGAGTTTATTCGGTGGATATGGTGGACTTCAAGAAGTGTTAGCTAAAGGTGAAGCGGCACTTGTTGTGAGTGAAGCATCGACAATGTTATTAGGCTCTGTATTTGGTACATTTGCAATACTTGGTGTGATTGTATTGCCAATTACGAGCGGAGATACTTCGTTTAGAAGTGCAAGAATGATACTCGCAGATTATTTTAATTTTGGTCAAAAGAAAATATGGAAACGATTTGCGATTGCGATACCAATGTTTATTATTAGTTTTGTATTAACAACAGTAGACTTCACAATTTTATGGAGATATTTCTCATGGGCTAACCAAACAACAGCAGTGATAGCATTGTGGATCGGTGTGATGTACTTGTTGTTGTCTAAAAAGAATTTCTACGTAGCATTAATACCTGCTTTATTTATGACGTGGAATATATTTACGTATATATTAAGTCAGCCTATTGGATTAGGTATGGATTTAACATTAAGTTACTGGCTATCTATTGGACTAACTATCTTATGGTCTATGTATTTCTATTATTTATATCGTAAAAATAGTGAACGTGCGATAGAAATAGATCATCATATTGGTATCAAAACAATATCTAAATATTAATAGCAAAAGCCCCTTCCGATCTCCACCGGAAGGGGCTTTTTATATATTGAATATAGGGAAGGTCAACTGCCATATAACACTCGCTCAAAAATATTATATGGCAGTGACATTTGTTAAGGTTAACGGCTAATGTTATGAAATCTTAAAGTTAAAATTAATTCGTTTGTGTAACTGTGCTGTCTTTACGTAATTTCTCAACTGATTTAACTAATACGTTTAATGCTTCGACAACTTCTGCTTCTTGTCTCGTTTTCAATCCGCAGTCAGGGTTAACCCAGAATAGAGAACGGTCAATTTTTTGAAGTGCACGATCAATAGCAACTGTAATTTCTTCTTCTGTTGGTATACGTGGACTATGGATATCATAAACACCTAAACCAATACCTAAGTCATATGTGATGTCTTCAAAGTCTTGGATTAAATCACCGTGACTTCTTGATGTTTCAATTGAAATAACATCTGCATCCAATGATTTGATCGCATGGATGATTTGACCGAACTGAGAATAACACATATGTGTATGAATTTGCGTTGAATCTTGAACTGAAGATGTAGATAGTTTAAATGAATGTACGGCTTTATCTAAGTAATCTTCATGATATTCAGAACGTAAAGGTAAGCCTTCGCGCAATGCTGGTTCATCTACTTGAATGATTTTAATGCCAGCTTCTTCAAGTGCCAATACTTCTTCGTTTATTGCTAAGGCAATTTGATCTTGGACTTCACTTTTTGCAATGTCTACACGTTCGAATGACCAGTTTAAGATCGTTACAGGACCTGTAAGCATACCTTTAACTTGTTTCTTCGTTAAGCTTTGCGCATAAAGTGTTTCTTTAATTGTTAATGGCGCTGTCCATTTAACATCTCCATAAATGATTGGTGGTTTTACGGCACGTGAACCATATGATTGAACCCAACCGAATTTCGTAACTAAGAATCCACTTAATTTTTCACCGAAGAATTCTACCATGTCATTACGTTCGAATTCACCATGTACAAGTACGTCTAATCCAATTTCTTCTTGAATTTCAATCCAGCGTTGAATTTCATTTTGAACAAAAGTTTCGTATTTTTCGTCTGTGATTCTATTATTCTTCCAGTCTGCACGGAACTTTCTCACTTCTCTAGATTGAGGGAATGAACCGATTGTTGTTGTTGGTAAATCAGGTAAGTTTAATTCTTGATCTTGTAATACTTTTCTTTCTTTAAAAGGTGTTTTACGTTCTGATTTAACAGATGCATAATCGTATTCAAGTTGTTTGAATGATTGATTTTCAAAACGTTCGAATTGTGCTTTCAATTCGTTATATAAAGTATCATCTTGTTCATTGAATAATTGTTTTAAAGCATAAAGTTCGTTTAATTTTTCAGTAGCGAAACTTAATCCTTCACGTACAGATTCGTCTAAAGTTTCTTCTTCTAATGTAACTGGTACATGTAAAAGTGATGAAGAAGGTTGAATCACGATATCGTCTGCATAAGATTGTAATGTTTCGATTAATGATTTCTTCTCTTCGATATTTGTTGCCCAAACATTTCTACCATCTACAATACCTGCAAATAATGCTTTATCTTTAGGGAACAATCCATCTTGAATTTGTTTTAAGTTAAATCCGTTATCATGTACAAAGTCTAAACCTAAACCGTAAACAGGTAATTGACCAACAAAGCTTAAATCTACACGCTCGAAATATGTTTGTAAGACAATATTTGTATCAGCTACTTCTTTATTGAAGTATTCATATGCTTCTTGAGTAATATCTTGTAATTCAGTTGCTTTGTCTGTCACTAGAATAGGTTCATCAACTTGAATATATTCAGCGCCAGCTGCAGTTAAACTTTCAAATACTTCTTTATATAGAGGTAATAAAGTTTTAACTTTATCTTCAAAGCTTTGTTCGCCGCCTTTAGATAATGCAACGTATGTTACTGGTCCAACAATTACTGGATGTGTTGTTGCGCCAGTTTCTTTTGAAAAGTTAAACTTCTCTAGTAATACGTTGTTGTTTACTTTTGGTGATACATTATCCCATTCAGGAACGATATAGTGATAGTTTGTGTTAAACCATTTGATCAGAGCACTTGCAACATGTTCTTTATTACCTCTCGCGATATCAAATAATAAATCATCATCGACAGGACGCCCTTGGAAACGTTCAGGAATAATATTGAATAAAAGTGATGTATCCAGTACGTGGTCATATAATGAGAAATCACCAGCTGGTATTTGATCTACTTTATAGTCTTGTTGAATAGCTAATATTTCTTTGTGCAAGTCTTGCAATGTTTGATCTAATTCAGCTTTATCTATTTTTTTAGCCCAGTAGCTTTCGATGGCTTTTTTCCATTCTCTCTTCTTACCTAGTCTTGGGAATCCTAAATTTGCTGTTCTGATTGTCATAATATTGCCTCCTTGGTTTGTGATCCTGTTTTGGATTTTGAATAGTTCGCTAATTCTACTGTTAAATCATATTTTAAAAATGGTGTCACTAAGTACAAGCCATTAAAATATTGGTGTATTGCGTCAATTAATTGTTTGCTTAAGCTTATGCTAAGCGCTCTTGTTGCGTCTCTGTCGTCTTTTACTTTTTCAAAAGCGTTAAGGACGGTTTCTGATAATTTAATACCAGGGACTTCATTGTGTAGAAAGAGTGCATTGTTATAGTTAGTGATTGGCATAATACCGATGAATATTGGTGCATCTATATGTTTTGTTGCTTCATATATCTCTTTCACTTTTTCAGGTTCATAAATCGGTTGGGTAATAAAGTATTCCATACCTGATTCAATCTTTTTCTCTAAGCGTTTAACTGCTGGCTCAAGTCGATTAACATTTGGATTAAATGCACCGGCTACTGAGAAATTTGTGTTGCTTCTTAAAGTATCGCCGTCTGCATTAATTCCTTGATTAAATTGAGTAATGATTTCGGCTAGCCCGCTGGAATTAACGTCAAATACGCTCGTCGCACCTGGGAAGTTTCCAACTTTTGAAGGATCACCGGTAATCGTCAATATGTCATTAATGCCTAGAAGTGATAGACCCATTAAATGAGATTGTAATCCAATTAAATTTCTATCTCGACACGCTAAGTGTACGAGGGGTCTTATTTTATATTTTTGTTTAATGATACTTGCTGCTGCGATATTTGAAATTCTTACGCTAGCGAGAGAATTATCGGCAAGAGTGACAGCTTCGACACCGCTATCTTCAAGTGCTTGAATGCCTTCAAAGAACTTTGTTGTATCTAAATGCTTTGGTGTATCTAATTCAACAATGACAGTTGGTTGTTGCTGAACGAGTTCTTTAATGCTCGGTTCGCTTTTACTTTGTTGTTTATATTGTTTCGTCTCGATAGGGATGACGTTTTTTTGATTAACGGGTTTTAAGTCTTTGACGACTTGTTTAATCTTATTGATATGATCAGGTGTAGTACCACAACAACCTCCGATTAATCTAACGCCTTGTTGTACGAGTGACTTTGCTGCATCTGAGAAATAAGCTGCATTGTTGTTGTACTTTAATTCGTTCTCTTCTAAATCAAGTAAGCTTGCATTAGGGTAACAAGATAAATATGCTTGATTTGGAATGTCGATATGTTTGTAAGTTTGAATCATATGATAAGGTCCGTGATGGCAATTTAAACCAACAACGTCTGCACCTTCATCAAGTAAAGATTGTAAGGCATCTGGGATAGGTGTACCGTTTCTTAAATAATTCGTATTACTTGCCGTCAGCTGAGCGATGATTGGAATGTCGTACTTTGCTCTTGCATCTTTTAAGACGGCGAGTAGTTCATCTAAATCATAATAAGTTTCGAATAGAATACCATCGACACCTTCGTTAACGAGTGTTTCGATTTGTATTTCTGTATGATATTGAATGGCTTCAATAGATAAGTGACTCTTCTTTACGTTACGAAACCCACCAACCGTTCCTAAAATATATGTGTCTTTATGACTGGCTTTCTTAGCAATTTGTACTGCTTCGCGATGAATTTCTTTAACACGGTGTTCTAAGTTGAAGTCTTGTAGTTTTTCGAAGTTAGCACCGTATGTGTTTGTTTGAATGATATCTGCACCAGCTTCTATATAAGAGCGGTGGATGTGTTCGATTTTTTCTGGGTGTGTTAAATTATATTGTTCTGGGCAAGTATCTAATCCCTCGGAATAAAGGATAGTACCTATTGCGCCATCAGCTACTAAAATGCGGTTCTGCAATGCTTCCTTCAGATTCATATATAGCCTCCTTTAATGCCCAATCGATATCAACGATTAATTCTTTGATATCTTCTAAGCCAACCGATAGTCTAAATAGTCCGTTTGTAATACCACGTTCTGCTCTTATTTCTTCAGGTATAGCTGCATGACTCATCGTTGCTGGGTGTGAAAGTATCGTTTCAACACCACCTAAACTTACTGAAACGAGCGGTATATTTAAGTGATCTACAAATGCTTGGGCAAGTGATTCATCTTTCAATCTAAAGCCAAGTACAGCGCCACCATTTTTAGCTTGTCTTAAGTGTGTGTCGTTTGTAATTGGATAATACACAGTTTCTATTGCTTCATGGTCTATTAAGAAGCGGTAAATTTGTTCGGTATTTTTAACAGATTGTTTAAATCGAATTGGTAAAGTTTTTAAGTGCTTCGCAAGTGTCCAAGAATCATAAACACTTAAGCCAGAGCCGGTACCATTTTGAATGAGGTAAATATCATTTTTAAGTTGTTCATCATTTACAACAACTGCACCAGCGATGAGGTCACTATGACCGCCTAAGAATTTAGTTGCAGAATGAATGACAATATCTGCGCCTAAATTCAATGGTGATTGACCAAGGGGTGTCATAAAAGTATTGTCTACCGCAAGTAACGCATCTTGTTTACGTGCAATTTGTCCTACAGCATCAATATCTGTCACTTTAAATAATGGATTAGAAGGTGTTTCTACATAAATGAGTTTCGTATTGCTTTGTACAGCGTCTTTGACTTGTGATAAATCTGTTTGATCCACTGTTGTAAATTCTATTTTGAATTTTTTTAGAATTTGTTCAGTTAATCTGAAAGTACCACCGTAAACATCATCAGGTAGAATGACGTGGTCACCAGGTTCTAAAGTTAAGAACACTGCTGTAATAGCTGCGATACCTGAGCTGAATGCGAAACCGTATTTTCCGCCTTCTAAATCAGCTAATTTTTCTTCAAGTAACTGTCTATTTGGATTACCACTTCTTGCATAATCAAATTCAGGATTAGCACCTAACGTTTGTTGATGATAAGTCGATGAATAATAGAGTGGTTGATTACTGGATAAATGTTCGTTACCTCGCGTTGAGTCTAATATTAATGACGTTTCTTTTGAATAGCTCATATGGATACCTCTTCCTTTCTAGAATTTTTAAGTGCTTGAAGTATGTCTTCGTAAATGTCTTCATAGTCTTCGATACCAATGGATAAACGAAGTAGATATTCATCGATGCCACGTTTGTCTTTTTCCTCATCTGCCATATCTACATGAGTTTGTGTGTATGGGAAAGTGATGAATGTTTCAGTACCGCCAAGACTTTCGGCGAATATACATAAGTCTATATTTTGTAAAAATCGATCAACACTGTAAGCGTGGTTTAAACGAATACTTAACATGCCTGTTTGTCCTGAATAGAGTACTTCGTCAATACTGTCGATGGATTGAAGAGAAGCGGATAACTTCTGTGCATTCTCTGTCGAGCGATCCAGTCGTAAATGTAATGTCTTAAGACCTCTTAATAATAAATAACTATCAAATGGTGATAATGTAGCACCAGTCATGTTATGAAATTGACCAAGTGTTTCTCCTAATGCATCGTCTGAAACTGTAACGACTCCAGCTAATACATCGTTATGACCACTAATATATTTGGTAGCTGAATGTAATACGATATCTGCGCCATCTTTTAATGGTGTTGATAAGTAAGGCGTTAAGAAAGTATTGTCGATAATTGTTAAGATGTTTTTTGATTGTGCGATAGCGTAAAGTGGTTCTAAATCTACCGCGAACATTAATGGATTTGAAATAGGTTCTATAAAGAATGCACGTGTATGTTCGTTTAATGATGATTGAACCTCTTCTAAGTTTGAAAAGTCGATATATTTAAATTTAATGTTGTATTGCTTTTCGTAAAATTCAAAAAGTCTAAATGTGCCTCCGTATAAATCAAATGAAACGAGTATTTCATCATTCGGTTTGAATAAATTACAGATGAGTTGGATGCTTGCCATGCCACTAGAAGTTGCAAATGAATGTTTGCCACCTTCTAACTTCGCAAATGCTTCTTCGAATTGAGAGCGAGTTGGATTCTTTGTTCTTGTGTAATCAAAGCCTGTCGAACAGCCTAGTTTTTCATGTTGATAGGCTGTAGAAAGATAAATAGGATTGGTTGTTGCTCCCGTATGATCTTTCGATAATGAAATTTGAGCGAGTTGAGTAGATTTCATAATTGGCCTTCCTCCCTAATAAAATTAAAAATAAAAAAAGCTTCCGTCCTTTAAACCCGATTTGAATCGGATGTAAAGGACGAAAGCTTAGCTCGCGGTACCACCTTTGTTCATAATGACATTACTGACATTACCTCATTAAGTACAGGTCTCTATAAAAGTGTATAGAATGGCAGTAAATTCAAAGAACAAATTCCAGTACGCCATCAACATTAAAGAGACTTTAATACTGTATCGCTATAACGGGCGATCCCGTTGACACCTCAATATCGATGCCACCACTCCAAGGCCATTTTCAATCTTTCTTTCAATATTCCCTTTCAGCAATTGGGAACTCTCTGATAATTGCAGTGTAAGATTTACTTTCCTTTTTATCGTGCTTTTAATTTTTATTTCGTTGTTGATATATTACACAATACTAGACACATATTTTTTTGTCAATAACTTTTCTGAATATTTTAATTTATCGGTTAATTAAACTTTTGTGCATAACACTTTCAAAATTGTTATAATCTAATTTGGATGTTTTACGTGAAACAAATGACAATAATTAAACGTGGTGATGAAATGAAAGAAAGCAATCACGAACTTGTAGAAAAAATTTCTTACAACCAAACCCAAGATAAAGTTGTGGATATACCATTAGATAAATTACGGAGAAATCCATATCAACCGAGAGATTTTTTTGATGAATATGCATTGAAGGATTTAACGCAATCAATCATTCAACATGGCGTTTTGCAACCAATCGTAGTGAGAGAAACAATTAAAGGCTACGATATCGTTGTGGGTGAGAGAAGGTTTAGAGCAAGTCAATTAGCAAAGAAGACATCCGTTCCAGCAATCGTTAAAGCGTTAACTGATGAGGAAATGCTTGAGCTTGCTATTATAGAGAACCTGCAACGTGAAAATCTTAAGCCACTCGAGGAAGCAAAGAGTTATGCAACGATGATGAAAGAGTTGAATTTAAAGCAGCAAGAAGTGGCGGATAGATTGGGGAAATCACGATCTTACATCGCTAACGTCTTAAGACTGTTAAATTTGCCACCAAGTGTGAAGCATTTGATTAACGAAGAAAAATTATCAAGCGCACATGGTAGAACACTACTTGGATTAGAGCAGAAACAACATTTAAATCAAGTTGCTCAAAAAGTAGTCAAAGAACAAATGAGCGTACGTGCATTAGAAACGTATATTAAAACACTCAACGCAAACGGTCAGGACAAGACGAAAAAATCAAAGAAAAATAAACCAAACTTTTTAATGAAACATGAGTATCAATTAAAAGAAAAATTTGGAACAAATATTGATATTTCTAAATCCAAAAAGGTCGGTAAAATTTCTCTTGAATTTCATTCTGAAGCAGAATATAAGAGAATTTTAGAATTATTGTTAGAAGATTAAGAGGTGTAACTATGGATAAAATATTAAAAATCATTCATAAAATGATTGATCCATTTATGGACCCAGATAACTGGCAAAAATGGTTTGAACAAATTTTAGTGGGATTATTTTATATTGTATTAGCGTTTATTGTTATAAAAATTCTACATAAAGTTGTAGAAAAATTCTTCACTACGAAATATGGAACTAAGAGGGTAGGGAAGTCTAACAAGCGTGCTAAAACAATGGTGAACTTGCTACAAAATGTCATCTCATATGTCGTGTGGTTCATAGTAGTAACAACAATATTAAGCAATTTAGGTATAAGAGTTGAGAGCATCATTGCCGGTGCAGGTGTTGTCGGTTTAGCAATTGGTTTTGGTGCACAAACATTAGTGAAAGATGTCATCACAGGATTCTTTATTATATTTGAGAATCAATTTGACGTTGGTGATTATGTGAGAATTAATACAACGGGTACAACTGTTGCGGAAGGTACTGTACAATCAATAGGGATGAGATCAACAAGAATTCTTTCATTTGCAGGTGACTTAACGATACTGCCAAATGGTACGATGAATGAAATCGTCAATTTCTCCGTTCATAACGGCATGGCCATTATTGAAATACCTGTTTCTATTAAGGAAGATTTAGAAACTGTTGAGCATAAATTAACCGAGTTTCTACCAACAATTAAAGAAAAATATAGTATTTTCATCAAAGAACCAGAAATATTGGGTGTAGAAACAGTAACAGCAGGAGAAACAACCATTAAAATTGCAGGAGAAACAGAACCAAACGAACATGCATCAGGAGCAAGAATATTAAGAAAAGAAATAAAATCATTCTTTGATAAAGAAGGTATACAATCTCCAATACCAACGATGGTTTCTTATAATCCGAACAATATTCAATAAACATCTGAACTGGAGGTAGTATAATGATTAAATCATATAATTTAAACGATATTGTTGAAATGAAGAAACAACATGCATGTGGCGTAAATAGATTTAAAATCATAAGACTCGGTGCAGATGTTAGAATAAAGTGTGAAGCATGTTCTCGTAGCATTATGATACCAAGACAAGTATTTGATAAAAAAATTAAAAAAATAATTGAAAAAGGACAAGGTGAATAACAAATGGCATTAACAGCTGGCATAGTAGGATTACCAAACGTAGGGAAGTCTACATTATTTAACGCAATTACAAAAGCAGGAGCATTAGCAGCAAACTATCCGTTCGCTACCATCGATCCAAACGTAGGTATTGTTGAAGTACCGGATCACCGTTTACAAGAATTAACTAAATTAGTTAAACCAAAGAAAACTGTACCAACAGCATTCGAATTTACAGATATCGCTGGTATCGTTAAAGGTGCTTCAAAAGGTGAAGGACTAGGAAATAAATTCTTATCACATATTCGTGAAGTTGATGCGATTTGCCAAGTTGTACGTGCATTTGTTGATGAAAATGTAACGCACGTATCTGGTAAAGTAGATCCAATTGATGATATCGAAGTGATTAATATGGAATTAGTATTAGCAGATTTAGAATCAGTAGAGAAACGTTACGATAGAGTTGCGAAAATGGCGAGACAGAAAGATAAAGATGCAGTAGCAGAAGAAAAAATATTAGCAAAAATCAAAGAAACATTAGAAAACAATGAACCAGTAAGAAGCTTAGAATTCACACCAGAAGAAAAATCAATCGTGAAACACATGAGCTTATTAACAGCGAAACCAATGCTATATGTAGCAAACGTAGCAGAAGATGAAGTCGCACAACCAGAAGAAAATGAATATGTACAAAAAATCAAAGCATATGCAGAAAACGAAGGATCAGAAGTCATCGTTATCTCAGCTAAAATCGAAGAAGAACTTGCAACATTAGATGATGAAGATAGAGAAATGTTCTTAGAAGATCTAGGCGTTGAAGAAGCAGGGCTAGATAAATTAATCCGTGCTTCATATAACTTATTAGGATTGGCAACTTACTTTACAGCAGGTGAGCAAGAAGTAAGAGCTTGGACATTTATCGAAGGCATGACAGCACCACAATGTGCTGGTATCATTCATACAGACTTCGAAAGAGGCTTTATAAGAGCAGAAACAGTTAGCTATGATGATTTATTAGCAAATAGCGGAATGAGCGGCGCGAAAGAAGCGGGTAAAGTAAGATTAGAAGGTAAAGAATATATTATGAAAGACGGAGACGTTGTACACTTTAGATTTAATGTATAATGTCTAATAGAGGCTGGGACATTATATCATGTCTCAGCCTCACTTTTATTTAAAGTTAAACAGTAAGAAAAAGATTGTAAAAAGTAATACTCTATGCTATAATTCTTGATTGTGAGTAATGAAAATTATTCCTTGCTTAATACACAGTTATTAGGCCGCATAGACCATAAGGAGGTGTAAATTGATGAGAACATATGAAGTAATGTACGTAGTACGTCCAAATATCGAAGACGAAGCTAGAAAAGCTGTCGTTGAACGTTTCAAAGGAATCTTAGCTTCAAACGGTTCAGAAATCATCGAAGAAAAGGATTGGGGTAAACGTCGTTTAGCTTATGAAATCCAAGACTTCACAGAAGGTTTCTACAATATCGTTCGTGTTAAGTCTGAAAATGACGAAGCAATCAGCGAATTCGATCGTTTAGCGAAAATCTCTGATGATATTATTCGTCACATCGTAGTACGCGAAGAAGAAAAATAATTTAACTTTTAAAATATGGGGGAGATTAAATGATTAATCGTGTTGTATTAGTCGGTCGATTAACTAAAGATCCGGAATACAGAGTAACACCCTCAGGCGTTCAAGTTGCTACTTTCACATTAGCTGTAAATCGTACTTTTACGAATCAGCAAGGTGAAAGAGAAGCTGACTTTATCAACTGTGTTGTATTTAGACGTCCAGCAGAGAATGTAAACAATTACTTATCTAAAGGAAGTCTTGCAGGTGTTGAAGGTCGTCTACAATCTCGTAGCTATGAGAACCAAGAAGGTCGTCGTGTTTATGTAACTGAAGTTGTTTGTGATAGTGTTCAATTCCTTGAACCAAAAGGCGCAAACCAACGTCAATCTGGTAATGATAACCAATCATATAACCAAAATAATAACGAATTCCAAAATTATGGACAAGACTTTGGCGGTAATCAGCAACAAGGTCAGAAAGCACCTTCAAATCAACAGTCAAACAATAATCAACAATCAAGTAACCCATTTGCAAATGCTAATGGACCAATTGATATCAGTGATGATGATTTGCCGTTCTAATAGTTGATTGAAACGAATATAAAAACTTTTAACAAGAAGGGAGGACATAATCATGGCAGGTGGACCAAGAAGAGGTGGTCGTCGTCGTAAAAAGGTTTGTTATTTCACAGCAAACGGTATTACACAAATTGACTACAAAGATACAGATCTACTTAAAAAGTTTATCTCAGAAAGAGGTAAAATTTTACCACGTCGTGTAACAGGTACTTCAGCAAAATACCAACGTATGCTTACTGTAGCTATCAAACGTTCACGTCACATGGCTTTATTACCATACGTTAAAGAAGAACAATAATATATAACGTATAACAAAACCCTTTAGCAATCAGGCTAAAGGGTTATTTTTGTGTCTGGATTTATGAAAAAAGGGCAGAAAAAGGGCAACGTGTGAGAAAGTTGATATTTTAGCCATAAAAAATAGAGCCTATATTTCGGCTCTACTAATTATTAACCGCTTCTAATTTGTTCACCATATCTTGAGCCATTTTATCCGTTACATGTGTATAAATGGCTAACGTTGTCTTATAATCACTATGACCTACTCTATCTTGGATAGCTTTTAAGTTTATTCCTAATTGAGCCAGTGTGGATATATGAGTGTGTCTTAGTGTATGAGTAGTTACACGTTTACTAATAGAACTGATTTCAACCGCTTCTGCAATGATGTTATTAATCTTATTAAGGTCTATAGGACTACCAGCAGTATTTGTAAATATAAAACCTCTATCAATAAACTTGTCATTCCATTGATTCTCTTTCTTGTTATCAAGCATGATTGATTTTAGTAACTTGATGCTTTGAGAAGTTAAACCAATCGTTCTATAACTTGCTGATGTTTTAGTGGTTTCTTTCACTCCAAATGCACCAGTTTCATTATCTTTCTTCCATACTATCGTTCCGTCAATTAATAATGTTTTACCTTCAGTATCTATATCCTCTGTTTTAATGGCCAACAATTCCCCTATACGCATACCATTTATTAACTTGAAATTCAACTATAGATTTAACCATTGCATAGTTACGTTTACGTCCTGCATGCTTTTTATTCTTAACTAAGTAATCGAAACATTCAAGCAACTCTTTCAGCTCATTATCTTCTAAATAATTCTCTCTTTTAGCTTGTAATTCGTCTCTAGTAATAGCTTTTTTTGGTATATCCACTCTATCTAATAGGGAAAGTTCTAATTGGCCATAATACTTATCAATATATCTAAACACTGAACGTATACTAATCATTAATGCCTGTATATGAGAACGTCCCATAGTATCGCTATTAGCCCATTTATCGACTACTTCTTGTAAATAAGTATGTGTTATTTTAGAAATAAGAATATCTGATTTAATAGCTTTTTTAACTGTTCGGATATTACTTTGCTTCTCTTTTATAGTGGTCTCTTTAGATCCAGAGTTCTTTTTGTAATGGTTTAACCAATCGTCACATGCTTGATGAAACGTTAATGTTTTTAATGTGCTTGGTGTCTTGTCATTTAATTTCTCTTCAATGCGCTCATTTAACCGCTTCTGTGCTTCTTTTTGCGACTGTTTACCATTCTTATTCATAACTACGCTTACACGCTTCCATTTGTCTGTTAACGGATCTTTATACTTCTCATAGAAGCGGTACTGTACAACGTCATGTTTGTTAGTAAATTCTTCATACCACATAGGCTAGTCCTCCTTTAAATAAAATGATTATTGGTTAAACTTATATATATATCGATATGGTCGTTCTTTTAATAGTAATTAAGGAAATCATTTGTAATTTTTATTTCAGTACGATTTAAAATATCATTAATCGGCTCAACAAAAACATTTGGACTGTTATCTTCGAGGCTTTCATATAGATGGATTTTTATGTCTTCTACAAGATTTGAATATAAAATTTTCTTCATTCCTTTAGATAATTTGTTATATGTCTCGACAATTAATTTTTTATCATCTGTATTTTCGAAAATAATTTCATAGTAAATCGTTGAAGATTCTAATAGTATTGCAGATATTTTTGTTAAATTTACTACTTTGAGCTCACTATCAATACTATTCGTAATGCCATTATGCTTTATATCAATTAATAAATCTAAATTCAAATGATAATCACTGATTATTTTAGAGTCGTTATTATTTATATATATATTTTCAGAGTCAATTGTGAAGTCAATATCGAAAGGATAAAATTCAAAAAACTCACTAGGATCAATGTTTAGATATTGACAAATTTTATTAATTGTTTCCATCCTTAACATTTCACTGTCATTTTGTGCAGTGTTTGTAATTGTATTCCTTGAAACACCTATTTCCTTTGCCATGCGTACAGTTTTAATGTCTCTTTCAAACATTAGTTCAGCCAACCTATTTCTAATCATGATAATTTCCTCCTATTTTGTTCATATATCCATAATAAAGAATTTTAAGAAAATAAACAATAGAAAGTAATCAAATGATTACTTTCTTGTGCTTATGTTTAGTTTGTATGTTGACATATTTATGATACTTAAGTAGTATTAAGTTATCAGTTGCACAAGTAAATGAGCATTATAGAAGGGTGGTGTGCATTTTGAAGTTATCATCAAAGAGTTATCAATTGAAAGTGGCTTTAATGAAGAAGGGTTATTCTATAACTCATTTAGCCAAATCGACTGGATATAACATTTCGTATGTTAACCAAATTATTAATGGTAAACGTTACCCAAGCCCCAAAACTGCTTCAATAATTGCGAAAGAGTTAGAAATGGAAATCGAAGACCTATTCGATATATACGAAAAAGAGGAGGTGTAAACAATGAAAAATGTAACCGAAATACCAACACGTCAGAACACAGTAACAACCGATGAACAGATTAAAGTAGAACCAATATACGCAAAAGTGCCACAACTCGCAAAGTTATGTGGACTTTCAAAATCAAGCATATACCGTATATTAGACCGTTGGGAAGATGATCCGAATGGTATTGAGGATATGTTTGTCAGTATCTCAGCAACACTTAAAGTGGTTGAAATAGAAAAGTTTAAAGAATATTTGAGAACCATAAATAAAAAATGGATGTAGGAGGATAGTTATGAACAATAGGAAGAAGTTACAGAATATTATTGATCGTTTAACTAGAGCAATCAACATGAATAAAGATGAACTTGAGTATATCGGTAATAATATCAATCGTCATGTAGATAAAGAAGAACTTTTGTATTACTTACTTGAAGATACGTTTAAAGAATTAATAACTTTTGATGCTTTATCTATGTCTAAAAGAGCAGTTGATATCGTTATCAACATACAAACGTTATTGGAAGAAGTTAGTTTTAACACTCAATGTGAGGCTAATATTGGCAATTTAAAGCTTACAAAAATTTCATTTCTTGTAATGGTTACAGGCTTTGTTAAACATCAATTAGAAACGATTTTAAAGGAGGAAAAACAAAATGGATAAAGTACAAGTGAAGATAGTTAAGACAGCGATAGGGTGGTTTAATTTACGGTCTAGTGAAACAGATGAACTATTGCTCAATGCACCATTAGAAACGATACAAAAATTGATTCCTAACTTTAGCGATAAGACAACACTTGCAGCTGCACAACTAGATTTAAGTTTGATAGAGGAGGTACAACATGGCTAGATTTATCGAAAAACATGATGGTTTATACATCGAAGCAGAAACAGAAGCGGAATTATTGTTTTTTAAAGAAAATTCATCAGATTTAATTGATTATTTGAGTTATCACTACAAAAGGTTAGTTAATCAAATAAAAAACAGCCCTATTCATCGTGTCAGCGACGAAACTAACAATGAATAGAGCCTTTAGACCATAGATGAAATCATTCGATTAAAAATTTCATCTACTCAAATTATAGCATGAATTGAGAAAGTGAGGGAGTGATGCATGAGTGAAAACTTAGGTTGGATTAGCTTGCATAGGTCTATCCAAAATCATTGGTTATTTCAAGAAGATAGAAAATTTTCAAAGTTTGAAGCATGGATTGATTTAATTCTAATAGCAAATCACAAAGATGGAAAAGTTATGCATGATGGACAATTGATTGATGTAAAACGAGGTCAAAAATTAACGTCTTTAAGAAAGCTAGGTAATCAATGGAATTGGTCAATTACTAAAGTAGATAAGTTTTTAAACATACTCCATGAAGATGGAATGATAGTCCTAAAAAAAGACACCAAAAAAACACTTGTAACTATTGTAAACTATGATGTTTATCAAAATATAGATTTAGAAAAAAGACAGAGAAGTGACACAAAAAAGAATCAGAAAGAAATCAAAAAAGAATCAGAAAAGAAACAGAAAGAAACAAACAATAATGTTAATAAAGCTAATAAGGATAATAATGTTAATAATCCTCAGAGCGTGAGCGATGAAGATTTTAAAAAGATAGCTGATTATTACAACAAAACAATCCAAGCATTAAATGGAACTGATTATGTTCATTTAGGAGAAGATGTTGAGAAATTTGGTAAAGAATTAGTTTGTAAAGCTATTCAAGAAGCGGCACGTAACAGTGCTCAAAAATATTCGTATATAAACAGAGTACTTATTGATTGGTCTAAGAATGGCGTTAAGACCAAAGAAGATGCTGAACAGTATTTACTAAAAAGGCAACATAACTTCAATAACAAAAATAAATGGCAAAAGGAAGATGAACATTATTCTCCTTATCAGGATATGGAGTTTGCTGAAATTCCAGATGATTCACTTCCTTTCTGATTGGAGGTTAAACGATGATACAAATGAAGTATAGAGAAGCAGAAAAAGGATCACCAGTGACATATGAATCCGAATCGTATATATGTTCTGGTTGTGGACGGATAGTGAGTGACTTGGAACATGAGAATGGGTATGAGTGGCGATATAACTGTCATTGTAATTTAAACGAATTAGCTAAAAGCAATATTAAACAATCTGAAAAAATCAATAGAGATAGATACTTTAATAAATCACTCTCTTTTATTCCTAAGAAATTCCAGAATGTTCATTTTGATGAATATGAAGCAGAAAATGAAATGAACAATAGGGCAATGAGGATATGTAAAAGGTATTCAGATAACTTTGATTTATATAATCCTCAATCATTATTTATCTATGGTGATTATGGAACAGGGAAGTCAATGTTAGCAGCTTCAATAATGAATGACACTAGAAAGAGTTTCAGAGTAATGTATCTAGATATTAATTTACTCTTAAACAATATAACCATGAGTTGGAACTCTAATACAGTATTAGCAAAGCAAAATTACCAAGAAACAATGTTAAAGCTAATTAGAACGGCAGATTTAGTTATCTTCGATGATGTTGGTGCTTCTGCTAACTACAAAGCGCAAATGTCAATACTACTAACAATCATTCAATCGAGATTAGGTAAGCACAATATTTATACGACCAATCTTACTCAAAAAGAGCTATCAAGCGATAAAGATTGGGAACGCATATTTTCAAGAATGATGGAGAATACCACACCAATCGAAATGCGAGGCACTGATAGAAGAAGAAAAGGTAAATTTAATAACACATCAAATGAAGAAAAAAAGATGGCTGAAAAAAAGAGTGATAATAATTTGCCCTATGATATTAGTAACCCACCATTTTAGGAGTAATAGTATCGAATTTGTTTAAAATTATAGGCTATTTGGAATGATTACATACTAAGTAATACAAATAACTCATAAAAGGTTAATCGTTCCAAATATAGCCTTTAAAATGCAAATAATAATATTCGCAATTGGAGGTTAATTAATGAGCTATTACGAAGAGAAATTCAAAAAGCTTAACAAAGAGTTACAGGAACTTCAAAGATATTTAAATGAAAAGATAGATCATGCAAAACATGCTGATGCTGATCCAAATTATATAAGAGAACTTGAAGCGGAAAGTTACGCATTAAAGGTCATTTGGGTACGAACTAATGAATCAATTTTGTATGAGCCTAGAAAGTGATTATTGGGAAAGCTGGGGTAACGATTCGTTCCGTCAGCTAAAAAGGGATAACAATTTGTTCAGTCCTTTCGAAGTGAGTGGGTAAATTAATCAGTTCTTTCAAAAGGGGGTCGTGAAACGCGAGGTCATTGATTAGGATTACGGCACAGGTTGAAATAAGTACTTGATGCACCAACTTGCCGTATCAAGTCAAAACGCAAAATTGCGTTCTCAAAACCCAAAATTGGTTTCTGCTATTAGAAAGTCCAGATGTGGATTCTCTAATAATAATTTTACTGTCCAGATTTGGACACATTGATTTAACCGAGCCAAATGTGGATTCGTTAATTATTTTAGCCAACGGAAATCTCCGTTCTCTGATTCAACCAACGCAAAATTGCGTTCGCTAAAGGGTAACCCTAATTTGGGACAACCATAACCAGTACCCTAATTTAAGGGGGGGTATTAACCAACTCAAAATTGAGTTCGTTAATACGCTCAAATTCGAGCCGATTAGAAGCCGCTTCATTATAAATTGACAAAATTGACACATTAAAAAGTATATAGTCAGAAATGACTATGAATACGCTCAAATTTGAGCGCATTGAAAAAGTACACGCCCAAAAATAATCGCATACTATTACTCAAAAAAGAGTAACAGCAAACTATAAATAAAATACAGATGGACTAAATTGTACAAGTGTACTTACAAGTATGGTTGTAGACAAAAAAGTCCATCACTAAACCTAAAGGAGAAATTAAAAATGAAAACAGATAAATTATACAAAGAATACTTAGAGGCAAACAAAAAGCAAGACAAAGAACTAAAGACGTTAGAACAAAAAAGAAATGAATTAGTCGCTGAATTAACAGAAGTAGAACAAGTGTATGGCTTGGCTACTAATAACGGTGAATTTGAAAAGGCACAAGAGGCATATAAAGAAGTTTTAAAAGCTAAAGAAAAATTAAAAGAACATGATGACCTAATAAAAATCAAGCAAGATACTGTACCAGCAATCAAGAGAAAGAACCTATTCAAATTATTAAGTAGTGTAAATGATTTAAGATCGTTTTATATCGATGAAGCGGAAGATATACAGGCAAGATTGAATAATGCTATAGAAGAGTATAACGGCATTATTGAAGAGTTAAGTGATTTGAATATGCTCTATAACGATGACTTATCAAAATATGATAACTTACATTACTTTTTATCCGTTCAAGATAAACATTTATTCAAAAATCAACATGGGGAATGGAAAGCCAAAACAAGAAATATGATTAATCATAAAGGCGAGCTAGATAAAGTTGAAATCAGTAAATATTAATAAAGTGGGGTCGTGCTTTACGACCTCATAACTTTAAAGGAGGTAACTATGGCAAGTATCATCAGCAATTTTAAAGAGCAATATAAAGATATGGTATTAGGATTTAGTGATGAAGCGTTACGTTGGGAATTACACCGACATGAGTGTTTTAATACTGATCCTAACGAGTGGTATAAAAATACTATGTTAGAAATGTTACTCGAAGTGTTTGAAGAACGCGGACTATCACGTGTAACACAAGATGAAGTGATTCATCAATATTATACGAAACTAAGGTTTTGCGAATACCAAATCGCTACAAAACTTAAAGGATATAAATTCTTAATTAATGTATTAGAAGATATGAAAAATCATCCTCAAATACCTGACGATTATTTGAAGTGGATAGATGAATTAATAAATGTAATTGTAGAAGAAACTAAAAAAGAGCAAAGTGAAAAGATTGATAAGACACCAGACATAGAAACGGAAAAAGAACGTGAAGCAATAGATTTTACTAACTTTCTGTGAGGTGTTTTAAGTGGCTTATTCGATTACTGATAGGGCGTTATTAACTAAATACAACAGACTATATCAACAAGCGTATATTAAACATAGACAAGAGGAAATAGAAGAACTGTATCATATGAATTGCTCGACAATGGGTATTGATGAAGCAATGGGTTTATCTACTAAAGTGTTTAATATATGCGATTTATCAATTCATATCATTGAGTGTAAGGAACGATTGCAACGGAAAATAGACGTGTTTAATCAAGCTAACGATGATGTTGAAGAAGCACTGTTATTGATAGATGACATTAAAGTATACGAAGCTATATCCTATTTCCAAAAGTATGGCGTAAGAAGAAATCGGAATAGCCAACATCCTATAAATAAGTTTAAAAAGACGTTAGCAAAGATACACGATGAAAGAATACATGATGATCCAATTGAACAAGAAGCGGTCAACGTATTGAGTGATGAGATACAAAGTTATATTGATTATGAATTTAAAGTTGAACCAGTTGTAATTAATTGGGTAGAAATCTTTAATCATTTGAAAGGTAAGCATTTAGCTGAACAGAACGATTTTAAACGACGAAAGGAGGTTATGTAATGGCTAGAGTTAATTATAAAGACTGGATAACTAAAGAGGGACTAACTAAGATAGAAGGTTGGGCTAGAGACGGTTTAATAGATGAACAGATAGCCCATAACATCGGTTGTAGTGTAAAAACATTATACAACTGGAAGAAAGCTCATTTACCTATTTTACAAGCCTTAAAAAGAGGTAAGGAAGTTGTAGATAGAGAAGTCGAAAGTTCGCTACACAAACGAGCATTAGGCTACTATGTTGAAGAAGTAACATACGAACAAGGTATTGAAGTGAAAAGAGTTAGAAAACATGTTGCACCAGATACAACGGCGATTATATTTTGGCTTAAAAATAGAAAGGTTGAATGGAGTGATAAGCACTCTATCGAACATACAGGGGATATTACGTTTATTGATGACATCATGACTGATATGACAGAAGAAGAACTACGTAATGTAGCCAAATTAGGTGATTAGGAGGTATAGAATGAACAGGGAACAGTTAAGAGATATAAAGTTATCGGCTGAACAAATAAAGCGTGTAATGGCTTTATATGGTCAATCTATTAACCAACAGTCTAACAAGATTAAAGAATTAGAAGCGGATAACGAAATGCTAACTAATAAAATTAATAATATAGATAATCAATCATCAAATGATGATAAAAGAGTATTGGAATTAGAAAGTGAACGTGACTATTTAAAACAAGAATTAGAACGTCATAAAGATTTAATCGATGAGTGTGAGTTAGATAAAGCGATATTAAAGAACGTTGCACGTGATATGCACGATCCAGAAGATATATTCAAAGTGTTGGATAAAGACCGCTTCCAAATCAATAATGATACAGGCGAAGTCATTAATCTTGATAAGGTGCTGGAAGAAGTAAGAGAACAAAAGAATTATTTATTTAAAGCATAAAAAGAAGCCTTGTACAATTAAGTACAGGGCTTACTTTTCGCATAAGAAAGTGAGATCGATGATTGATAACCAAACCGAAAATAGAATAAAAACCAAGCATTAGTATTTCATCAATAAATATGTGGATTTATATTTTGTAATTTTATTATACCACATATTAATACCTGATACTATTACTAGATGCTAAAAATATTTACAAATTCAAATTCCACCTTTTGTTATTAAAACTTTAATTATATTCATCTTCGATGTCTCCAACTATTTCTTCAAGTATGTTTTCTAAAGTAATAATACCTTTGAAATCATTGTCTTCATAAATAGCGGCAATGTGAATTTTTTTTCTTTTCATCATTTCTAATATCTTCTTTAAAGGGGTATCTATATGGACTGATATAATTGGTTTAATATGATCTATTAAATTAGTAGAATTTTGATCATTAAATAAGCGTTTAGAATGTAAAAAACCAATTATTTTATTATTGTTTATAGCTGGGTATCTTGTATAGTTTTCGATTTTTATTTTATTAATCGCTTCATCAATAGTGTTATTAACGTCAATTGTTTCTACTTCACTAGTATGAATCATGATATCTTTTGCGACTAAATTATCGAATTTAAACGCCTTATTGATATGATTTAGTTCACTTTCATTAATTTCTCCACCTTCATGACTATCATGCAATAATTGTTTTAATTCTTCTTCAGAGTGGAAAATATCACTTTCTTTAGCAGGTTTCATACCAAACATTTTTAGTATAATTCTTGATGATCCATTCAGTATAAAAATAAAAGGATACATAAGTTTATAGAAAAAGATTATAGGTCTTGAAAATAAAAGTGTGACATATTCTGCTTTTTGAATAGCAATAGTTTTAGGTGCCATTTCTCCTATAACCACATGTAAATAAGTAGCGATTACAAAAGCACCACCTATTGTAAAGGGATGTATCCATGTTTCGGGTATGCCGATAGTTGAAAATAGTGGGTGTAAAATAAATTCGAATGTAGATTCTCCGACCATTCCAATACCTAATGCAGTTATAGTAATACCTAACTGACAAGCTGCTAAATATTCATCTAAATAATCAATAACTTTTTTTGCAGACGCAGCTTTTTTATGGCCTTCATTTAAAAGTTGATTAATTCTGGTTTCTCTAACTTTTACAATCGCAAATTCTGTAGCAACAAAAAAGCCAGTTAATACAAGTAAAATTAAAAAAATAATAAGACTAAGTGTGGTTCCCAATGATTTTCCTCCAAATTATATTATAGCGAAAGCTAATATAATAATTATATCAAAAAAATATTTCGAATTAAAATAAAACCATTCTACATAATTAGAGATATTAAAGATGGTTAATTATTTTTAAGGGTTTTAAACATCTATATATTAGTATGTTTTTGTGTGTCTGAAAACATAGCACACATGGTATAATACACCCTAAAGAAGGTGTTTATATGTACATGCTATTTGAACATATTTGGGACTATGAAAATTCAAAAACCAACGTAATATGTATTAGTGAAAATAAAATCTTATAACAAGCATATTATTAAATTATAAATTTGGTAGAATATTAGAATTAGAAAATAGAGTTATATACGAATTAGAAGACCGAGAATTTATACTAATTCATACCATTAAAGATAATTACCTAAAAAAAGAGGTGATTATACTGAAGATGAACTAAACCTATTAACTAAACAACTAGCAAATACATTCAAAATCTCGGCTCCTTTTGCATGGAGACAACTTAATAAATTAAAGATTTTAGAAAATAACAGGTCACTATCATGACAGAAAAGACTCAATTAAATGAAGATACAATAAAGTTGTTAAAAGAGAATTTGAATTTTGATAGTGATGAAAAAGAGAATATTGATAATGATGCAGAAACTGCTGTTGATGATATACAAGATTTTTATAAATATAAAAAGCATTTGAGAGAGTCTGCAAAAACTCAAATTGACTTTAAAGATAGTATTAGAAAAAAGGCGTTGATTACTTTTTTAGTATTAACTACCCTTTTGTTGGTTAATTTATTAATAATGCTTTATCTCCCAAATGTAGAAATAAAGATAAAAGGTTTTTATTATAAATTTCCAAGGTTTGATATAAAATTAGTTATGTTTTTTGCTTCTGTAACTTTTATTAATATATTTGGTCTAATTATGTTTATATTTAGATATATATTTAGTCCAACTACTGATCTTTTAAATCATAATAAAGATTTGTCAAAGTAAATGAAGTCCACAAAAATAGCCGCAACTCTTAGAGTTGCGGCTATTTTTATATAAAATTGAACATACCATGCTATAATACTTTTAAAAAAGGGGTAATAATATGAGGGATATATTATTCAAAGTACCAAATGAAGTAGCTAATGACGAAGTAATCGAAAAAATGACTTATTATTACGATAAATCTAATGAAATTAGCAAGATATTTGAAAACGATAGATTAACAGGAAAAGAATTAGCAAGAGAATTACGGGAAGAATTAAAGAAGGAATATAAAAATAATGATACAATTCGAACTTCAAAATTTTATAAAGAACACAGTTTATTTAAAATATATAAATATGCAGTAAGAGATTCATATGTTAATACAACAGGTCAATTAGATAATGGTCAAAATACAAGAAGTTTCTTATATAACGTTACTGACTATATGAGTTATTACGAAAACGATGTTTAATAAATATGTTTAAGGGCAAAAAAAGGGCAAGTAAATGATAAAAAGGGCAAAGGTCTGAAACTAATTAGACTGTAGGGACTCTTGAAAAGCTGATATTAAAGCAGTTTGAAAAAGTGTGAACATAGTAAAAATAGTCGTATATCAAAGAAGAACAATAATATTTAATGTATATAGAACCCTCTAGCAATCAGGCTAGAGGGTTTTTTGTGTTTTTAAATTTATGGAAAAAGGGCGACAGTCAATAATAATAACCTTAAGCTGCATAACGCCACAATAATTGGAATTTTAGATGATTAATTTAATTAAATATTTATGAATAACATTTTATCATGATATAATGAGTGGGTATTAGATGAATGGGAGATGAGTATGTTGCAAATAAATAATTATTCATTAGAAGTTAAAGGGAAACGATTAATTGAAAATTGTGATCTTCAGTTTTATCAAGGGAAATTCAATCATATTGTAGGTAAAAATGGTGTAGGGAAATCACAAGTGGCAAAGGATTTTATTTTAAATAATAGTGGAAAAATTGATCAATCTATTTATTCAAATGCGACATTAATATCAAGTTCATCAAATGTACCAGTTGATATTACTAAAAAATACTTGTTAAAAGTTTTGAAAAGTAAATTTAAATCGGAAAGTAAGTTAAACGATTTAGCAGGGATGTTACAAATATCATCAATTCCAGATAATGTTTTGATAAAAAATTTAAGTGATGGTCAAAAACAAAAATTAAAATTGCTAAGTTTCTTTTTACAAGATAAATCTATAATTATATTAGATGAAATAACAAATGCCTTAGACAAAAAAACAATCAATGATATATATGACTTTTTAAATCGCTATTTAGAGCAGCATCCAGATAAAACAATCATTAATATAACGCATAATTTGTCTGATTTAAGTAACCTCGTAGGTAAATATTTTATTTTCAAAGATTTATACATAGAAGAATATGATTCAAAAGAACAAGTTATAAATGACTATATAAACTTATAAATGTACAGAGGTGTATCTATGAACTTAGAATTTAAGAAAAGTATTTCGAATCACATTATTTTGACTTTAGGCGTATTATTTTTGTTTTTATTTTTACTAGGGTATTTCTTACCAGTCGGGATTGATAAAGTCAGTCATTTAACTTATGGAGAATACTTCTTTAGTGCATATACAGTAGCAACTGAGTTTGGTTTTCTACTATTTTCATTTATCATTGCATATTTTATAAATAAGGAATATTCAAGCAAACAGTTATTGTTTTACAAGTTACTAGGAGATAATGTGTTCACGTTTTTTTATAAAAAAATCGCAATATTATTTATTGAATGCTTCATGTTTCTAATAATAGGGTTAACTGTTATTTCAATGATATTCTCGAACTTTACACATTATTTTCTGTTGCTAGTATTGTTTTCTTTAGTGATATTACAATACATCATCATTGTTGGAACGATTAGTATAGTTTCTCCTAATGTACTCATCAGCATAGGGATTAGTATTGTTTATTGGATTTCTACAATTATATTAGTAGCAATCGATAAAACTAAATTTGGAATAGTTGCTCCATTTGAAGCAAGTAACATACATTATGATTTGGTGGGTAAATTATTAAATGGGCAAATGGAACACTTACCCTCAGCAAGTATTATAACTATCGCCCTGTATTTTCTTTTGTTATTTGTAATTAATATTTTAGTGTTATGCTTATGTAGAAAAAGATGGATCAAGTTAGGGTTGTAATCATTAAAAAGAAAAGGATGATTCAATATGATTGAACATGAGTGGTCGCATTTAAAAGGAGAAAATAGAAAGATAACGAGAAGTTGTTAGAGATATTACATAAGGATTTTAAAGAGTTTGGTAAGTCCGGTAAAACTTTTTATAAAGATGATATACAGAATGCTCAATTAGATACAGATGAATACGAGATATATGATTTTGAGGAATACACTTTAGCAGAAGATGTAAAATTATGTACATATACTTTGGTCAATAAAACGCAAAATCAAAGTACAAATAGAAGCTCGATTTGGAAGTTTGAAGAAAGTTGGAAATTAATATTCCATCAAGGTACAGAAAAAGATAAATAATTAGACAGACCTCTATAAATGCTGTTAAATAAACTTTTTTTATCATCCTGGGAAGTCTAAAAAGAACACCCCATTTTGTATTTGATATACAAAATGGGGTGTTTGAATATATGTTATAGACCAACTTAAAATGAAAAATAACGCTATATTTAATCAACAGTAGGTGGGTATTTCATTTTGTTACAGAATTCCTCGAAATTGTTAGCATGTTTGATATAAGTGTCATATTTTTCCATAATGGAGTTTTTGCAAAATAAAGATTGTTTAATGGGCATACTTATAATAGTTGGTTCAACTTGATTTTTAGAATAATCAAAGGCATATGTTCCACCCTTGCCAAAACCAAAAGGAATAATTTTTCCCCAGAATCCTTTGTTTTTTCTCTCAATTTGTCTTTGTAAATTCAATGTAGAATTTTTTTCTAGTGTATAAAAAGTTAAAAATTGAAATTCATCATTGTTTGAAATGGGATTGTATTCTATTCTTTTTCCATGATATTGAATGATTAAGTTTTTATAAGATTGAGGGAAATGAAAATCGTATTCCTTTTCAATACCATCAATAATAGATTTGTTTATATTATTGATGGTATCGTCACGATCTACGTACCATTCGCCGTCTTCAGGAGGATCTTCGCCTTCTAATCCATTTAGGAAATCTAAGAAGCTATCAGCGACAGGGAATATTGCCCAAGGGAAGTCTTTTAAGCGTTCAGATGTTTCCATCGCTTCGATTTCTTCATCCGAATATTCTCTGTCTTCTTCTAAGAAAATCATACCTAATAACTCGTGATCAACAAAGACAACACTAGGTTCTGTTTCAGATTTGGAGTAATCAAGCGCGATAAGATTTCCAGCAATATCTTGCGCTATGACAACATAGGGATCAAATTCAGTTAAACCATAAAAAGGTATGCCCCATATATTATTTGCTTTGTTTTCTTTGTTGAAAGACAACATATACGATAATGTTGGACTCATGTCTTCGTTTACATAAAAACGTGCTTTTTTAGTTTCCCCATGGTGAAACATTTTACTTAATTCAATGAAATTTTCTGGTAATTTATGTCCTATTTTTGCTTCGAACTCATAAATTAATTTTTCATCTGCAATCTTCTCAGTTTCAGACCAAAATTCTTTATTATTAAAATCTAACGTTTGCCTTCTCCCCATATTGCGACGCCTCCAGATTTAAAAATTAATCAAGGGTAGGTGGGTATTTCATTTTGTGACAAAATTCTTCGAAACTATCAGCATGTTTGATATAAGTGTCATATTTTTCCATAATGGAGTTTTCACAAAAAGCAGCTTGTTTATAAGGCATACTTATAATAGCTGGTTCAACTTGATTTTTAGAATAATCAAAGGCGTATGTTCCACCCAATCCTATACCAAAAGGAATGATATCTTCCCAATACCCATCAACTTTTTTATCAAATAATTTTGGGATATTAAATCTGTATTTTTTATCTAAAGAATAAAATCTTAAAAATTGAAATTCTTCATTGTTTGAAATGGGATTATGTTCTATTCTTTTTCCGTTGTATTGAATGATTAAGTTTTTATAAGTTTGAGGGAATTGTATACTGTATTCTCTTTCAACATTATCTATAATAGATTTGTTTATTTCATTAATATTTTCGTCACTATCCACAAACCATTCTCCTTCCTCAGGAGGATTTTCACCATCTAACCCATTTAGGAAGTCTAAGAAACTGTCAGCGACAGGGAATATTGCCCAAGGGAAGTCTTTTAAGCGTTCAGATGCCTCCATCGCTTCGATTTCTTCATCCGAATATTCTCTGTCTTCTTCTAAGAAAATCAGCCCTAATAATTCGTGATCAACGAATACGACACTAGGTTCTGTTTCAGATTTGGAGTAATCAAGCGCGATAAGATTTCCAGCAATATCTTCTGCTATGACAACATATGGATCGAAGTCAATCAGACCATAATAACTACCTTTCCAAATATTAAAGTATTCCGTTTCTTTGTTGAACGAAAGCATAAATCTTATTTCTGGACTCATGTCTTCGTTCACATAGAACTCAGCTTTTTTAGTACTACCATTATGAAATTCTTTTGTGAATTGAATAAATGATTCAGGAAATCGATGACCTATTTTTTTTTCAAATTCATGTATTAACTGTTCATCATTTAACTTTTCTTCTTCAGACCAAAATTCTTTATTATTAAAATCTAACGTTTGTTTTCTCCCCATATTGCGACGCCTCCTGTGTGTTTATTTTCTTTATGGAATTTATAGTCAACTAATTCCATTCGACCAGATACTTCGTGATGATGCCAACTAAATCTATTTGGCCATATGCCTTCTGATAAATTTGAAATTTCCGTATCTGAAAAGAGCTTATATATTTCGGGATTTGCATCCAAATTTTCAAATAACTCCATACTCGCTTCTCTCATCTGTTTTCCACCTGTTGCCACATACAACGATGGATCTAATTGCACAGTTGCTACTTTATGTGGTGGTTCGAAGACTGGAAAGCCTATTGCATTGAATCTTGCACCGTTTGGATGTACTTGTCCTGCATAGCGTTGATTGATGAGCCTTGGTTTTGGTTTTACTTCAAAGTAGCGATGTAGATTTTTTGTAACTTGTTCGACTTCTTTATATGACTGATAACCTTGTGTTTTTAAGAAGTCTGAGTCTACTTTTGATCGTTCTAAGTATTCATCTAAGTTGTTGAATCCAAATGGTTTAATTTGAATACCATCTTTACTTTTTGTAACAACACGATAACCACAGTCGTTATGAACGAGTATACCGTATTGTCCAACGTAGTAGGTATGTGCATCTCTTACTTCAAAGTTATAGACATATTGCTGTTCTTTATAGTGTGTTACGGATTGCACTGTTAACGTTGTTGTCGGTGTTACTAAGATGTCATCATGCTTCAGTGACTGTGCTTCTATCCAACCTTGCTGTTCTACATAGTACAAATGCTCTGGTGTACTGCTGAGTGTTTCTGTATGACCTTCTGCGTCTGTTACTATAACAGAAGTGAGTGTGTCTGTCTCTTTCTGATGTAACGTAACAACAGGTTCATAACTTACTCGACCTGTCTCCATATTTCGTGATAATACTTCATCGCCAATTTGTATATGTTCGATTCTTTTTAATCCATTTTTAGTATGTACAGTTGTACCAGCAACAAAACAATTCGTAATGAAATTATTTATACATAATTTCGCTTGTGCATCATTGAGTTTAGTCTTTAGTCGTTGATATAGCCTTGATTCTTTAATTCTAAAGACAGGTGAATTTACAAGTTTCACGTGAATCCATTGGCCAATTTTTTTAGTGAATTCAACGCCTTTAAACATTTTATTATTACCTAATGACATATTATCAATCAGGTTGTTAAGGTGTGTTGGATGTTGTGATGCAAATTTACGTTCACTGATTGCCATTGTTTTAACACGGCTATGGTCTAATGGTGTTGTTGGTTTACCCGCTGATTTATATTGCACAGGACGTTGTCCATCGACGAGTGTAGGCTTACTACCAAAGTTACTCACCGGCGTGTTGCGATTGAAATGTGGTTGCTGTTGCGTTTGTTTCAACGTTGAATGACCCGTATATGTCGGTTTAGTATTCTTTGATGGTGTATGAACTTTATTTGGACCCTTATGATTAACGTGTGCATCTTTATGAGCAGTTACATGTTTTGATTGATGTTTAATAGGTGCTGACGTGCCTTTTTTGATGCTTACCTTATCAACCTTGGATAAAGATATAGTACCTTTTCCTACTTTACTTGCACCACCTGCGCCGCCGGAAACGGCAGTTAAAGCTACATCTGGCACAAGGGTACCTAATGAATAAGACCATCCATTTTTATCTGCGCGTTGATAACTTTGTTCTACTAAGCCGGTAATCGCGCCTTCAGGATCATCAGATAATATTTTGAAGGTTTTACCTACCGTTTTAAATCGATCTTCCATTCGCTTAGTAGCATCTTTACCCGATGCTGTAAGATTTAATAGCGGTAGCGTCAAGTATAAATCATAAGCAAAGGAGCCAACTGAAAGTGCTGTATCTTTCGTGGCGTCCCATGCACCCTTACCAAAGGATTTTAAAGCGTTTAAATAATATTCATCATATCTAGCTTCTGTTTCTCTCGGAGTTTCAAACGATGTTAAGATTATTTCTCCGTTACTATGATGCGTATCATCTTCTTGTTCAAATGCTTTCACATTGTTGGTATATATTTCATCTAACTCATCGTATAAACTATTGATACTTCTCAAGCCACTTTCAATCGTACTATGTAAATCTCGATATCGTGATTGATTTCTTAATGATGCGGCTTTTTTACGCGTTTTTTCTGATTTTTTATCGAAAATACATACTTCCATAGGTGGATCGGAATCTATAGATATTGGTGATTTAGTGCTTATGATGCAAGTTTGTATTTGATCTAAATTCCAATAAATATCTGCTCTATCTACAAGTGTGTCAGAAGCATCGCTATTTGCTTGTATGTATTGTTGCATGCCTTCGATATAATTTTTGAGTGTCGTTTCTGCTTTATCAAGCTCATCGATGAGTGTGTCTAATTGTTTTGAACTTCGACTAATGCTATTTAGTAATGCAGTGGATGCTTTTCCTGATGAATGTGTTTCAATAGCTGATCTAAATTGTTTATTTTCATTTTTTAAATTGATTGCGGCTTTTTTATAAGCATGAATCGCGTTGCTTTTTTCTTTTAAGTCGTTGTAATTGATTATCAATCGCCATGTAGCCATTTCACGCCTCCTTAATCCAATACTTCAAAATGAGTTTGATTTATTTCATCAATTAAATGATCAATCTTTCCTGTCATTTTTAAAATGATAGACTTCATTTCGTCGCGTTGTTTTGCATTCTCAAAATCCATTTGATTAAAGTTTTTAGTAATATCTTCTTTCAATTGTTCTAAACTCTCTTTCCAAGTGTTCACATGGGTATCACAAACTGTTTTAGTACTTAAGCTATCAGGTAATGGCATGTCTTAATTGCCTCCTTTAATGGACTCGCCTAATTTAATGTCTAATTCAGTTGATTTAGAAACATAGGTTTGTCCTTTCTCAATCATGGTTTTCACTTTTTTATTAGCATCTACTTCAGATTTTTCATTTATACGCTGAATGACTTCTTTATATTTATTGATAAAATCCGTTTTCTGATTTCCAAAAGATTCAAAAGCATCAGCGAATTGTTTTTGTTCAGATATAAATTGCTCATGTGCATCATTAAATTGAGTAACCGCATCCTGTACACGAGCGGTTTCTATTTTAATTTCCATTTGTCATCATCCTTTCAATACGAGGAATAGCATCGAAGCTTTTCAAACCTAGTTCTTGAATGCAATGTGCTTTGAGTTCGGCTACTTTTAATCGGTCTTGTTCATTTTCATAACCACGATGAACCACTTGCTCAATCATGATGTCATTTAATAAAAATAGTTCAGACGACACAGTAAAGTTCTCTGGGTAAATCGTTGCAATATAAGGTGCATAGTAATCTGTGTCAGGGATCGGTCTTAATCTCTGCATAATCATTAAAAGCGTGTCGTGAGGAAGTTCATACATATCAATAAGCTCATCAGGTATTTTAATCACTGTACCGATTGGAAAGTAATCGATAAAAATGTCGATAAGCATACTAATCCATCGAAGCCCTTGCTCACGTTGTAAAGAAACTTCTACGTCCCGTAATTTGAGTTCTGATTGTTCATATTGTATTAATGTTTCACCTAAGCCATACATCACTTCGAAAGATTCATCTTTCAAGATGGCTACCTTCAACATAAGAAGCTGTTCAACGTCTACTGTATATGTATGTAAGAATTGTAGTAATTGTTCTTCTAAAGCATGTAACATTTCGTCATTTTTTATTGAAGATTTTAATGTGTTGTATAATATATCTGTAACTTTTTCTTCCACTAAAATAGTCACTCCTTTGATGGTATTGAATGATTTAAATAAGATATGTATATGTGAAAGCGATTTCTAAAAATTATCTTATATGTAAATTATACACAATTATTCTGAGTTCGCATACTTGTTAAAGTAGTTTTTTGTATACAAATAAAAAACAGCACAAAATCTATGTTACCATAGGGACAACTTGAATGCGTAGGAGGATTGTATGACTAATAAAAATCACGACACAAAATTAAGTATTGATCGCATTATATTTATCGGACGGACATATGAAGAATACTTGAGTATGTTTAATTTAAGAGTAGAAGAATTAAAGAATAAGAAAATTTTAGATTGTCCAGCCGGTGCATGTTCATTTGCTGCAACAGCGAAACAAAAAGGAATAGAAGTAGAAGCATGTGATATCGCATATTACTTTGAACAAGAAGCATTGTATGAAAAAGGAAAAGACGATGTGACGCACATGGTTGAAAAAATGAAAAACGCAGCATCGAATTATCAGTGGAATTACTTTAAAGATATAGAAAACTTAAAACAATACCGTTTAGAAGCATTAAATACATGTGTAGCAGATATGGAGAGAACCAGACAAATATGAAGCGGTAGAATTACCGAAATTGCCATATGAAGATGATAGATTTGATATATTATTATCAGCACACTTTTTATTTTTATATTCAGATACATTTGACTATGACTTCCATATAGAAACAATAGAAGAAATGTTAAGAGTAACTAAAGAAGAGTTACGGATATTCCCACTTGTAGATATGGAAGGGAAACGATATAAAGCATTAGATAAAGTAATCGCATATTTAAACGAACGCGGATGTACTACAGAAGAAATAGAAGTAGATTATGAATTTCAAAAGAATGCGAATACGTATTTGAAAGTTAAGGTGAAGTAATAGATAGTGCTTGCTGTATATGTGCAGGAAATAAACATAGACGTGTGATTATTTAGACTACCAGACTACTAAAACCCTCTTTAGCACAAGGCTAAAGAGGGTTTTAGGTTTGACGATAAATATGTTTTTTAAATGATCCCCAACTATTTTCAAGTTCCTTATGAGTTATTAATTTATAAGGGTTGAAGATGGTTTGTCCATTTTTGTTTATAAATAAATGAGTATCAATTTGATAAGTAGCATGTACTATCGAATCATTATGTGTGAAGAATATAATATCTCCTTTACGACTTGGTCCAGGGGATTCAGTATAGCCTAAACCCATAATAGTATTTAAAAATGACTCACCTTTAATCCATTGATTCAACATATCTTTATCTCTTGTTAATGAAAAAATAACTAGTGAGAGACAGTTGGCTCCTTGATGATAGGGGAACTCATTGATAACAGATTGTAAGTAATCCGGTAGTGTTGCTTTATTGTGTTGAGAAGTAATGTTGTCTTGATATTCATCAATACGTTCTTTAAAGAATTGTATTTTTTGCTCTCTACTTAACGTTTGCCAAGCATTTAAGGTAATCAGTTTATCGTTCTTGTATAGTGGATTATTGGTTCTGCGTTGTTCTTTTAATATATATGTTTGAACTTCATTATTTTGATTTTCTAACCACCCTGGTGGTGATTGTATTACATAATGATATTCGTCTAAATTCCAAAATTCATAAAGGTTATTTATGTTTATATTAAATGCCTCGGACGTCTTGAATATATTTTTAGAAATAATACTAACAGTTTTATCTACAAATAATATTTCATTAACAAAGAATAAATCGAAGTCCCTAAAATAGTTATTAATCCAATATTCATATATTGATTGAGAAGGATAGATTTTCAACAAATCACCTCAAATAATTATATTTAAAATTTATTAAATTTCAGCTGCTCTATAACATGGTTGTGATTTTTATAAAGGACCAAATCAGCTCTGTTTTTAGTAGGCAGGATGTTCTTAATTAAGTTTACTTCATTGATATTATCCCAGAGGTCTTTGGCGATAGTGATGGCTTCTTCTTTAGGAATATCACGATATTTGTAGAAGTGTGAGTCAGGCTTCTGGAAGGCTTCTTCTTGTAAAAGTAAGAAGCGGTTAAGATACCATTTTTTCATATTTTCTATTGTTGAATCTAAATAAATTTTATAGTCGATGTAGTCACTTACTAATTCTTCTTCGTGCGGGCTTACTTGGAATATATTCACACCTTCTATGATAAGAATATCCGGACTGTCGATGTTGTGGAACTGATCTTTGAGTCTATCATATGTAATGTGTGAGTATGTGTAAGTTTGTATATTAGGTTCATTGTTTTTAATTTGTTTTAAATGATGGAGAAGTGTTTTAGTATCATAACTTTCTGGGAAGCCTTTTTTAGATAATAAATCTTTATCAATGAGCTCCTGCTTTGGCATGATATAACCATCAGTAGTGATTAAATCAACTTTCCATTGAGCGTTGTATTCCTGTAGTAATTGTAAGAGGAGTCTTGAAACAGTACTCTTACCGACAGAAACGCCACCTGAAATACCTATAATAAACGGTGGGGTGTTATTTTTATTGAGTAGTTGATTATTAATATTTTTAGAGTATTCTTTATGGAATTTAACTTTAGTTGTTAAAAAGTTAATAAGCGGTAAGTATATTTCGTGAATTTCAGAATTTGTTAAGTTATCATTTAAACTAATAATTTCATCTAAGTTTAAATGACTAATATCCATATCTAATTTAAAATTTGTGTTACGCCATTCTTCTTTTGTAAATTTCATAATGTGATCCTTTACTGTAAAAGTTTTATCGATTTTTAGAACTACTCGTATAGGTTAACACAAAAGTTAATGAAAGTGCTTTATTTATTTTGATGAAATTGATATTAATAGGTTTGAAGAGAGAATTATGGCTAACGAGATAGTTCTAAGAAACAATCCCGTTAAAAAACCTAACGAGATAGAAAGTAAAAACAATCACGTTAGCGGGTAAATGGAGCACACAAAATCCCGGATTTACTACAAAAAGTGAGAAAACGAGGCGCTAACGAGATAGTTCTGAGAAACAATCCTGTTAGAAAATCTAACGAGATAGAAAGTAAAAACAATCTCGTTAGCGGATAAATGGAGCACACAAAATCCCAGATTTACTACAAAAAGTGAGAAAACGAGGCGCTAACGAGATAGTTCTGAGAAACAATCCCGTTAGAAAACCTAACGAGATAGAAAGTAAAAACAATCTCGTTAGCGAGGCTTTCCTATTAAAAATAGTTTGGCTAACGAAAAAGCGACATGAACATTTGGTGATGTTCATGTCGCTTTTTTTAAAATTGAGATAATGTGAATTCGTTAGCCAATACTTGATTAGTAATTGATATGGTTGCTTCTTTTGATATTGGATTATGTCCACCTTCTTTATTGTTATAAAGTATGAACGTAATATTAGAACTGTTGATATTATATTTATCAAGGAAACTACAGAATGGATTATAATGTCTGTCCATATCATTGTGACATAATCTGTTCTGTATATAATAAATTTTTGGAACATGTTTTTGAATTCTAAACAAACTTGTAATAGATAATCTGACAGCAAACTTTTTCTTGATTTCATCTCGTGTATATTCAGGAAAAATCTTATTGTATAGCTTTTCTACATTTATCTTATCATAACGATCTACATAACATTGTGGATTATTTACGATAGCAGTTGTACCTTTATGCAGTGTTGCAAGATACATAGACATATAGCCGCCTGCTGATGAGCCGAGGTATACAGTATTGTTTGATTCTATACTCAATTGATTGGCAATGCTTTGTATAATTTCTGAATAATCTTTAAGGAAATGACGCTCTTTTGTACCAACGCCCCAACCTAGTCTTAAGTTTTTATGATGAATGGTTCTATCATCAATGTAAATGCAGTTTGCATTGAATTCTTCATGCCATTTACTTCTCATAAAGACAGGTGGTTTGCTTTTTGAAAGATTAACGGCGCCATTTGAACAAACTACGAGCTTATCATTGTCTGGCTTAAGATTTAATTTAATGTAAATATCTAAGTCATCTTTGATGATTTTGACGACTTCGTGATTATATTTCCATATCGTTTTTTTATTAATATTTTCATAATTTAATGTTTCCATATTGATGAAACACTCCTAATTGTTTATGTATATACGGTCTACTGAATATAGAATTCAATATAGCAAAGTATAGAACCATTTAACAATTATAAAGTGGAAATTTACAAAATCTTAACAAAACACGCACTCAAATTGATATTTGAGTGCGTGTTCCTATAAATTAAATATTAAACAATCTTTGGAAGAATCCTTTTTTCTTTGGTTCTTCTTCAGATGATTCAGTTGTTTCTGATTGAGCATCTGTAGAAGTTGTATCAACTGTTTCTTCTTTCGTGATGCTATCTGCTGTTTCTTTGTCTTCTGTTGTCGTAGTAGTCGTCTCAGTAGTAGAAGCAGGTGTTTCAGTAGTTGCTGTATCTACTGTTGATTGATCAGTAGTTGTTTCTTCAGCTTTCTCTTCAGTTTTTTCCTCAACTGCTGTTTCAGGTTTAATTTCTGAAGTTGTATCTTCTTTAGCTGTAACAGATTTCTCTTCTGCTGGCTTCTCTTCAGTTACTTTAGTTTCAGATGCTGTATTTGTTGCATCTTCTTTTTCTACTTCTGTAGTAGTAGCAGTAGCTGTTGTCGCTTGTGCTTTAGACGTATTGTCTGGTTGACTGTTTACTGCTGTTACATCTTCTTTGTTATCAGTAGATGTTGCTGATGTATCTGTGGATTGAACGTTTGCTTCTTGTTGTTGAGGTGCTTGTAATGCTAGTGTTTGTTCTAATTTCTGTTGTTGAATATGTACTTGTTGTAGCATTTCGCCTAACATTTGTCTTTCTCTACGCATATGTTGAACTTCTAATCTTAGTTCTTCGATTAATTGTTGAAGTTCAGGTGATTGATGTGAAGCTTCGTCTTTAACGAGTACTTGTAAGAAGTCTTTTTCTTGTTCAAGTGTTTCAAATGCTTGATCATAACTATTTGTTTCTTTAACTTTTTCAGCGATTTCTTGGAACAATTCGATATCTTCATCTTGGAAATCAGTTGCTTCGCGACCGCGGTATTCTGTCTTAGAAAGTTGATAACCTCTATCTTCTAAGTGTTGAACGATTTTTCTGACTTGCTTTTCACTAAGACCGACCTTAGCTGAGAATTCTTTAGTTAACATACGATTCATCATCCTTTATTTGACAGTAATTTAATAGGTAGGGTTGTCTATCGGCAGACAACCGTCACACTTCCCTTAATACTTTACATGTATTTATATGAAAGTTCAAGGAATTAATGAATTAATTGTGAAAAGTATTATATCCAAAAAAGAAATATGTTATTATTTAGGAAATTAGAATAATAAATAATAAAATTGGGGTTGTTCTAAATGGCAAATGACAAAGAGATGAAAGCGTTTAAACCAATTTGGATTTTAGTTAGTTTTGTGGTGTTAATCGGTATATTATTATTACCTACACCAAATGATTTACCAGTAATGGCGAAATGTGCTTTAGCAATACTAGCTTTTGCAGTTGTTATGTGGGTGACAGAAGCAGTCAGTTATCCTATATCGGCAGTGATGATTGTCGGATTGATTGTGTTACTCATTGGCTTTAGTCCAGTTCAAAATTTAGGTGAAGCTCTAGGTAATCCAGTATTAAATGGTAAGCCAATCGAAGGTGATGCGATACTCGGTACGTCTAACGCATTGAAAATGGCGTTGAGTGGATTTTCTGGATCGGCAGTTGCACTTGTAGCAGCGGCGTTATTCCTAGCAACTGCAATGCAAGTGACGAATTTACATAAGCGTTTAGCTTTGCAAGTACTTTCTATTGTTGGAAATAAAACAAACAGAATTGTTATTGGGGCAATTATTGTTTCGATTATATTAGCATTCTTTGTTCCTTCAGCGACTGCAAGAGCAGGTGCAGTTGTACCTATTTTGTTAGGGATGATTGCAGCATTTAATACTTCTAAAAATAGTAAATTAGCAGCTTTACTTATTATTACTGCTGTTCACGCTGTTTCAATATGGAATATCGGTTTAAAGACGGCCGCCGCTCAAAACGTGGTTGCGATTGGCTTTATAAACAAGTCAATGGGTCAAGATATTTCCTGGGGTGAATGGTTCATTTATGCAGCACCCTGGTCTATTATTATGTCGGTTGTATTGTATTTCATCATGGTTAATATTATTAAACCTGAAGAGAAAGAAATTGAAGGTGGTACGGAATTAGTTAAAGCTCAGTTGAAAGAGTTAGGACCGATTTCTGCTAGAGAGTGGAGATTGATCGTAATATCTGTCACGTTATTATTATTCTGGTCAACTGAAAAAGTATTACATCCAATCGACTCTTCATCAATTACGATTATCGCTTTAGCAATTATGTTAACGCCTAAAATTGGTGTGTTCAGTTGGGAAGATGTTGAAAAGAAAATACCATGGGGTACAGTTATTGTATTTGGTATTGGTATCTCATTAGGGACTGTATTACTAGAAACATCTGCCGCACAATGGTTAAGTGATAAGACATTTGGATTAATGGGATTAAATCATATGCCATTAATCGCAACGATTGCTTTGATTTCGATATTCAATATTCTTATACATTTGGGATTTGCGAGTGCGACAAGCTTATCTTCAGCACTTATACCTGTATTTATTGCATTAACACAAACATTAAATTTAGGCGATCAAGCAATTGGGTTTGTATTAATTCAACAGTTTGTTATTAGTTTTGGTTTTATGTTGCCAGTCAGTTCACCACAGAATATGTTGGCATACGGTACAGAAACATTTACAGTTAAGGACTTCCTTAAAACAGGGGTTCCAATCACAATTATTGGTTATTTGTTACTCATTTTAATGAGCATGACTTATTGGAAATGGATAGGTCTCATATAAATAAAAAAACAGGTCACATTATTAGGAGGATTTCCTAACGATGTGACCTGTTTGCTTTTATAAAAGCTGACCGATAAATACAGCGATAATAATGATAGGTAATACAAATTTAACTAAGAAATACCAAACATTCACGAAGGTACGACCCGCTTTAGTATCGCCCATATTGAGCTCATTCATAATTGTTTCTTTATTGAATATATGTCCGACAAAGATGGTTACACCTAATGCACCAATAGGCATTAAGATATTTGCGACTAAGTAATCCATATTATCAAAGAACGTTCCTACACCAAACGTGAAGTGTTGAAGTACGCCATTAGATAAAGCTGAAGGGATACCAAATACAAATACTAAACCACCGATGATATACGACCATTTTTTTCTGTTATCGTTATTATTCTTTGTAATGTTAGAGATATTTAATTCCAACAATGAGATTGAAGATGTAATGGCTGCAAATAAGAATAATATCAAGAACAGTAAATAGAATAATTGGCCAAGAAACATTTGATCAAATACTTGAGGCAGGATAATGAATAATAGTCCTGGACCTTGGTTTGGTTCTAAATGGAATGCAAAGATAGCTGGGAAAATTGCAAGACCTGCAGCTACTGAAACAGCGATGTTCATCCAAACGATTGCATTAGCACTTTTAACAACATTTGTGTCACGATTTAAGTAAGAAGCATATGTCATCATGCCACATGTACCTAACGATAAAGCGAAGAAGGATTGTCCCAATGCGTAGAGAATACCTTCAGAACTTAAATCAGATACTTTAGGTTGTAGAAAGTATTGTATACCTTCAAATGCACCATCTAAAGTGACAGAACGAATAATAATGATAACAAACGAAATAAATAATAACGGCATCATTACTTTTGATGCTTTTTCGATTCCTTTTTCAACGCCTTTACTTACAATGACAACAGTAAAGAGAATAAATGCAAATTGACCTGCTAAAGAATAGAACGGGTTTGAAATATAGTCTGTAAAGATATTTCCATATTCATGTGAGTGCGTTAATCCAAACGTGTCTAATATTGTACGAATAATGTATAGGATAATCCATCCGCCAATCACACTATAGAATGAAAATAATACGAACACGGTAATATTTCCTAACCAACCTATTAAGTTAAATGATGAGCGACCAGATACTTTCTTGAAAATATTTGTTGAATAAGTTCTTCCGTATCGCCCTAGAATAAATTCACTTAACAGTAGCGGTAAGCCAACGAGCAGTGTAAAAATTATAAATATTAATAAAAATGCGCCACCACCATAAGTGCCTGCCATATATGGAAATTTCCATACTGCGCCAAGACCAATTGCTGATCCTGCACTTGCTAGTACAAAGCCTATATTTGATGACCATTGTGAAAAATTCTTCATTGTTAATTCCTTCTCTCAATAAATAAATACTTTAAAGCGGTAAAGCTTTCAAGCAAAAAAATATACGTGCAGAATTGAATTTTACACGATTTTGATGATGATTGCAATATAAAAAATATGCTGAGACATTACATTATGTCCCAGCATATTCTTGCACATCTTAGATTAAAGTGGCTTAATTATTCGCCGATAGTGCCTTCACTTTCGTCATTCCATGCGACGATTCTTTCAACAGGTAGTCTACTTGAATCATGAGGTGGTTTAACCCCTTTACCAATGGCAAGTAAGTGTGCCGGTACGTATCTAGAAGTATCTATATTTAAAGCTTCTAATAAAGCTGTTTTGTCGAAACCACCAATTGGGTTTGAATCATATCCACGGTCAGTGGCAATAAGCATTAATTGCATAGATGCAAGGTTAACGTCCATTAATCCTTGAGTAGCAAAGTAAGAATCATCTGCACTACTAATTAAGTTAGAGATAGATTCAACGAAGTAATTTTTAGAGTTTTCATCCATATATCCAAGTTCAACGTTTTTCTCATAAATATCACTTACGTAATCAGCGTGTTTTAAGTCAGCAAGTAAAAGAATCATTGCACTAGATGAGTGTAATTGTCTTTGGTTGAATTGAACAAGGCCGTCTAATTTTTGTTTTGTTTCTTCTGAATCAATAACAACGAAACGCCAAGGTTGCAAGTTGATTGAAGAAGGTGCTTTAGTAGCTAGTTCTATCATTTCTGTTATTTCTTCTCTAGGTATTTTAAAGTTAGGATCGAATTCTTTAACTGATTTTCTTTTATTAATAAGTTCTGTTAAAGATAAGTTAGATTGTGTCATTTTATTTCTCCTTTTAGTATGATGATATTATAATGCACCGATAAGTAAAAAAAATAAAACAATTAGCTCACGCAATTAAAAATTTTATGGGGGTTTTATCAATGGAAGCGAATACGTTGTTGTCACAACTACAATTGAAGAAACCAATCTTTTTAGCAGGTATGGCTGGTGGTGTTACAACACCTCAATTAGTTGCATCTGTGTGTAATGAAGGTGGGTTTGGACAAATTGGTGCAGGATATATGACGCCTGAATCACTTGCTAGAGATATAGATGAAATTAGAACGTTGACTGAGAAACCATTTGGCGTCAATTTGTTTATTCCCGAGCATCCTGAAGTTAAACAAGAAGAGATAGATCAAATGAATCAGATTCTGGAACCCATTAATGAGAAATTAGATTGTAATTCAGTTAATGAAGTGCGCATTGATGATATATTTGATCAAATGATAGAAGTTGTTATTAACAAAGATGTCGAAGTAGTGAGTTTTACATTTGGAAAGCCGACTCAAGAACTCGTTCAACGATTGCATAAGCATCATATTACAGTTGTCGGTACTGGAACAAATATAGATGAAGTACGTGAACTTGAATCCGTGGGCGTCGATGCAATTGTATTACAAGGGTGTGAAGCGGGTGGTCATAGTGGTTCTTTTGAACAATCACTACCTAAGGAAAGACTGACTTTAGATGAGTTATTTAAGGAAGTATATAGTAAGGTAAGTGTGCCGCTGATAGTTGCAGGAGGCATTACGACACCTGAACAAGCTAAAGATTACATTGAACAAGGGGCAACAGCCGTACAACTTGGGACTGCATTTTTAACGACAGTTGAAAGTGGTACGCCGGATGTTCATAAATCGTTGATATTAAAAGCGAAGTCTGATGATATCATTTTCACAAATACATTTAGTGGTCGATATGCAAATGGAATAAAAAATGAATTTATAGATTATGTAGGTCAGTTTAAAGATAAGGTTTGTGCGTATCCAATTCAAAATATATTAACTCAACCATTAAGAGGTAAGGCTAAAAAAGCACAGAATCCAGATTTTATGAGTTTATGGTGTGGTACACATCCAGAAGGTGCGAGAGATGAAACAGTAGCTGAATTGATGCAACGTTATTAAAAAAGATTATAAATGATAAAAAAAGAGTCGCACGTCATGTTGAAAATGACGTGCGACTCTTTTCTTGTTTATATGTTAGTTCTAGTCTATAAGTCCATTGAATCTAATAATTCATATACAAATTCTCTATCGTTCTCATTGCCATGTATATATTTATTTATATAACATGAACGGATGCTTGGAGAGATGACATCTTTTTGAAGCGGTAAGTATTGTTTTATATATAAATCAATTGGTGTTGGCGGTAATGACTTTTGAGGATTTGGTTGAATATAAGGAATGTTTTGTTGTTTTTCATAACCATATCTATTAAAGAAATGATGACGAACATTCGCTTCTTCCTTTTGCTTTTCATTATCATAAGTATCTTCACCAAAAGATTCCAACATGATCATATTAGCATCTCTACCATGAACCTCTTGAGCATGTTTGTGTAACTCTTGCTCAATGCTTTCCAATGTTTGACTACCTACACGTTGATTACGATAGTCTGGGTGAGTCATAAGGTAAATAATAAACGCTGAATTTGTAGTAGGTTCATAATGTCCGGTAGATAAACTCACAACTGTATCATCGATTAAACCGACTATAAAAATATAATGTTTTTTAATGTATTCAGATGTTAATGAGTGAATAAAGACATGACGATCTTCTCTTATTTCAGCTTTGAAAATATCTTCATACATTTCTAATGCTTTTTTAAATAATGGATCGTCTATAGATGTTACTACTTCAAACTTCATATTATTGAACCCCTCAAATCAATATTTTCTCATATTATAACATAAGATATTAGTTGTAACAGAATAATCGTGTGTCGTTCAATATAAATAGATGAAGAGAAAATATTAGTAATTGTTGAATCAGATGAAGCGTTGGTATTTTGGTGTATTTGGTCGAGATATAGTGCGATTAGGTATGAAACGCACGAAGAGTTGGGGATAGAGCTGAGATATCGTGCGATTAAGTATGGAACGCACGAAGAGCCCGAAACATATTAGATATGTCTCGGGCTCTTGTTTGTTTACTTTATTTATCGTTGTTTGAATCTTTACCAAGTAATTTGTCGATAAATGATCTTTGCTTATTACTTTGACCATTTTGTTCATTTGAAGAATTGAAGTCTTGGTTTTCATCGCTATTACGACTACCAAATTCATTATCTTCAGATTGGCTAGAGCGGTTGAAGCCACCTTGTTTATCAGAAGAATTAAAGCCATCATCTTCATTACGAACGTTGTCGCCAAACTCATTATCTTCAGATTGGTTAGAGCGGTTGAAACCACCTTGTTTATCGGAAGAGTTAAAGCCATCATCTTCGTTTCGAGTGCTGCCACCGAACTCATTATCTTCAGATTGACTAGAGCGGTTGAAGCCACCTTGCTGTTCAGAAGAGCTAAAGGCATCATCTTCATTTCTAGTGCTGCCACCGAACTCATTATCTTCAGATTGACTAGAGCGGTTAAAACCACCTTGTTTATCGGAAGAATTGAAGCCATCGTCTTCGTTTCGAGCATTACCACCGAATTCATTATCTTCAGATTGGCTAGAGCGGTTGAAACCACCTTGTTTGTCAGAAGAGTTAAAATCTTGCTCTTCGTTTCGAGCGTTACCACCAAACTCGTTATCTTCAGATTGATTAGAGCGGTTGAAACCACTTTGTTGTTCAGAAGAGCTAAAGGCATCATCTTCATTTCTAGTGCTGCCACCAAACTCATTATCTTCAGATTGATTAGAGCGGTTGAAGCCACCTTGTTTGTCAGAAGAGTTAAAATCTTGCTCTTCGTTTCGAGCGTTACCACCAAACTCGTTATCTTCAGATTGATTAGAGCGGTTGAAACCACTTTGTTGTTCAGAAGAGCTAAAGGCATCATCTTCATTTCTAGTGCTGCCACCAAACTCATTATCTTCAGATTGATTAGAGCGGTTGAAGCCACCTTGTTTGTCAGAAGAGTTAAAGTCTTGCTCTTCGTTTCGAGCGTTACCACCAAACTCGTTATCTTCAGATTGATTAGAGCGGTTGAAACCACTTTGTTGTTCAGAAGAGCTAAAGGCATCATCTTCATTTCTAGTGCTGCCACCAAACTCATTATCTTCAGATTGGTTAGAGCGATTGAAACCATCTTGTTTGTCAGAAGAGTTAAAGTCTTGTTCTTCGTCTAAGTTACTTCCTTTAAATGTTGTATCATCAGGTTGATCTGTACGATTGAAGCCGCCTTGTTGATCGGAAGAAACTGCGCCTTGCTCGTCATCTAAATTACTTCCTTTAAATGTAGCTTCGTTATTTGGATTAACTTCTTCATTATTCGTTACACGATCTTCATTACCAAATTGATTTGACTCTGTATCGTTTGTTTGTTCATTATCTTGCGCAGTACTATCAAATGTTTGTTTTGTTTCTGAGCGTTGTGGATTATCGTTATATGTTTTATTAATATTTGTATCTTGCTCTTGTTGGCTTGATGAGAAATTAGATTCTCGTTGTTCGGACACATCAGACTCTGGTGCATCAACACTTTCATTAGGTTGATTATAGTTTGATGTTGAACGTTCGGATTCTACATTGTCATCTTGAACGCGATTAAATGATGACTCATCATTTCTTGTTAGCTCTTCGCCATCTTTAATATTGTCTGTATCACGATATTGTGGGCTAGTATTTGTTGATTCTCGATTATTTAAATCTTCCAAGTCTTTCTCATTATCACTTGAATATTCGCGACGGTTATCTTCTGTCGGTTCTTGTTCATTTGCTTGTGAGAATTCTGATGACGATGAATCAGAATCAAGTCCGTCTTTTTGATTACGTGGTTCTTCTTCATCGCGACGGTTAGACTGTTGTGCAGCGAAACCTGCAGCACCAAGTCCAGAAGCGCCTGCTAAATTGGCTGCATTAGATGGTGGGTTATCATCTTGTTCATTGTTATATGAAGCGGATTGTTGATCCTCTCTAGAGGATGGTTTATCAGTAAGATTACTGTCATCAACATCATCGTGAGGAGCAGTTTCTTCATCAAACTGATTACTTGAACGTTCTGTTTCATCTGTTACACCAGATGGTTGATCGCCACGCTCATTGGAATATGAACCAACTTGATCTTCATCGTTATTTGAAGCGGATTGTTGTTCGTTGTTATCGAAGTTAGATTCATCAACATCATCGTGTGCTGCTGTTTCATTATCTAAATTGTTGCCATATCGATTTGAATCAGGTGATTCATTGTCTTGATATGAAGATGCTCCCTGATCTTCTTGTGTTAGATCGTCTTTAGATACGTCTTCATCCCGGTCAAATGAACGATTTGTTTCATCTTGTACAGATTCGTTAGTTGAATCTTTTTGATCAAATTCATCTTTGTCTACATTATCTTCGTTATTATCTTTAGAAGATCCAGATAACGCTGCACCGCCTGCAACACCTGCAGCTCCTACGCCAGCACCCGCTGCTGCGCCTTTTGAAATACCATTATTTTCACTATTTTCACTTTCGTCGTTAGATAATGGTTTCGTATTATCGTAATGTTCGTTACCTGATTGAGAACCTTTAGGATGATCTGAATCATAGTTACTTGTATCATCTAAGTTGTCGTTATCAATATATAATAGTATGTCGCCGTTATTTAAAGCTGTTTTATAACCATCTAATTGTTCTTCTGGTACTCTTAAACCTGTCAGTACTCTTTCTTCGGCACTTTCGCCTGAGAATAGTGAAGTAATCTTGTCGCTAAATGAACCTCTAGAGGTCTTCACTTTTACGTCAGTATAGTCTAACGAGTTATCATCAAGCTTATCTTTCGATACAACTTGCATATCACTTTCGCCAGCACCTTCTTGCTTTAATTGATCGATGCGTTGTAATAAATCACTTTCGTTATTAAACTTTTCTATTTTACCCATACTAAAAACCTCCATAAATTTGTAATGTGTAAAAATCTGTTGATGAGTGATTAACATGTTGCATTTTAAAATTAAAATCAATGTTACTTATCTCAATTCATATAATTGTCAAATACCCTTGTATGAACGAGTCAAACAATTTTCTATTTAACTTTCTAATTATTTGGATAATTCCGTTTATTTAAAAGGCGTGTAAATAGCGAGATAATGAGGTTTTGCCTATTGTAAAAAGACAGATATTTTGTTATTATCAATGAATAATTTATTACTAAAAACTCATATAATCTGAAGAATATGGCTTTAGAAGTTTCTACCGCGTTGCCTTAAACGACGCGACTATGAGTAAATGAATAACACTGGAATCAGACTATCTAAAATGGTGTGGTTTTATATTATTTTTTACTCATCTTACCTATTTCTAGGATTAAGGTGTGTTTTTTTTAATCTAATTGAGGAGGCGAGTAGTGTGAGGACACTACAAGATAGGGTTAAAGAAGACGGTAAGGTTATCGATGAGCAAATTTTAAAAGTGGATTCATTTTTAAATCATCAAATTGATGCAAAGTTAATGCACGAAGTTGGACAAGTTATTACAGAACATTTTAAAGAGAAAGCAATCACTAAGGTGCTTACAATTGAAGCATCAGGTATTGCACCAGCCATTATGGCAGCATTACAATTAGATGTTCCTTGCTTATTTGCTAAAAAAGCAAAACCATCAACGATGACTTCAGAATTCTATCAAACTGATATTCATTCATTTACTAAAAATACAACAAGTACAGTTGTTATTTCTAAGCAATTCTTGGATGAAGATGATCATGTACTCATTATTGATGATTTCTTAGCGAATGGTGAAGCTTCACTAGGATTACATCGTTTAGTACAAGCGGCACAAGCAACAACTTCTGGCGTAGCAATTGTGGTAGAGAAGAGCTTTCAACCTGGAAGAGATAAGCTAGAAGCTGAAGGGCTTGAAGTACTTTCATTATGTCAAGTTGCTTCATTAGCTGGTAATAAAGTGAAGTTGGTGGATGAGTAGAATGAGAAATTTCATCTTAAGTATTCAACATTTACTAGCAATGTATGCTGGCGCAATTATGGTACCAATTATTGTAGGATCTGCACTTAAATTTTCACCTGAAGAAGTCGCGTACTTAGTTTCTATTGATATATTTATGTGTGGTGTAGCAACGTTCTTACAAGTGTATAAGGGTATAGGTATTGGACTGCCGGTAGTCTTAGGATGTACATTTACTGCGGTTGCACCGATGATATTAGTTGGTCATACGCATGGTATTGGCGTCTTATATGGATCAATATTCCTATCGGGTATTATTGTCGTATTAATTTCTCCATTTTTCTCATATTTAGTTAAGTTATTCCCGCCAGTTGTAACAGGAAGTGTTGTTACGATCATTGGTATTACTTTAATGCCAGTCGCTATGAATTATTTAGCGGGTGGTGAAGGTGAGAAGAATTATGGAGATAGTAAGAATATATTTTTAGGTGTTTTTACTTTAGTTGTCATACTCGTGATACAAAGATTATCTAAAGGCTTTATCAAATCTATAGCTATCTTATTAGGATTATTAATAGGAACAGCAGTCGCTTCCTTCTATGGATTATTAGATACATCAAGTTTAAAAAGTTCAAATTGGTTAGAGCTACCTCGACCATTTAGATTCAGTGGTTTTGAGTTTGAATTTGGAACGACCATTGTATTTGTTATTGTAGCTATTGTGAGTCTAATAGAATCAACAGGTGTGTATCATGCACTGAGTGAAATAACGAAAAAACCGATAACGAGAAAAGACTTATCCAAAGGTTATCGTGCAGAAGGTATTGCGATTATAATAGGTGCAATATTTAATGCCTTTCCTTATACGGCATATTCTCAAAATGTCGGACTCGTTTCATTATCAGGTGCAAAGAAGAATCAAATTATGTATATGATGGTTGCACTTTTAATTGTATGTGGATCGATTCCTAAATTAGGTGCTTTAGCAAGTATGATTCCATTCCCAGTACTTGGGGGTGCAATGATCGCAATGTTTGGAATGGTCATGGCATATGGTGTTAAAATGTTAGGTGGAATTGATTTTAATAAACAGAATAATTTACTCGTTATAGCAGTATCGGTAGGTATCGGTGCTGGTATTACTGCAGTACCACAAGCATTGGCAACATTTGGTGAGAACTATGCATGGCTTACGCAAAACGGTATTGTGTTAGGTACTTTTTCAGCGATTATATTAAATTTATGTTTTAATGGATTAAACAATCAACAATCAAGTGAAAATATGAAATAATAGAGAAGCAAATAAATTAGTGGAGGTTATATTCATGTGGGAAAACAAATTTCAAAAAGAAGGATTAACGTTTGATGATGTATTACTAGTACCAGCAAAATCCGAGGTGTTACCAAGTGATGTAGATTTAAGTGTGACATTATCTGAGAATGTCAAATTAAATATCCCTATCATATCAGCAGGAATGGATACTGTTACTGAAGCTAAAATGGCAATCGCTATGGCTAGACAAGGTGGCTTAGGTGTTATTCATAAGAATATGTCAATTGAACATCAAGCAGACGAAGTACAAAAGGTAAAACGTTCAGAGAATGGTGTCATTACAAATCCTTTCTACTTAACGCCTGAAGAGCAAGTGTATGCGGCAGAAGCATTAATGAGCAAATATCGTATTTCTGGTGTACCTATTGTTAATAACGATGAAGATATGGAACTTGTAGGTATTATTACTAACCGTGACTTAAGATTCATTGAGAATTTCTCAATCAAAATCTCAGACGTTATGACTAAAGAAGATTTAGTTACAGCTCCAGTCGGTACAACGTTAGAACAAGCAGAAGAAATCTTACAAAGTTATAAAATTGAAAAACTTCCATTAATTTCTGATGAAGGTAAATTAAAAGGATTAATTACAATCAAAGATATTGAGAAAGTAATTGAATTCCCATATGCTGCTAAAGATAGTGAAGGACGTCTACTTGTAGCTGCAGCACTAGGTATCGCTAAAGATACTCAAATTCGTGCAGAAAAATTAGTAGAAGCAGGCGCTGATGCACTTGTTATTGATACTGCACATGGTCACTCTAAAGGTGTACTTAATGTTGTTGAACAAATCAGTAAAGCTTACCCAGAAGTTACTATTATTGCAGGTAATGTTGCGACTAAAGAAGGTACTAAAGCATTATTTGAAGCGGGGGCAGATGTTGTTAAAGTCGGTATCGGACCTGGTTCAATTTGTACAACTCGTGTCGTTGCTGGTGTAGGTGTACCTCAAATCACAGCAATTTATGACTGTGCAACAGAAGCGCGTAAACATGGTAAAGCAATTATTGCAGATGGCGGAATTAAGTTCTCTGGAGACATTGCGAAAGCATTAGCTGCAGGTGGTCATGCTGTAATGTTAGGTAGCTTACTTGCTGGTACAGAAGAAAGTCCAGGTCAAACTGAAATCTTCCAAGGCCGTCAATATAAAGTATATCGTGGTATGGGTTCACTTGGAGCAATGGAACAAGGTTCTAAAGACCGTTACTTCCAAGAAGATACAACTGCTAAGAAATTCGTTCCTGAAGGTATTGAAGGAAGAATTGACTTTAAAGGACCTTTACAAGACACAATTTATCAATTAACTGGCGGAATTAAGAGTGGTATGGGTTATACAGGCTCAGCTAACTTAGAAGCGTTAAGAGAAGAGGCTCAGTTTATTAGAATGACTGGCGCAGGTCTTAAAGAATCTCATCCACATGATGTTCAAATTACTAAAGAAGCACCAAACTACTCATTTTAATTAAAGGAGATCAACAATTATGGAAATGGCTTTTGAACAAGAGTTAATTCTTGTATTGGACTTTGGTAGTCAATATAACCAATTGATTACACGTCGTATAAGAGAAATGGGCGTATATAGTGAATTGCACGACCATGAAATCTCAATTGAAGAAATTAAAAAAATGAACCCTAAAGGAATAATCCTTTCAGGTGGACCAAATTCAGTATATGAAGAAGGTTCATTCACTATAGATCCAGAAATCTTTGAGTTAGGCATTCCTGTATTAGGTATTTGTTACGGTATGCAATTAATGACGAAACTATTAGGTGGTTCTGTAGAAAGAGCGAACGAACGTGAATATGGTAAAGCGACATTAAATGTTAAATCGGATGATGATTTATTCTTTAGCTTACCTAATAGCCAAACGGTTTGGATGAGTCATAGTGATAAAGTCATCGACATCCCTGAGAACTTTGAAATTATTGCAGATAGCCCAAGTTGTCAAAATGCAGCTATCGAAGATAAATCAAGAAAATTATACGGCGTACAATTCCACCCAGAAGTACGTCACACTGAATACGGTAACGACTTATTAAGAAACTTTATACGTCGTGTGTGTGACTGTACAGGTGACTGGACAATGGAAAACTTTGTCGATATCGAAGTAGAGAAGATTAGAAACCAAGTTGGCGATCGTAAAGTATTATGTGCAATGAGTGGCGGCGTGGATTCATCAGTCGTAGCAGTATTATTGCATAAAGCAATCGGTGATCAATTAACATGTATCTTCGTAGACCACGGTCTGCTTAGAAAAGGTGAAGGCGACATGGTAATGGAGAACTTTGGTGAAGGATTCAATATGAACATCATCAGAGTAGATGCTAAAGACCGCTTTATGAGTAAATTAGCAGGTGTTTCTGATCCAGAGAAAAAACGTAAAATCATCGGTAATGAATTTGTGTATGTATTCGATGACGAAGCATCTAAATTAGAAGGTGTAGACTTCCTTGCACAAGGAACACTTTACACAGACATTATTGAATCAGGTACAAAAACAGCACAAACAATTAAATCACACCACAATGTAGGTGGATTACCAGAAGATATGCAATTCTCACTTATCGAACCAATTAATACATTATTTAAAGACGAAGTACGTGCTTTAGGTATTGAATTAGGAATTCCAGAACACTTAGTATGGCGTCAACCATTCCCAGGTCCTGGATTAGGTATTCGTGTATTAGGCGAAATCACTGAAGATAAATTAGAGATCGTAAGAGAATCTGATGCAATCCTTAGAGAAGTTGTACGTGAAGAAGGTCTAGAAAGAGATATATGGCAATACTTCACAGTATTACCTGACATTCGCTCTGTAGGTGTTATGGGAGACTATCGCACTTACGATTATACAATCGGTGTACGAGCAGTAACATCAATAGACGGTATGACAAGTGACTTTGCAAGAATCGATTGGGAAGTCTTACAAAAAGTATCAAGCCGTATCGTAAATGAAGTAGATCACGTTAACAGAGTAGTCTATGACATTACTTCTAAGCCACCAAGTACAATTGAGTGGGAATAATAATAAAGAATGATGAAACCCCTTAGGCATAAGCTTAAGGGGTGTTTTATGTGGATTTTTACTATGCGCGCAGTCTAATTATAGCGTCAGAATTATAATTTGATGTGTAATATATACAATTGTGACTTTCTTGATAGGAATGTTATTGTATGATTAAAGTTAATGATTATTACAGGGGGTTCATCGTGGAAATAAAGCAAATGCAATATTTCATAGAAGTAGCTAGGTTTAAAAGTATGACGAAGGCTTCAGAACATTTATATATTACTCAACCGACAATTAGTAATGCTATAAAGTTATTAGAAGAAGAGTTAAAGGTGGAATTGATTGATCGTTCTAAACGTCAAATTGTATTAACGGATGCTGGCAAAGTGTTTCAAAAGATTTGTAAGGATTTCTTGAAAATGTATGATAATATCCCGGTTGAATTAAATCACTTATTAGAGATTGAAGAAGGCCATGTAAGAATTGGTATTCCTACTATTATGAATGTAAATCGTTTTACGAGATTGATTTCGGAGTTCCATAATTTATATCCTAATGTGACGTTTCATATTTTGGAAGATGGCAGTAAGCGTATTGAGAATGAGATTCTTAAAGATGATTTAGACATCGGTATCACGGTTCTTCCGACAAATAATGAATTGTTTAATTCGTTCTTCTTCTTTAGTGAAGAGTTGAAGGTTGTAGTGAATAAGAATCACTATTTAGCAAATGCATCTTCTATTAATCTGAGAGACCTTTCAAGTGAGAGCTTCATCTTGTTTAATTCTGACTATTATTTAAATGATCGTATTAAAGAGTGTTGTAAGATGTCAGGATTTAATCCGAATATTATTTCCGAAAGTACGCAATGGACATTTATTGAACAGATGATTCTATCTGAATTAGGTATTTGTATCTTGCCGTCTAGTATTACAGATTTATTGAATGAGGACCTAAAAAGTGTGAGTATCAATAATTTAGATATCGGTTGGGAACTTGCGATTATTTGGAAAAAAGAAGGCTATCAAAACAATATTACTAAAAAATTATTAGAATTTTTACAGGACAGAATGTTGTTAAACGAATAAAGTATGCGATTACATAGATTTATTTTATGGTTCATATAAAATTTAACGATTTTTATAAATGCTTCAATGGGAATAGTATTGTACATATACAAGAGAGAGAAAGGAAATATATATGACACAATATAAATACCCAAATGACAGTAGAGTAGTGAGTACGGACCAAGTATTAGTAAATGACTTAAATAATTACAATACACTTTTTGGTGGTGTATTGATGAAAAAATTAGACAACAACGCGACTTTATCAGCAAGAAGACATGCAAGGGTGAAAGAATGTGTAACTGCATCAACGGATTCTATTGATTTCTTAGTACCTATTAGACAAACAGATTCAGTTTGCATTGAATCATTCGTTTCTTATACAGGAAACAGATCTATGGAGATCTTCTGTAAAGTAATCGCTGAAGATATGTTAACAGGAGAAAGAAAAGTTGCAGCGACTGCATTTTTAACTTTCGTAGCCTTAGACGTAGACAAGAGACCGATTCAAGTACCTGCTATTGTTCCAGTAACAAAAGAGGAACAATTCTTATATGAATCTGGTAGTAAGCGTGCAAATATTAGAAGACAAAGAAGAGAACATAGTAAAGAATTAACGAATATTATAGGCTTACAAAAACCATGGGAAACGATTAAAGAAGGGAGCTATTAATTATGTTTGCAAGTACGAATGAAATCTATGAAGTACAAAACGACATACAATTATTAGAAAAAAACTATCCAACTTTCTTTGAGAAATTAGACCATGTCGTTAGTTTGACGCGTCAATTACAAATTCGTTATCAATATTTAGGTGAACTGATTACAGGAATGAATAAAGTTGAATCACAACCACCGTTTATAAAAGATTCTGTATTGCAAATTTATACAGATGAAGTGAAAAAAATTACTGAAGATCAACATGTAAATATATTAAAAGATATTTTCAAGAACCATCAAGATGTGAAATATGCACAAATATTTTTACTTATATTAGGTGCGAAACCTAAGCTTGTATTTGAAAATACTATTATTAAATAGTCACTTCATGAAGAGTTGGAAACATGATTCATTTCATGTATCTAGCTCTTTTTATTAAATGAAATAAACAAACATAAAAATGGATAATATTGGGTGTCTTTATAATATAATCGTAGTATAAAGTGCATGCCAATTATAGATAAATATTTCCTGGGGCATATCGTAAAGGAGGAAATAACAATCAAGAAGTTCATGTGTTTGCTTATTTTATTTTTTGTTGTCATTTTAATTTTGGTGGTTTATTTGAGGGGGAACGAGCGTGAAGGGGGTCATTATTTCACTGCATCAGACGGAACGAAGGGTGAATATTTAATTTATCCTGTGAAGCATGCGAAAGGTGTGCTGGTCTGGCTGCACGGTGACGGTGCTTATGAGTATTATCATCCGGATTCTGAAATGTATTTGAATGGTAAAGATGGCATTCGCGCTGTGGCAAAGGAAAATGGATTAACCCTTATAGTGCCTAAAGCAATTAGTAAAGATGAGAAATGGTGGACGAATGGTAAGAACAGTACAGCGTATCTATCAGAACTGATTGCATCACAACCGCAGCATGAACACCTTTGGGTAGGTAGTTTTTCTGGAGGAGCTGAGACGACAGCTTATTGGCTGTTGGCTAAATTACCAGAGATGAATGTTAAAACTGGTGGTGCTGTCTTATTTGGAGGTGGGGGTTCACCTAAGAAAGCAGGAATTACATCCCAATTAGAGAAGCAGAAGCATGTGAGTGGCACGTTTCCGTTAACTTGGATTGTTGGTGAAAATGATCATGTAGGCGGTCATAGCGAAGAAGATCCATTTGATGCTTTCATCACTAGTAAAGAAGGCGAGTCATTCTATGCGGGTCAAGGCTGGGACACGAAAAGAATTGTCGTAGAGAATTATGGGCATCTTTTTGTAAAGAATGGGGTTGGACAGTACGGAACACATTTAAGGAAACATATTAAATAGTTTATATTTTTAATTTATAAATTTATTGTTTTTGTTTATCTGTTTTAGGACATTACTTTAAAAAATATTATAAAATTTAAAAATACTGAAATTTATTGTAATATTTAGGATATCTTTATGATAAGATTGTATATAAATATCTATAAGGAGTGGTTGAAGTGAATTGTCCAAAGTGTCACGCACCAATTACGCAAGACGATCGTTTTTGTGGTGAGTGTGGAGAGAAATTAGAACAAGCAGAACATAGTAACAACACGGAATCTTCAGGAAGTCAGAATGAAAAGGTGGAAAAATTCAAAAGTTCATTAAATACATATAAAAATGATACTTTAAATGAAGGCCAAGGCTTCTTTAAAAATATTTTCACGAGATTAGATCAAGAAGTAAGTAGTTACCATGCATATAGTTATAAATTTATTGCTTCTTTAGTTGGTGCTGGATTACTGTTATTATTAATATTTTCTTTGATTGCTGTACCGAAAGAATTAGAATTCTTTGGGGTTTCGAAAGTAAGTGTTGTATTTAAAATAATCATTTTTACAATTTTAGCGTTAGGAATTTTATTTGGCGTGACATTTGGCGTTATAAAAATATTGATGCAAAATGTTCGTGTCCAAAAAGTACTATCTGACTTTGTATCGTTTAATTTATTTGGAACTCTAAGTTTCTTTGTAGGCGTATTGTTCGCATTAATGAGCGTACCAAGTTTTGCGATAATCTTTATTGCATTTAGCCTATTACTATTTGTCATTTCACCGATATACTTAATGACGAAATATAGTAATCAATATCAGTTGCGTATGCCAGTGATATACGGCATTATTATTTATTTTGTCGTACTAGGTATTATTGTGCGTATATTGGTTGAAAGTACGTTCACAAGCAACTTATTAGATATTGGGGAATCGATATTCGATTCTGGTTACTAGGAGGATAGGTATGAAATTTTGTAAACAATGTGGAAATAAATTAGCTGAAGGTCAAAAGGTATGTACAAATTGTGGTACACCAGTAAATGAGCATCATACAAATCAGAACACACAACATAAAGAACCGAAAAAAATGAGCAAAAAAACAATCATTATTATTGGTGTTGTTGCGTTATTGCTTTTATTATTGTTCGCTGTATATAAAATGATTGACTCTAAACTTTCACCTGTGAATGAAGCGAATGAAATTGCGAATGACATCAAAAAGGGTAATACAAAAGATTTAAAATCACATTTGAAATTTAATGACAGAGAATTAACGTTAACTGAAAGTAGAGCGGTTTATGATTATATCGTCTTATCTGATAGTTCAGATCAGTTTGCGAGTGAAGTGAAAAGCCAGGTTAAATATATGAAAGATCATGGAGAAGACAGTGCTAATATAACTGCTGGAGATCATAATGTCATTCATATAAAGAAAAATGGTAAGAAGTATGGTATTTTTGATAATTATGATTTTGAAGTAATGAAAGAAAAAGTGACGATTAATCCAGATTCGGATAGCACAATCACATATAAATATAATGGGAAAAAACATAAAATTAAACTCATAGAAGAAAATGAAAAAGTATTCGCAACATTGCCGATAGGTGTTTATAAATTAGACGCTACTAAAGCGCAGAATGGTAAGACGTTTGATGGTAATATCGAAGTTAACATGGTAGAGTCACATGAAGTTACGCCTGACTTTAAACAGAAAGACATCGCGGTGACTATTGACAGTGCTTATGCGTATGGAGATAACGATGTAGATGTTTATGCTAATGGTAAGAAACTGGGCACATATGATTCATTTGATGAAACAACGTATGGTCCATTCTTACCTGAAGAAAAAGTTGCAGTCTATGCAGAAATGACAGTAAACGGTAAAAAATTCAAAACCAATACGGTTAACGTGGACAAGAAAGAAGAAGGCGACGTAGAAGTAGACTTATCATTTGATGATGATGCGATTGAAGATCATAAAGAGAATGAAGATACGAAAGATGAAGTCCAAACATTTATGGAAGATTATACAGATGCATTAAATGATGCATATGAAGAAGAAGACTATAGTTTAGTATCTAGCTATATTAAGAGTGATACTGATGCAGCTGATCATATTGAAGAGGTTGTAGAAGATGGTGGTGGCGTAACGTTTAAAGATCCTAAAGTTACTAAATATGATAAAAAAGGCGATAACATTCATATTGAACTTGAGAAAAAGGGTAAAGATGGAAAAGTCATCAAATCTAAATATGTTTTAGAAAAAACAATGTTCTCTGATTTTGAAATCAAAGAATACACTGATATCTAGTGTTGGAAGACCGTCGGCAATATAAAATTTGCCGGCGGTTTGTATATTGTTTTAAAGTTTGAGTTTTTAAAATTGACTTTTGAGTAAAATGGTATTAATTTTGTATCTAGTATAATAATTATATCTTGCGAATGAGATAGGGAATTATTATTCATATACTTCCTACTTTGTTTTGTGCCATTGATTTATTAGACCAACACAAAGTATAAAATAATTAGGAGATGACAGGATATGTTTAAAGATTTAGAAGGTAAAGTAGTAGTTATTACTGGTGCTGGTGGCGGTATTGGTAAATCATTTGCAGAAAATTTTGGTCAAGCTAAAGCGAAAGTTGTCTTGAGCTACAGATCAGCTAAACATAAAGAAAATTTAGAGGCACTTAAAGCAGAAATCATAAAAGCAGGCGGAGATGCGATTGCTGTTCAAGGAGATGTATCTAATGAATCAGATATCATTGATTTGATTCAAACAGCAGTTAATCATTTCGGAACATTAGATATTATGATTAATAATGCTGGTTTTGAAAGACCAGTACCTTCTCATGAAATGACGACTGAAGAATGGAAAAATGTTATTGATATTAACTTAACAGGTGCATTTATTGGATCACGTGAAGCGGTTAAACAATTTCTTAAAGAAGATAAAAAAGGCGTTATCCTTAATACATCAAGTGTGCATGACACAATTCCATGGCCAAACTATGTGAACTATGCTGCAAGTAAAGGCGGTATGAAATTGATGATGGAAACAATGTCTATGGAGTATGCGCAATACGGTATTCGTATTAACAACATTTCTCCAGGAGCGATTGTGACTGAACATACAAGAGAAAAATTCTCAAACCCTGAGACACGTGCAGAAACAATCGATATGATTCCTTCAAGAAAAATTGGTGAAGTACAAGAGGTGTCTAACGTAGCACTCTTCTTAGCATCTGATTTAGCAAGCTATGTCCACGGTACAACAATTTATGTTGATGGTGGTATGACAAACTATCCAGCATTCTTAGGTGGAAAAGGCTAAAAATAAATACAAAAAAGCGTACATTATTTGGATTGAGTTCCTCATAATGTGCGCTTTTTTATTGAGCTGTTAAGATTGTCTTTAACTTTTTCACTTCATCTTCATTTAATTCATGACCACCGTCTAGTAACTCGAAGCGAACATTTTTGAAGTAAGGATTGAGTTGTTCGGATAGTGTTTTAACTTTTCCGGGAATAGACAAATGATCATTAGCACCGCTCGTTATAATGATATCGGTGTGATCATGGTGTTTATTGAAATGATAATCTAAATTTGAAGGATGAAGCAGTAAAATACGATCAACATGGTTTAATTCTTGTTCAAGTAAACCTAGAATAAAGTTTGCGCCGTTTGAATAGCCTAAGAATATGACTTGTTCGAAATCATGCGCTTCAATAAATGTATCCCAAAATGTAATAAACGATTGCGTTTGTTCATTAAAATCTTCTCTATTTAACTGTTGATTTACTAAAGGTGCAAAGAAACGGCGGTCTTTACCGTCTCCAACATTACCTTGAAGACTCAGCACATTTGCGTCAGGAAATAATTCCCCTGAAAAAGGCAACAATTGGTATTGATTGCCACCTGTACCATGAAAAAGTACAATTAAACTATGTGAGTTTGGATTTTCTTGAAAAAAGTAGTGCATAATCATAACCTCCATAAAATTTGAAAGGATGCTGTTTGATGAATAATAACTCAATTATACACCATGTATCAATTATAAATCATGACGCAGAAGAATCATTTAATTTTTACCGTAATATATTAGGTTTAGATTTATTGATGAAAACTGTTAACCAAGAAAATTATAAAATGTATCATGTCTTTTTTGCAGATAAATACGGAAGACCTGGTACTGAAGTAACGTTGTTTGAAATGAAAGAAGGGAAGGATAATCAATTTGGTGCGAATGCATTTGATCGATTGCTCTTTAAAGTGCCTTCTGAAGCGTCATTGAAATATTGGGAATCACGTTTTGATGAATTGGAAGTATGTCATTATGGGATTGAATCTTACGCTGACCGCAGTCTTATTCGATTCGAAGGACCAGACCAAACGCCGCTTGGACTAGTTGTGAAGCATAGCCATGAAGACATCGAATCTTTCAATCGAGACAATGCGAGCGTGATACCGTATGATCACCAAATACTCGCTTTAGATTCTGTACACGCAAGAGTTAGATATCCAGAAGCGAGCAAACAACATTTTCAAGATATGTATGATTGGGCGTCAGCCGGACAGACAAAATTCTTTGATACAGGTTTAAATGCAACGATATTACATAATAACAATAGCAAGATGGCACATGAAATACATTTCATTTATGACACGATTAATCCAGTAGAAGAACAAGGATTTGGAGGTATACATCACGTAGCAATTTCCGCAGAAACAGAACAGACACTACTTGAAATCGAAGACGCACTAGATCAATTAAATATGGTACACTCACCTATTAAAAATCGAGGATTCTTTAAATCAATTTACTATCAAGATCCGAATCAGTTATTGTTTGAAGTTGCGACATTAAAGCTGAAAATGGAAGAAATAACATTCGAGCAACAAAGATTTCAAGACATCCCGCTATACTTACCAGAACATTTGGAAGAGAAAAGAAGTGACATAGAAAGACAATTGCAGCAAGGAAGGTGAAAAATCGCACTATGAGTCTCGTAAAACGAAATAGACACTTCCGCTGATTATTATTGAGAGAGGTGAATATGTTGAATGGAATGTTAGAAAATATAAAATATCGACCAAAGCGTTTTGTTGTGGCATTTATATTGCCGTGTTTAATAATGTGGATAGGTCTATTGATATTTGGAACGAGTATGGGACAATTTCTCATTTATGGAATTGGGGTTGTAATCGTAGTATTTATAAATTTCAATCTGTATATTTCGAATGAAGTAGTAGATGAAAAGCTTAATAATGAAATTCGAAAGAAAAATATTTCAAAAGAAGAATTATTTGAAATCACTGGTTTAACACAATATGAAGTGAGTCAAAAAGAAAATCACTTTGAATTTTATTGTTCACCAACACGGAAGAAGAAATATTTAAAAATGATAGAAGAATATGAGTAAGTAGTAGGGCTGGCACATACGTGCCAGTTTTTTGTTTAAATACCGTTATATCAAGGATGTAAAAGAAGTTTGGCATTGTAAATGGATGCATTGTAAGCTTTATTTGGTACACTATTTCTAAGGTATTTACTAAATTTAGTTTAAGGAGTCATCGAAATGAATTTAAGTAAACAAATTATTCATTTAAGAAGAGAGTTTCATTTATCTCAAGAAGATTTAGCTGAAAAGATATATGTAAGCAGACAAACAATTTCAAACTGGGAGAGGGGAAAGACTTACCCGGATATTGAATCTCTATTATTACTGAGTGATACTTTCGATGTTTCCTTAGACTATTTAGTAAAGGGTGATATAAAAGCTATGGAAAGAAAAATTTCAAATGCAAGTATGAACAAATATGCTAATATAATGGTGATTTTTAGTATTTTGTCTGCGATTTCGCTTGGTCCTTCAATTGCTTATTTGCCAGGTTATTGGTGTGTTATACCCCCTCTGTTATTGTGGGCAATTGGAATGTATGCAGTAAATAGAGTTGACCGAATCAAGAAGAATGAAAATATAAAAACATATAAAGAGATTGTTGCATATATGGAAAATGGAGATTTGGAAGAGGTACGGATGCAGAGGAATAAAGTTAAAGATGCTTTATCATTAATATTTACTGTCGCAGTTTATGTTGGTATTTTTATTTTAATCGCGTTGGGATCGATGTATTTATTTCAAAGATAATGATAAAGATGAGAATACCGGCTCAGTACTGAGAAAAACTGAGCCGAAAACGTGAATACCGGCTCAGTACTGAAAAAAACTGAGCCGAAAACGTGAATACCGGCTCAGTACTGAAAAAAACTGAGCCGAAAACGTGAATACCGGCTCAGTACTGAAAAAAACTGAGCCGAAAACGCAAATACCGGCTCAGTACTGAAAAAAACTGAGCCGAAAAACGGAATACCGGCTCAGTACTGAAAAAAACTGAGTCGAAAATCCTAAATACAACTCAATACCTCAAATTACACAAAACAAGAAAAGGCTGAGACGCACGTGTCTCAGCCTTTTCTTAACCAGTTTATACTTCGTTATCTAGTATTTTAAATTTTTCTTCTAATTTAATTAATCCATTTTCTATTAATCTCTTTTGTTCGAGTAAATCTTGTTTATGATCTAAGAATATTTGACGTCTTTCTTCTATCGTAGAAGTGCCTTGGTTAAATAATGTAGCGATCTCACGTAATTTTGAGAGGGGCATGTGTGTATCTCTCATGCATTTAATAAATTCTAACCAATACATATCTTCTTCGTTAAAGTTTCGATAACCATGCTCGTCTCTCGCTATAAAGGGAAAGAGTCCTTCTTTATCATAATATCGTATTGTATGTGCACTGAGTCCTGAGCTTTTGGAAGCTTCGTTGACATTCATTTTATCACCTTATTTTGTAAGTGTTGAAATAAGACTTTCAGAGTCTGAATCTACCACTGCTTTAAATCCGAATGTTGATTCTAAATCTGAAATGAGTGAAGCTTCAGACGTATAATGGATATCTTTGAAATCTTTGATTACTAATCCAATCCCATTTAAATCATTATGGTATAAATCGTATTCGTGAGAAAGTTCGATAATTTCTTTAGCTAATTGTTTCACGTAATCTTTATCGGATAATTCAACTTCTTTCGAAGCGATTGTATTGCCTGTATCTGTAATAATGTTAAGTTCAGTTTTTGATTGTTGATAATTTGCTAAAAAATAATTCATGAACTGACACTCCTTTTATCGGGATTTGATGATTCGTTATCTATCTTGTTGTATAACCACCGTTTGCATACAATGTTTGGCCATTGATCCACCAGCCGTCTAAACTTAAAAATTTGATAATAGGTGCAATGTCTTTAATATCTGTAAGTTGATTATGCAGTGCTTGGGATTTATGGAAAGCGACAGCATCTTCTCCTTCTTGTGGATAGAAAAATGGCGTATCCATTGGACCTGGTGCGACAGCGTTAACTGATATACCTCTTTCCATGAATTCTTTAGAAGCGGCACGTGTATAGTGTTCGATTGGTGCTTTCTCACCAGCATAAGTAGAGTAGAAACCTGTATATGCTGATAGTAATGATGTAGACAGTGTAATGATTTTACCATCGTTATTCATATATTTTTCAGCATATTGTATGAAGAAGTACGCTGATTTATTATTCACTTCTTGCATGTTATCAAATTCTGCTTCAGTAATATCGGCGATTGGTTTTTTTAATACTTTACCAACAGTGTTTATTGCTATATCTACTTTTCCGAATGTTTGTTGAGCATGTTCGAATAGTGCTTTGATGTTATCAACTTGTGTCAAATCACCTTTGAAAAGGGTCGCTTTGGCACCATTGGATTCAATATTTTCTAATAATGTTTGCGCTTGTTTTTCTGAAGAATCATTATGGTAATGTATAACAATGTTTGCACCGTCTTCAGCAAATTGTTGACTGAGCAAGCCACCTAGATTTTTTGCGCCCCCTGTTATAACAACGACTTTATCTTGCAAGTTATTTAATTTAGCCATAATTTAACCTCCTTGAATTGATAAGGTTACTGTAAACGTTAGAGTGCACTATCAAGCAAGGAAAAACCAATGGCTGACTTCTTTATATGTTTAATATGTCTTCTATTTCTTTTGTTTTTGAAGCGAAATCGAAGTCTGATTGCGAAAGTGGTTGTCCGGTTTCGGCAAGTTTCTTAACGCTTTGTATTTGGAAATACCAACCTGTAAAGTCGTTGCCAATCGTCTTAAATGTGTAAGGGAGTGCTTCTTTGAATGTTAATTGCACGTTCTCATTTGTTTCTTCAAGTGTGAAATCTACGTGTCCGTTATCCCAAGTATAGGCAATGTGATGCTTTGGTTCATAATCAGTAATATTGAAATATTCATATTGATCATTGCCTAAATCAAATAATAATCGACTGCCTGCTTTCTCTTCTTCAAATGACAGTTGTGGGAACCATTGTTGGATACCATCTGTCGTAGCTAATAATTTAAAAATATGTGCTTGAGGTGCTTGAATATTAATTGTAATCGTTTGATAAGCGTGTGTCGTATCTGTTTGATAATTTACATTCATTTTAAAAATCCTCCTTAAATTTAAAACTATTCTGAAGCAACATCTTGTATTAATTGATATACCCGACGTTTTTTATCTTTATTCATTGTTCTTAATAGTTGTATAGCATCGTTGATGATTTGAGAATCTTCTTCATCTTCAAAAGCTTCTGGTACATTTACCCACCCTAATATATAAGCAGGTGTTGTATGTAGTGCGATAGATAACTTCTCTACAACGGATGGGGGTAATTTAGCTGTTTGACCTGTTTCATATCTTGAGATGGTTGATTGATTGACGTTGATGCTTTTAGCTAGTTGGTGTGTGCTTAAGCCGAGTTCTTCTCGTCTTTGCTTAATACGAAAACCTGTTTGATTCAATGTTGTCACCTCGATTTAGTAGATTTATTATGATTATTTCTATTATATCTGATTTATGTTGTGATTTGTAACTAAGCGATGCGAAGTATCTTTTATTGAAGGTTCATGAGCGGTTTGCTATAATTCAAATTAATCGAATAAAAGCTTTCTAGGGTTCCGTAACTGAAATGTTAGCCTGGTCCGAGAGAAAGCCACAAGTATGACTTGTGACACGGAAGGATAAAAGCCTGGGAGACTTATTGAATAAGTTTCCTAGGCTTTTTTTAAATTTAAGGAGGAATATTGATGAATTGGTTGAAAATTGTGATTGGTGCTTTATTTGAAGTAGGATGGGTTGTTGGTTTAACACATGCGAATAATACGTTTGAGTGGATATTAACGATTATTGCGATTGTAGTAAGTTTTTATTTATTAATTCATGCATCGAAACAATTACCTGTTGGCACGGCATATGCAGTATACGTTGGATTGGGTGCATCAGGTGTAACAATCGCTGACTTTGTATTCTTCGGTGAACCTGTTATCGTCGGAAAAGTATTGTTAATTGTAATATTAATTATTGGTGTTGTCGGATTGAAACTTGTGACAAATGAAAAGGAAGGTGCATAAAATGGCGTGGTTCATTCTTGTATTAGCAGGCATATTTGAAATGTTAGGTGTTTTATTTATCAATATCTATGCACAGCGTAATAATAAATTGTCGTTATTGGGCTTGGCGTTATTTTTCTCATTGAGCTTTATTAGTTTATCTATTGCGATGCAAACCATATCTATGAGTACGAGCTACGCAGTTTGGACGGGCATTGGTGCAGTTGGTGGTGCTATTTTAGGTATTGTCTTTTACGGAGAGTCTAAATCATTGAAACGGCTCGTATTTATAGGTGTTATTCTCGCTAGTACGATTGGCTTGAAATTAATCAGTTAATAATAGGGTATATAGAATATTAATTGTAAAATGACGAATGGATTCAAAGGAGGGATGACGTGGATAACATATTAATAACGGGTGGCACAGGATTAGTTGGAACTGAACTTGTACAGCATTATTTAAATTCAAATAGTGAGATATATGTTTTAACTAGAAGTGATTTGAAAACTTCGGAATCACGTGTGCATTACATTAATTGGTCAAAAGAAAACTGGGAAGAACATATACCCAGAATTAATATTGTCATCAATTTGGCTGGTGCGAATCTTAATCAAAGATGGACTGCTGAACATAAGGCAGCGATTATGAATAGTCGCGTTGAATCGACACAACGGTTGTATGATTACTTTGCGAAGCAGGGGTATGGACCTGAAGTATTGTTTAATGCAAGTGCTGTTGGATACTACCCGCCGTCTAAAATCGTTTCGTATGACGAATATGATCAATTTGTCGCACATGATTACTTGTCGACGGTTGCATCGAGATGGGAACAAACAGCACGATTGTTTGAAAATATAGGCACGAGGGTTGTTGTTGGTCGATTTGGTGTTGTGTTATCTAATAAAGGTGGCGCATTACCAACGATGGCTAAACCGTATCAGTTTTTTGTCGGTGGATCGCTTGGATCGGGAGAACAGTGGATGAGCTGGATTCATATTGCAGACTTAATTAAAGGTATTACCACGTTAATCGATACTCAAGATTCAAAAGGTGTTTACAATATGTGCAGTCCTAACCCTGTTCGTCAGAAAGATTTAGGTAAAGCGATTGGTAAAGTTATGCATAGACCACATTGGCTACCAGCACCAGCTATCGCATTAAAAATACTATTGGGAGAGCAGTCTACAATTATATTAGATGTTCAAAAAGTAAACCCAAAAAGATTGGGAGAACAGCACTTTGAATTTGATTTTCCTGAAATTGAAAGCGCAATGCGAGATTTATTAACATAATATTCCTTTTGAAAATAGAATGAAAAAATACCCGAATTACTTTGACTTATATACAAATAAACTGTATGATAATGAATATTAATACGAATTTAAGTATATTTATTATAAAGGTGGGTATTAAATGAATCAGTTCATTGAATTAACAGAGAAATATAGCCCGAATAATTATAGTCCGTTAGATATCGTTTTAACTGAAGGTAAAGGGGCACACGTCAAAGACTCAGAAGGAAATACGTATATTGATTGTGTAGCAGGATTCTCAGTACTAAACCAAGGACATTGTCATCCAGCAATTATCAAAGCTTTTCTAGATCAAAGTCAAAAGATTACAATGACTTCTAGGGCATTGTATAGTGATAATTTAGGTAAATGGGAAGAAAAAATTTGTAAATTAGCAAATAAAAACAAAGTATTACCAATGAATACAGGTACAGAAGCGGTAGAAACAGCAATTAAAGTAGCTACTAAATGGGCACAAGATGTTAAAGGCATTAATGCGAAAGAGGCAGAAATTATTGCGATGGAAGGAAACTTTCACGGTAGAACAATCGGTTCGTTATCTTTATCATCAAACGATAGTTACAAAGAAGGATTCGGAGTACTTGCAGGTAATGTGAAATATAGTGAATTTGGTAATGTAGAACATATTAAATCACTCATTACGCCACAAACAACTGCAATTATAATGGAACCTATTCAAGGTGAAGGTGGCGTGAATATTCCACCTAAACATTTCATTAAAGAAGTTAAAGCATTGTGTGAAGCGAATAACATCTTATTAATCGCAGATGAAATCCAAGTAGGTTTAGGACGAACAGGAAAAATGTTTGCGATGGAATGGGAAGACGTTGAACCAGATATGTATTTATTAGGTAAAGCATTAGGTGGCGGATTATATCCGATTTCAGCAATTGTTGCTAATGATGATGTTATGCAAGTACTTACACCAGGTACACATGGATCTACATTTGGAGGAAATCCATTAGCTTGTGCGGTTTCAATCGCAGCATTGGATGTACTCATAGATGAAGATTTAGCAGAACGTTCTCGTCAATTAGGAGAAAAATTATTATCTGGATTACAAAGTATCGATAGTTCGATGATTAAGGAAGTGAGGGGACGCGGATTGTTTATTGGTCTTGAATTAAATGAACCAGCACAGTCAATTGTATCAAGCATTAATCAACAAGGTGTGTTATGTAAAGAAACACAAGGTAACATTATACGATTAGCCCCTCCATTAGTCATAGATGAAGGGGACATTGATACTATCATCAGTGTGATTACACAAACGATAGAAGAAAAATCAAAACAAACAACATAAGTTGAAATGATTGATTGTTCTTATAAGCCGACAAAGTTAAATACTTTGTCGGCTTTTTTGCCAGGTAGCTGTAAAATATGCTGAACATTGCAAGTGAAGGCTGACAAGCAACATTGAGGCGTCGAACATTGCAAGTGGAGGTCGACAAGCAACATTGGAGCGTTGAACATTGCAAGTAGAGGTCGACAAGCAACATTGAGGCGTCGAACATTGCAAGTGGAGGTCGACAAGCAACATTGGAGCGTTGAACATTGCAAGTAGAGGTCGACAAGCAACATTGAGGCGTCGAACATTAAAAGTCATTGTAGATAAGGTATAAAACATGTGATTATTACAGTCTAACGAGATAGTTTAGAGAAACAATCCTGTTAGAAATTTTAACGAGATAGTTCGGAAAAACAATCACGTTAGAGCATAAAAAGACGCTCAAAAAGCCTAAAAGAGGAATAAAACATGTGATTATTACAGTCTAACGAGATAGTTTAGAGAAACAATCCTGTTAGAAATTTTAACGAGATAGTTCGGAAAAACAATCACGTTAGAGCATAAAAAGACGCTCAAAAAGCCTAAAAGAGGAATAAAATATGTGATTATTGTAGGCTAACGAGATAGTTTAGAGAAACAATCCTGTTAGAAATTTTAATGAGATAGTTCGGGAAAACAATCTCGTTAGAGCATAAAAAGACGCTCAAAAAGCCTAAAAGAGGAATAAAACATGTGATTATTACAGTCTAACGAGATAGTTTAGAGAAACAATCCTGTTAGAAATTTTAACGAGATAGTTCGGAAAAACAATCACGTTAGAGCATAAAAAGACGCTCAAAAAGCCTAAAAGAGGAATAAAACATGTGATTATTACAGTCTAACGAGATAGTTTAGAGAAACAATCCTGTTAGAAATTTTAACGAGATAGTTCGGAAAAACAATCACGTTAGAGCATAAAAAGACGCTCAAAAAGCCTAAAAGAGGAATAAAATATGTGATTATTGTAGGCTAACGAGATAGTTTAGAGAAACAATCCTGTTAGAAATTTTAATGAGATAGTTCGGGAAAACAATCTCGTTAGAGCATAAAAAGACGCTCAAAAAGCCTAAAAGAGGAATAAAACATGTGATTATTACAGTCTAACGAGATAGTTTAGAGAAACAATCCTGTTAGAAATTTTAACGAGATAGTTCGGAAAAACAATCACGTTAGAGCATAAAAAGACGCTCAAAAAGCCTAAAAGAGGAATAAAACATGTGATTATTACAGTCTAACGAGATAGTTTAGAGAAACAATCCTGTTAGAAATTTTAACGAGATAGTTCGGAAAAACAATCACGTTAGAGCATAAAAAGACGCTCAAAAAGCCTAAAAGAGGAATAAAACATGTTATTATTGTAGGCTAACGAGATAGTTTAGAGAAACAATCTCGTTAGAAAATCTAACAAGAAACTTCTCTTTAAAATACATTGCCTACATCCATAGAACTTCACTTTATATATTTCATCCTTCAACAGTCGTTTGTTTGAATAATGAATAACTGATGAATGTTGCAGTCAGTGTTAATAATAAAGTGAGCACCACGATACCTTGCCATTCAAAATGTACAAAGACATATCCGCCAAGCAATGTTAAAAAGCTTGATCCTACATAATAACCTAATAAATATAAAGTAGAAGCATGCGACTTACTTGATTCTGTTAAAGTTGCGATGTAACTACTTTGTATAGAATGTGCACCAAAGAATCCGAAAGTCAGTGCGGAGAGACCGAGAATATCAATTGGTAAATAAGTGAAGAAAGTAAGTAATATACCAGTAATCATAATTGTTATAGCGAGTGCATAAGCTCGTTTAATACCAAGTTTATAACTTAATTTACCAAAGTGAATAGAACTATATGTACCTATTAAATATAAAAGAAAAATAAAAGCAATTGTTGATTCGGACAAGGAAAATGGAGCGCGTTCAAATCGAACAGTGATGTAGCTATAAATCGTTACGAAAGTACCCATTAATAGAAACGCAAGGGACATCGTTTTTAATACAGCAGGTATTTTTAAGAGTTGAACATATTGTTTTAAATGTTGTTTCGGTGATGTCCAACGTGGTGTTTGTACTGTAGAAGCGGGTAGTAATAGCACCATCAATATCGCAAGAATTAAATTAATAATACTTAATGTTGCAATGGCTACTTGCCAATGTGCTAAATCTGTTAGAATGCCTACAACAACACGACCTGACATACCACCGAAAGTCGTACCAGCGACATATATGCCCATCACTTTTCGAACACGATCTTTTTGAACTTCATCAGCAATATAAGCCATCGCAATAGAAGGAACGCCACTTAAAGCAAGTCCCATAAGTCCACGTATAATAAGAAAAATATGAAAGTTAGTTACAAACGCACTAATTATCGAAAGTAAACTGACAAGAAGTACCGAAATCGACATCATACGTTTCTTCTCAATATTGTTGAACATTGGAACGATGATTAAACCAATACCTAGCATAAATGTTGTGACTGATAATGTTAAACTAACGTCTGATAATGAAACATTGAAATAATGGCTCAGGCCGTTAAATATAGGTTGTGTGACATATAAGCTTGAAAAAATAATGAAACCAGCAAGTAATAATGAAATAGATCTTTTCTTCTGTTCAACCGTCATTTCTAATCGCTCCTTAATTAATACAATCATAACGCTAAAAAATATGAATTTCGAAAAATACGCATTTAAATACAAAGTGTAATTATGCTATATTAAAATAATCTAAAAAATTAATAAAGGAGGGATAATATGAGATATGAAAATGCGTTAGAAAGTATTTTGCCAAAAATGAAAAATGTAAATGGAGTTGTGGCAATATTTTTAAAGGGATCAATTGCAAGAGGAGAAAACGATGCATATTCTGATTTAGATTTATATGTAATGCTCAAACATGATGTTATGGTCGAAACCGTATACGGTGATATTGTAAAAGCATTAGAGGCATACCGTAAACTTTTGTATAAAGATTTAATAGAAATCATTTGTCCGCAAATCATTGGCGTGTATACAGACATGTTACATATTGATTGCTATATTGTTTATGAAAATGATTATCCTCAAACAGATGTGATAAAGGTCCTATACGATCCAGGGCATAGATTAAATCATTACAAAGAACAAGATTTAAGATTAACAACTGAAATGTTCAATGATTCCGCAATAGATAGTTGCTGGTTTATATATCAATATGATCATATCGCTGAGAGAGGTCAGCATTTGTGGACGACACAAATGATAGATAATGCGCTTAATCATGTAACGAAAGTACTCTTATATAAATATTATCCTGAAAAATCGTTACTTGGGAAGAAAGCTGCACACCATTTGCCATCTGAAATATACGAGACGTTAGTAAAGGTTAATGATCTAAATAACTCTCGAAGTCATCGCGAAACCGTTTCTGTGTTCATGAATTTGTACAAAAATGAAATTAAAAGCATAGTGGAAATGGAATGGGACCAAGGGTTTGAAGACATCTTTAATTACTTATACGAAAAATACGCTTAACTAGACACCAGTCATAGAGCGGTCACTATGACTGGTGTCTTTATATTGGAGTTTAATTTTTGTAATGTGTGTTCTTGAACGCGTATAATGTAGATAAATCATAGGAGGTACTGTAATGGTAAAAATTTTAGGGCATCATCATATTTCAATGTTAACGAAAGATGCAAAGTTGAATAAAGATTTTTATGTTAATCAATTAGGTTTACGTATGTACTTAAAGTCAGTGAATCAAGATGATCCTTCAATGTACCACTTGTTTTATGGAGATGAAGTGGGAACACCGGGTACGTCTTTAACATTTTTTGAAATTAAGCCGATGGGTCAGACTTATAAAGGTACGAATACAATATCGAGAATTGGATTATTAGTGCCATCTGAGGAGAGTTTGTCATATTGGAAAGAACGTTTTGAAAAATTAGATGTCGATCATGATGCAGTTGGTATTTATAACGGCATGATGGCATTGCATTTTAGAGACCATGAAGGTTTAGAAATGGTGTTATTACCAAACGAAGATAGAAAAACACCACAAGATTGGCGAAATAATAGATACACTGATGTGCCGAATGAACACCAAATCATGGGTATGGGGCCAATCGAATTTAAAATAGATGACGTTTCTGAAATGAAAGATTTCCTAGAAAATGATTTGAATTTCGAGTTGGTTGATTCGGAAAGTGAATTGATTTATACAATTGATCAAGCAGGATTGTATAGTGATATTGTGTTGAAAGAAGAAAAAGGTACTAAAGAAAGACCAGGAAAAGGCAGTGTTCATCATTTAGCTTTATCAGTAGCTGATGAAGATGAACTTAATAAAGTGAAATCATTATTAGATGATAAAGAAGTGGTACACTCAGGAATCGTAGATAGAGACTTCTTTAAGAGTCTGTATTACAGACATTCGCATATATTAATCGAATTCGCGACAGAAGGACCAGGATTACCGTATGATGATGTTGAACAAATAGGGCAAAACCTAGATTTACCAGAATTTCTTGAAGACCGAAGAGAAGAAATTGAAAATAATTTAGAACCTATATAATAGAAGTAAAGTAAACGCAATTCCATCCAAATAACGACGAAAGCCCGGGACAAAATTAATTGTCCTGGGCTTTTTCATTATTATCATGTTTAAGTTGAGATTTTTTGATCAGCTGTACAGTGATGGCTGATGTGATTGGTATAGCGATACTGACTGCGATGCCTCCTAATAGGATGGATATAATTTCTGCAGCGAATATTTTAGCATTAATAATTTCTCCAAATGTATAATTCAATTTTCCGAACCAGAAGAACAACGTGATTTGTCCGCCTATGTAGGCGAAGTAAATGGTATTTGTTGTTGTTGAGAGTATATCTCGTCCTATCGTTAATCCTGATTTGAATAGTTGGTTCAGGGATATATTTGGATGTGCTTCATATAATTCATACATAGGTGAACTGATGGATATGCTTAAGTCTATGACTGCTGCTATGACGGCTAGCACTATGGTGAATACCATTAGTTGTGCGTAGTTGATACCAACGTTCATTGAAAAGATATATGTCTCATCTTGTTCTTCTTCTGTAAATCCTTGCAACATTGAAATGTCGACGATGTAGTATATGAGTCCTATTAATATTAACGTTGATAGGATTGTTGCGATAAAGGCGGCAATGGTCTTTGTATTATATTCGTTAATATAGAACAAGTTAATACACGCGATTAACAGGCAGAAGATAATCAATACAATAAATATAGGTGTTTTATATACGATGAGTATCAATGCTATAAATAATGTTATTAAATTTAAGAACAATGTGATAAAAGAGCGGAAGCCTTTTTTACCACCGAATATAATCATAAGTGCCAACAATACGAGAGCTAATACGAATGTTGTGTTCATCGGTTAGCCTCCTCTCTCTTTAAAAATATCATCGCTACGAAAATGGTAATAGGTATGGTGATGACTATACCGATACCACCCATGAGTGCTCTTGTTATTTCTAAAGACCAGTTCATAGATAATGTATATGTAACGGTGTTGCTATTTTTGAAATAGAGGATAATCATTGGAATACTACCTGATAAATAAGCGAAGAATAAAATGTTTGTCATTGTTCCCATTATATCTTTACCAATATTTATACCGGACTGTCTTAATTGTTTTAAAGAAATATTTGGCTGTTGTGCTTTAATTTCATATAAAGAACTTGTTAATGTAATAGCGACATCCATAACCGCTCCAAGAGAGCCGATGAGTACGGATGCTAGAAAAATCTGTGTCGGTTGTATCGTTAAGAAACTCATAGTTTCATATTTTATACCATTGCTATTTGTCAGTGTCATAACCAATTGTGAAATCCCGATACTTAAAAATGTACCAAGTAATGTAGAGATAATGGCGACATAGGTCTTTCGTTTAAAGCCGCTTACTAACAATAAAGATACAATTGTTGAAAAGATAACCGTCACTGACATTAGTGAGAAGAAGTGTTGGTTACCATGTTTCATGAAATAATCAATAACCATGAGTAATACCGTGATATTGATTGTCAGTGAAATGATGGAATTCAAACCTGACTTTCTTCCAACGATGAGTAGTGTTAATAGGAAGATACCAATCATTAATACAACGGATGAATCACGTTTTAATCCTTTAATAATGGCGGTGTCTTCTTTTCCTTTATACGATAGTAGCAATTTATCATTTTTATTATATTTTTCAGAGTCTGACAAAGAATCGGTATATTTATGGGAGAGTGTCAGCGTGTCTCCTTTATATTTGCCGTTTAATACTTTGATATGGATATGTTCTTTGTGCAATGTGTCTTTGTTTTTATTTTGATCAATAGTCGTTTCACTTTGCTTGTTGGTAATTTGTGTGATTTGTCCAATGGGCGTTTTGTAAAACTGAGTATTATGTTGCGTGAAGATAACTGCGCCTATCACGAGAATGATGAAACTAATGATGGCCAAGTTAAAGGGTTGTTTGAGTTGTATATTCATGTCGTTTACACCGTCGATTTTCTTTTAATTTGAATCAAACATAGTATACGCATTTTGTTTTATGACTTCAATTATTTCCATGTTTCATGACTTGGTATTGAGTCGCGTTTTCTAGCTTTTGAAATGTATGGATGGCCGGAAACGGTGAATCGTAAAGGTTTATCTGTCCATTCTCCCTTGTTAGGAACGCCTATTCTTGGCGATGTATCGATGTTCTTAGGGAACTTTCGATGTTGTGTGTCAATTTTAAGACAACCTGCATTGATTTTCGTACCATCTAATGATTTAGAAATATTCAGTGCCTGTGTAAGTTTTCCTGGACCGTTTGTTAGTTCAATACCTAATCTACCATTTCGATTCATTATCATTTGTTCAATACCGAATTCTGGTTCGATGGCTCTAATCAATATGCCTTGAGGTTCACCTTCTTCTTGCGCAACAAAATTAATCAATAATTGTTTGTGCATAGAGTGGGCATAAATAGTGCCACCTTCGCAATAAAGTGACTGAACACTGTTCGTTTGTCTTCCATTAAATGAATGAGATGCTTGGTCTATTTTTCCAATGTAAGCTTCTGTTTCAACGATAAAGCCTGTGTATGTGATGTCTTTCGTTTCATGTATCATTCTCACACCAAGCAAGTCAGCAGCTATTTGCTCTGTTGTTCTATTAATAAAATCCATATTAAGACGGACCTCCTTAATGATATGTTGCTTGTCTTTGTAATAAAGAACGCGCGTGTTGGATGAATGAGTTTAATTGATTGTTTTGATTGTTTTCTTGAAAAACGATATAAATGGTTCTTTTTAATTCGGTATGTGTGAGTGGTATTTTAACGAGGTGCTCGTTGTCTATACCGTTACTTAAATAATCGGGTATGATGAGTACGCCTTTTTGAGATAGAAGCGTTTGTTTAAGTAAAGCTACGTTTGATATTGGATAAGTCTTCTGTGATGCATGTTTTTTGATAAGTTGAGAAATCTGTTCAGGTAACGTGTTGAAATGATAAATATATTGATGACTAAGTTGTGATAAAGGCGGTTTCGGATTCATCGATAAATCATTTTGGTTATGCACATAGAGATTGTACGTTTCCTCAAATAATGTGTGTTTGATTGTATATTTATTGTTAAGTAATTTAGGCGTTAATTCGCAGAGTGCGACATCGATTTGATGAGAGATGAGCGCTTCTTCAATTTCGACAGGTGTCATCATGATCGGACGAATGTCTATGTTAAAGTCTCTCTCATAAGATTTAATAATTGCTGGGAGTGCCTGCGAAACATAACTTTCGGTATAAGCTAACTTTATAGTAGGTGAACCACTTTGTTCATTATGAATAAACAGTTCTTTCGTTTCGTCGATTAAATTTAATATTTGATTCGTTTGTGAGAGGAGCTTTTCTCCACTATCTGTCAATTTAACGTTTCGACCTTCTCTTAAAAATAAAGTCGTATTCAATTCTTTTTCTAAATTAGCGATTTGTCTGCTGACTGCAGATTGTGCAATTTCTAATTCTAAAGCTGCCTCTGAAATGTGCTCTCTTAAAGCAACTTCTCTAAAATAAATTAATTGTTTAATCTCCATATCATCACCTCACTTTTTATCTTATCTAATTTTTAGATATATTTCATCTATTTTATATATTGTTAAGATAAGTTGTTTTAAAGTATGATGAAGACTATCAATTATTGAAGATTCTGAAATTTATTGTTGAGGTGATGTCGTATGTCATTTAAGAAAGATAGAAGACAACTTGGCCTGTATGATTCTATAGACGAACATGATGCTTGTGGAATTGGTTTTTATGCCAATATGGACAACAAAAGGTCACATGATATTGTATTAAAATCAATTGAAATGCTGTGTAGGCTAGATCATAGAGGTGGCGTTGGTGCTGACGGTATTACTGGTGATGGTGCTGGTATTATGACAGAAGTACCTCACCTCTATTTTAAAGAAAAATTAAAACTCGATTTACCTGAAGAAGAACATTATGCTGTAGGTATGTTTTTTACTGATGAAAAAATAGCTGGCAGTAAACATGAAGCGCAGTTTAATGCATTCTTTGAAGAAGAGGGATTACGTGTTATTTCATATAGAGAAGTTCCAGTGGATACTTCCGTATTAGCGACACACGTGGCAGAAACGATGCCACACATACAACAGGTATTTGTAGAAAGTACATCAAGTGAACACTTTGATCGTTCATTGTTTATAGCACGTAAACAAATTGAAAGATACGGAGATGAACAAAATTTAGATTTGTATTTCGCAAGTCTATCTCGAAGAACAATCGTGTACAAAGGTTGGTTACGTTCAGACCAAATTAAAGGGCTGTATATAGATTTATTAGATGAAGATTACGTTTCAAAATTTGGTTCAGTCCATTCTAGATTTAGTACGAATACCTTCCCAAGTTGGAAGAGAGCCCATCCAAACAGATTGTTAATGCATAACGGTGAAATCAATACGATTAAAGGTAATGTGAACTGGATGCGTGCACGTCAAGACAGACTCATAGAGACGATTTTTGGCGATGTTAAAGACAAAATTGGGACAGTATTAGATGAATCAGGTAGTGACTCTGCGATTGTAGATAATGCGTTAGAGTTCTTAAGTTTAAGCATTCCACCTGAACAAGCTGCAATGTTATTAATTCCAGAACCTTGGTTATATAACGATACTCAAGATCCTAAGATTAGAGCTTTTTATGAATATTATAGTTATTTAATGGAACCATGGGATGGTCCCACGATGATCAGTTTCTGTGATGGTGATAAATTAGGTGCTTTAACAGACCGTAATGGTTTAAGACCTGGACGTTATACAATTACAGATACGAATGAAATTATCTTTTCTTCAGAAGTCGGTGTCATCGATGTTGAAGAAGAGCATGTCGTATATAAAGGGCAACTAAACCCAGGTAAATTATTATTAGTAGATTTTAAAGAGAATAAAGTCATTGAGAACGATGAGTTGAAACACCGCATTGCGAGTGAACATCCTTACGATGAGTGGATTAGTGACAAAGTATTAAATGTAAACGAAGTTGTTGCTACAGCATCAAAAGTTGAAAGCGAAAAAGTCTTCCAACTACAACGTCGTTTTGGTTATACAAAAGAAGAAATTAACAAATACATGTCAGAAATCGTAACAGAGAAAAAAGATCCGATTGGCGCTATGGGTGTTGATACACCAGTAGCAGTATTGAGTACTCGACCTGAATCATTGTTTAATTACTTTAAACAACATTTCGCACAAGTAACGAATCCACCAATCGATTCTTATAGAGAGAAAATTGTAACAAGTGAAATGGTGTATTTAGGTAAAGAAGGTAACGTATTAGAACCAAGTAAAGAGAATACAAATAGAATCCAATTAAACCACCCAGTATTATCTAAAGCTCAACTTGAACATATTCAAGCAAGTCATTTTAAAGTTGCTACAGTTGCAACGACGTATTCAGAATCACTTGAAGATGCACTTGATACATTAGGTCAAACGGTATCTAAAGCAGTTAAAGATGGTGCTGAAATTATTGTGTTAGAAGATGAATCTGTTGATGATGAACAAGGCTTATTTGCGATACCAATGTTATTAGCAGTCAGCCATATCCATCAATATTTAATTAGAACTGGTCAAAGATTAGATACAAGTATTGTTGCGTATTCTGGAGAATGTCGAGAAGTTCATCATTTAGCGACTTTAATCGGTTACGGAGCGAATACTGTTGTTCCTTATTTGGCGCACTATACAATCGAATCATTAACGGTCGAAGGTCGTCTTGAAGGCACTGTTGAAGAAAATGTTGATACGTACAGTCAAACATTATCAGCAGGTGTAATCAAAGTTATGGCTAAGATGGGTATTTCAACAGTACAAAGTTATCAAGGTGCACAAATATTTGAAGCGGTGGGTCTAGGTAAAGATGTCATCGAGAAATACTTTACAGGTACACCTTCAAAACTTTCTGGTATTTCTATTGCTACAATCGACAGAGAGAATAAAGCAAGACAATCAGAGCGTATTGAATATCTGAATTCTGGTAGTACATTCCAATGGAGACAACAAGGTGAACATCACGCTTTTAATCCGAAAACGATTCATCTATTGCAACATGCTTGTAGAGATAACAACTTTGATATGTTCAAAGAATATTCGGAATCAGCGGATAATGAGCGTATGAGCCATTTGAGAAACTTATTAGATTTTAAAAAGGCACGCGCCGTCGATTTGGATAAAGTTGAATCAGCAGACAACATTGTAACGAGATTTAAGACAGGTGCAATGAGTTTTGGTTCAATTTCTCAAGAAGCACACCAAACTTTAGCAGAAGCGATGAACCGTATAGGTGGTCGTAGTAACAGTGGTGAAGGTGGAGAGAATCCAGAACGATTTATTGTGAAACCAGATGGAACAAATTATATGAGTGCGATTAAGCAAGTTGCATCAGGACGATTTGGTGTAACGAGTGATTATCTACAACATGCTAAAGAGTTGCAAATTAAAGTTGCACAAGGTGCTAAACCTGGAGAAGGTGGACAATTACCAGGTACGAAAGTATATCCGTGGGTAGCTGAAGTGCGTGGTTCAACACCAGGTGTTGGTCTGATTTCACCACCGCCACATCATGATATTTATTCAATTGAAGATTTAGCACAACTGATTCATGATTTGAAAAATGCTAATAGAAAAACAGATATCAGTGTTAAATTAGTATCTAAATCTGGCGTTGGTACAATTGCTGCTGGTGTAGCAAAGGCTTATGCCGATAAAATTGTTATCAGTGGTTATGATGGTGGTACAGGTGCATCTCCTAAGACGAGTATTCAACATGCTGGTTTACCATGGGAAATTGGTTTATCAGAAACACATCAAACACTTATGTTAAACGGATTACGATCAAGAGTGACATTAGAAACAGATGGTAAATTGATGACTGGTCGAGATGTTGCATTAGCATGTATGTTAGGTGCAGAAGAATTTGCGTTTGCTACAGCGCCATTAGTTGTTCTTGGTTGTATTATGATGAGAGTTTGTCATAAAGATACATGTCCAGTAGGTATAGCAACACAAAATGGTGACTTGCGTAAATTATTTACAGGTAAAGCAGATCATATCGTTAACTTTATGTACTTTATTGCCGAGGAAATAAGAGAAATCTTAGCTTCATTAGGATTGACGAAGATGGACGATTTAGTAGGTAGAACAGATTTATTAGAAGTGTCTGAACGCTATTATTCTCATCCGAAAGCAAGAGAATTAGACTTGGCTGCATTGTTATTTGCGAATGACGGTGAAAGACATCGTTCAACAAATCAAAATCATCACCTTGATGAAGGTTTTGATTTAACAAAGCTGTATGAAGATGCAAAAGCTTCTATCGATCACGGCGAGAAATTTGTTGGTAGTTATAATATTCGTAACACAGAGCGAGATGTTGGTGTTATTACAGGAAGTTATATCACAGAAGTACATGGTGAACCAGGCTTACCTGAAGATACAATACATGTGAAGACGTTCAAACATGCTGGTCAAAGTTATGGTGCATTTACGCCTAAAGGTATGACGTTACATCATACAGGTGATGCTAACGATTACTTCGGTAAGGGCTTATCTGGTGGTAAATTAATTTTAAACGCGCCAAACGAAGATCGTGAAGAAGACATTATCGTTGGTAACGTTTGTTTCTATGGTGCGACAAGTGGTACCTCTTATATCAATGGACGTGCCGGTGAACGTTTCTGTGTAAGAAACAGTGGTGTGAATGTTGTTGTTGAAGGTGTCGGCGATCACGGTTTAGAGTACATGACAGGTGGACGTGTTGTCATCTTAGGTGATGTTGGGCGTAACTTTGGTCAAGGTATGAGTGGTGGTGTCTGTTATGCAATGCCAACAGATGTTGAAGCATTTAAGAAAGAACACGCTTTAGATACACTTGAATTCGAAGTGTTAAAAGATAAAGACGAAATCTCAAATTTAAAACATATGTTAGAAGAACATGTTAAATATACAAATAGTAGTAAAGCACGCGAGGTATTAGCATCATTTGATACGATTATCGAAAGTGTCGTTAAAGTTATTCCTAAAGATTATAAATTAATGATGCAGAAGATATCTATACACAAGTTAGAAAGTGAAGAAGATGCACTACTAAATGCATTCTTTGATGATCGAAAATCTATTGATGATGAAGAAGAACTGGCTTCTGTATATTAAGAAGGAGGGCATATTATGGGTGAATTTAAAGGTTTTATGAAATATCCTAAGCAACAACTTGATGAGTTACCATTAAAAGATAGAATCAAAGGATATGAACCATTCCAACAACGTTTTACAACTGAAGATGCTTCAACGCAAGGTGCGCGTTGTATGGATTGTGGGACGCCATTTTGTCAGACAGGCTCTTCATTCGGTAGAGATACGATAGGCTGTCCGATAGGTAACTATATTCCTGAATGGAATGATTTAGTATATCGAAAAGACTACAAAGAAGCATATGCAAGATTATCTGAAACAAATAACTTTCCGGAATTTACGGGTCGTGTGTGTCCTGCGCCATGTGAATCATCATGTGTGTTAGCGATTAATAATGATTCCGTAGCAATTAAAGGAATAGAACGTACGATTATAGATGAAGCTTATGATATGGGGCTAGTGAAACCTAAATTACCTCAACAAAGACGCGACGAAAAGGTAGCAATTATAGGTAGTGGTCCAGCGGGACTTACTGCAGCGGAAGAGTTGAACTTATTAGGATATAATGTAACGGTATATGAGCGTAACCATCGTCCAGGTGGCTTGCTCATGTACGGTATACCAAGTATGAAACTAGATAAAGCAGTCATTGAACGACGTATAAAAATCATGGAAGAAGCAGGTATTGTCTTCAAGACAGATGTAAATGTGGGGAAAGACATCACGAAAGAAGAATTAAACGATCAATACGATGCGATTATCGTTTGTACCGGTTCACAAAAAGGTAGAGACTTACCTTTAGAAGGACGTATGAGCTTCGGTATACATTATGCAATGGAATACTTAACAGAACAAACACAGTTACAAATGGGAGAAATTGATACACCAACAATATCAGCAAAAGGCAAGAATGTGATTGTAATCGGTGCGGGTGACACAGGTGCTGACTGTGTTGCGACAGCTTTAAGAGATGACTGTAAATCAGTTGTTCAATTTAATAAATATGTAAGATTAACAGATAAGATGGAACAAAATACATCTTGGCCATTACCAATGCCTATTTTCAAATTAGATTATGCGCATAAAGAATATAGAGAGCAATTTGGATTTGAACCAAGAGCTTATGGTATTCAAACGATGCGTTATGATGTAGATTCAAGTGGTCAAATTCGTGGACTTTATACACAAGTATTAGAAGAAACGGAAGATGGCATGGTTATTGTTGAAGGCACAGAACGTCATTGGCCAGCTGATTTAGTGTTATTATCAATTGGATTTGAAGGTACAGAACATTTAGTACCACATACCTTTAATTTAAATACAGAACGCAATAAAATTGTAGCGAACGATAAAGATTTTAGAACAAATCAAGACAAAATTTTTGTTGCTGGTGATGCAAGAAAAGGACAAAGTTTAGTCGTTTGGGCAATAAAAGAAGGGCGTTCAGTTGCAAAAGCTGTAGATAAATCATTGAAGGAAAAAATTACAATTTAAATTTTAGACTTTTTATTGACATGAGTGATGGCATGGTATAAGATAAGTATTGTCTTATTTGGAGGAATACCCAAGTCCGGCTGAAGGGATCGGTCTTGAAAACCGACAGGGGCTTAACGGCTCGCGGGGGTTCGAATCCCTCTTCCTCCGCCATTATTTTTAAAATACCAAGACTAATATATATAGCAAGAGGTTGAGACTTTTATGTCTCAACCTCTTGTTTTTTTGTTGTGTAAAAAAATAGAGAATTCATTCACTTGTTCTGTATGGTCCCTTTTGAGATATATCTTTGCTATAATATAAGAATATTCTGAAAAAAGGTCGTGAATAAATGAAAGCAAAGGGGCTAAATAGGGGAGATGTTGTTGGCGTGGTTGCATTGGCCAGTCCACCTCATCAAGAGAAATTGAAACAAGGTCTTGAACGTTTAGAGGAACGTTATGATTTACGATTTAAATTAGCTGATAATATCACAGATCGATATGGTCATTTAGCTGGTGAAGATGAAGCGCGTTTGCAAGGATTTCATGAAATGTTGCTAGATGATGAAGTGAAAGCAATTATCTGTTCGAATGGTGGCTACGGTACGCCAAGAATTGTAGAGCAAATTGATTATGACTTGATTAAACAACACCCGAAAATTATTTGGGGCTATAGCGATATTACATGTTTACATAATGCGGTAAGACAACAAACGGGTTTAGTTACATTTCAAGGTCCTATGATTGCATCGGATATTGGTGCTCGATTTAATGAAATAAGTTTAAATAGTTTCGAACAATTATTTGACGGTAAAGACGTGATATATCCTTCAAATGAATTAATGTTCAAACCACTCGTTGATGGTGTTGTAGAAGGTGGAATCGTAGGCGGTTGTTTGTCATTGTTAGTTTCGAGTTTAGGGACTTCGTATGAGATAGATACGAAAGGGAAAATACTATTTTTTGAAGATATTGGTGAAGAACCATACAAGATAGATGGATTTCTACAACAAATGAAATCAGCAGGAAAACTCGATGATGCGATAGGATTTATGATTGGTCCATTTACTGATAGTGAACCATCAAAGCCAGAAAAGTCATTGGAAATGAAAGAAGTCATCGATTTCTTTATTACAAGTTTGGATAAACCAGCTGTTTACGATTTGAATATCGGACATTGCACACCGCACTTTGGTATACCATTTGGGACGAATGCCATTTTAAATGTTCAAGAAGGATTACTGAAAATAGAATCTGGTGTAGATAAAGGATAAGGGGGCGATGTGATGTTTATTACAGATATTAAATATTATAGATATGGAACACCTTTAAAGAAACCGTTTAAGACAGCTTTGAGAACTGTAGAAGTAATAGAAAGTATATATGTATTTGTTGAAACAAATGTAGAAGATATGATTGGTGTTGGAGAGGCGGTACCGACATATGTGATTACTGGTGATACGAAGGGTGGCATAGAGGCTGCAATTGACGAAGTATTTAAGCCGCTACTAATCAATAGACAGGTGCATGAGTCATTATTAGATGATGTACAAAGTGCAATGGTTGGCAATACGAGCGCTAAAGCAGCATTAGATATTGCTCTGCATGATTTGTTAGCGCAAGAAGCGACCCTACCACTATATCAATATTTAAATTATAACCCAGGAAATAAACAGTTGGAGACATGTTATACAGTGAGTTTAAATGATGCCGAAGAAATGGTTGAAGATGGTTTGAGATATGTAGACGAAGGATTTAAGCATTTGAAAATAAAAGTCGGCAAAGACAACGTAGAAACTGATTTAAATCGATTAAAAGCGTTAAGAATTTCATTACCTCAAGATGTCATTCTTAGTGTCGATGCAAATCAAGCTTGGGATGTGGATAGTGCACGGTATGCCTTGAAACAATTCGACGAAGCAGATTTAAATATTGAAAGTATTGAACAGCCTGTTGATCGACATGCTTATGAAGCATTGGGTGAATTAACACAAAACTTTGAAATTCCGGTCATGGTAGATGAAAGTCTGTTTAGCTTAAATGATGCGCGGCGTTTACTAGATGTTGGTGCTAAAGAACTATGGAACATTAAATTGATGAAGACAGGTGGTATTCATCAGGCTATGCAAATCCATAGAATGGCAAGTGAAGCGAGTATTCCTTGCATGGTTGGATGCATGATGGAAACACATGTGTCTGTGACTGCTGCTTTACACTTTAGTTTAGCTGCGGAACAAGTGAAAAGAGTGGATTTTGATGCGCCATTAATGGTTGTAGAACGACAAATTGAAGGTGGTATTCAATATAGTAGCGCGAAAGTAACGCCTTCAGAAGGATATGGTTTGGGTATAGATCGACAATCTTTATTAAAGAAGGTGAGTCAATGATTAAATATTGTAGGGTAAATGTTGGGACGATTTGGAGAGACATTGATAAAGCGAGAGATATTGATAGAGATGGTATCAAATATCCTGCTGATATCCAAAGATGGTTGTTAACACTAAATTTGGAACAAAAACTGTCATTCACTGAAGATAGCCGTATAGATACGCAAATATTATATGGTGAAATGGTAGAAGTTCTTGATGAACAGGAAGGATGGAGTCATGTCGTTTGTTTAGAACAGCCATCTAAACAACACCCGAAAGGTTATCCTGGATTTATTCCAAGTAGTCAATTAGGTGTTATGGATGTACAGGACATGACTGAGAAGGTTCGTGTTAAAGCGCCGAAGACGACGTTATTTGATTTAGAATTTAAAACGAAACAAGTGCTTTCGTTTAATACAACTTTACCAGTGACAAAGCGTGGTGAATCATTTGTGGAAGTGAATACACCTGAAGGACCGGGAATGATCGATATTCGAGACGTGAAATTTAGTGATGAATATGGAACTTTTAAAAAGGGATCAATGCAAGGTGTGATTGAACAAGCAAGGCAGTTTATTGATCTTCCGTATTTATGGGGTGGCGTTTCAAGTTATGGATACGATTGTTCAGGTTTTTGTTTTCAAATGTATAAAAGCCAAAACTTCCAAATTCCCAGAGATGCAGATGAACAATATGACGCGATGGTTGATATCCCGATTGAAGCGGCTGAATTCGAACCAGGTGACTTACTCTTCTTTAGCAAGCCAGAAGAGAATGGTTTCCTCTCTCATGTTGGAATATACATGGGCGATGGAATGATGATTCATGCACCGCATACACCTAAAAGCATAGAAATTGTGAAGTTAACGGATAGTTATTATCACAAGATATTAGCAAAAGCAGCAAGACTGCTACTCATTTAGAATAGAGTGAATCATATATGACCCGAAATCGTGAGAGAATTGAATCGCTTTTTCGGGTGTTTTTGTGTTTGATAAGAAGCAATAATAATAAAATGTGTCATGGTGCTGAATAATTCCGACATCATTAATGACGTTATCGTATTCTCCTGTTTTAGAATGAAATTTAAGTTTAGAATCGTAGAACGATTGATAAATAGATACTTTGTCATTTAAATGTTGTTCGTGTAAGATGTCCATCATTTCTTTATGATGTGCATGGTTTGTGATGTATCTGAGGATGCGTATGATATCTTGAGCAGAAGTAACATTCTGCTTGCCTTCAGAGATGGCTTGCTCATCCATCATGCGTCTACTTAATTTTGTTTCTGTACATTCTAAATCGGTTTCTATGAACTGATTGATATGATGCAATCCGAAATGGTCAATTAAAATATTCGTTGCTGTATTATCAGAAACAACAATCATGAGATACACCAAATCTTGGATGCTTAATTGACGTATATGCAAACTTTGTAATACACCACTACCTCCAACAGATTGATCGATTGTGAGCGATTCTTGCATTTCATCATCGTTTAACTGATTAAAAATATAAATCATAATGGGTAATTTGATTAAACTCGCTGATTCAAAAGTTTTTTCGTAATGATGATTTGTGAATATTGTTGAATGTTCATTAGCAAATTCTAGTGACACATCGTTATGATCCATTAATTCATGCGTTAAAAAAGTCATATTTATCAGCTCCTTTACTTAATCATACTACAGAAAAAGTATATTGATAAATGTAAGCCTTTACATACTTGTATATACAAGTTATAATTCAGTTAAATAAATAAAGGGGAGTGAGTGCAATGGCTGTGAAGAGAGAAGATATAAGGTTAATTATCGACGCAATCGGGGGTAAAGATAATGTGAGTGCGGCGACGCATTGCGTTACACGTTTACGTTTAGTATTAAACGATGAAAGCAAAGTTGATAAGGAAGCTTTAGATGAAATTGATTTAGTTAAAGGATCTTTTTCGGCGAATAATCAATTCCAAATTGTTATTGGTCCGGGAACTGTAGATGAAGCATATAAAGTTTTTCAAGAAGAAACGGGTGTAGAAGAAAGTTCGAAAGACGATGTCAAGAAAGCGTCTGAGCAGAAGATGAATCCATTTCAACGTTTAATCAAATTACTAGGAGATGTGTTTATTCCGATTTTGCCAGCCATTGTTACTGCTGGTTTGCTATTAGGTTTAAATAATGTGCTTACGGCTAAAGATTTGTTTGGTGCTAAACCACTTGTAGAACAATTTGTTTGGTTGGCGGATTTTGCGAATATTATTAATGTCATCGCTAGTACGGCATTTATCTTCTTGCCAGCTTTAATAGGTTGGTCGGCGATGCGTGTCTTTGGTGGTAGTCCGATACTTGGTTTAGTATTAGGGTTAATTTTATTACATCCGCAACTTGCTTCTCAATATGACTTAGGTGGCGGTAAATCAAGTGAAATACCAGTTTGGCATATCTTTGGTTTAGAAATTAAACAATTGAACTATCAAGGACAAGTCTTACCAATCTTATTAGCAACTTGGGTTTTATCAATCATAGAGAAATTCTTGAATAAACGTGTACATGATTCGATTAAAATGTTGGTCGTTGGTCCGGTCGCATTATTAATTACAGGGTTTTTAGCTTTTATTGTAATTGGACCACTTGCTTTAGAATTAGGTACGTTAATTACTGAAGGTATTAAAGGTATCTTTGAAAGCGCAGGTTGGTTAGGTGGCGCTGTTTACGGTTTGTTCTATGCACCACTAGTTATTACAGGTCTACATCATATGTTCTTAGCAGTTGATTTCCAACTGATGGGAAGTCCGTTGGGTCACACTTATTTATGGCCAATCGTTGCCATCTCAAATATATGCCAAGGTTCAGCGGCATTTGGTGCTTGGTTGATTTATAGAAAACGTAAAATGGCAAAAGAACAAGGTTTAGCATTTACTTCTGGTATATCAGCATTCCTAGGTGTAACAGAACCAGCGATGTTTGGTGTGAACTTACCATTGAAATATCCATTCTTCGCATCAATTATTACATCGTGCTTATTAGGTGCGTTTGTTGGAGCGAATACAGTATTAGGTAAAGTTGGTGTTGGTGGAATACCTGCAATTATTTCGATTAAACGTGAATTTTGGGGCGTATTCGGTGTTGCAACCTTGATAGCAATGATTTTACCCGCTATACTTACGATTGTATTTTCAAGATTCGCTAAAGAAAAAGCAAAAGAAATGGTGAAAGAATAAATATAAATTAAAGGAGTTTATTCATATGGCAGTAACGGATTGGAAAAAATCAGTCGTCTATCAAATATATCCAAAATCATTTAACGATACGACAGGAAATGGCCAAGGAGATATTAACGGCATTATTGAAAAGTTACCGTACTTGCAAACTTTAGGTGTTGATTACATTTGGTTAACACCGATTTATGAATCGCCGATGAACGATAATGGTTATGATATTAGTGATTATTATCAAATCAATCCGGATTTTGGTACAAAAGAAGATGTTGAACGATTATTGGAAGCAGCGCACGAACGAGGTATTAAAATTATGCTTGATATCGTTATTAATCATACATCTACTGCTCACCATTGGTTTGTAGAGTCTCGTAAATCCAAAGATAATCCTTATCGCGATTATTATATTTGGAAAGAAGGAACGAAAGACGCACCACCAACAAATTGGGAATCGAAATTTGGTGGGAATTCATGGACGTATGATGAACAAACGGAAAGTTATTATTTACGATTATTCGATGTATCACAGGCTGATTTAAATTGGGAGAATGATCAACTTAAATCTGAAATTTATGAAATGATCAATTATTGGATTGATTTTGGTATCGATGGATTCCGTTTTGATGTAATTAATTTAATTTCAAAAGGTGCATTTGAAGACTCAGAAGCAATTGGTAAAGAATTTTATACAGACGGACCAAAAGTACATGATTATTTACGTGAACTCAATCAAAATACATTCGGTCAGAAAGATATTATGACTGTTGGTGAAATGTCATCAACGACAATTGACCATTGTATAAAATATACACAACCTGAACGTCATGAGCTGAGTAGTGTATTTAATTTTCATCATTTAAAAGTAGATTATAAAAATGGTGAAAAATGGTCGGATATGAAATTTGATTTTCTAGAGCTCAAACGTATATTAATGGATTGGCAAGTGAATATCGCAAAAGGAAATGGATGGAATGCAATCTTCTGGTGTAATCACGATCAACCGAGAGTAGTGACGCGTTTCGGAAATGATTCAACTGAAGCGGATAGAGTGAAATCAGCGAAGATGTTGGCGATATCTCTGCATATGTTGCAAGGTACACCTTATATTTATCAAGGGGAAGAAATTGGGATGACGGATCCTCAGTTTACAAATATTGATGAATATAGAGATGTGGAATCATTGAATGCTTACCGTTTGTTACGAGAACAAGGCATGGATGAAGCAATGATTATGAAAGTGATTGGTCAAAAATCTAGAGACAATTCTAGAACGCCAGTTCAGTGGAACCAAGAAACGCATGCTGGTTTTACAACTGGAACACCTTGGATAGGCATCCCGGATAATTATCAACATATTAATGTAGAAGCGGCACTAGAAGAAAAAGATTCTATCTTCTATACGTACCAAAAATTAATCCAAATACGTCATCAACATGACATTGTGACGTATGGCGCGATAGAACCAATGTATATGGACCATCCAGAGCTATTTATATATAAACGACATTTCAATGGAGAAACGTGGTTGATTGTCGCTAATTATTCAGATAGTGTCGTTGCACTTCCAAGTGAAGTGAATACGGATGGCGAGTTGATTATTTCTAATAATGATAAAATAGGTCGAAACTTACAACCTTATGATGCATTTGTTGTGAAGTTGAATGAAGAATAAGTAAGTATAGAAGGTATAGAGGTGAACACATGAACAAGTATATGAAAATTTATCAATCTATTTGTAAAAAAATTATAAATGGAGAGTATGCTCATTTACAGCAGTTACCTTCTGAGAATGAATTGACAAAGATATACGAAACTTCAAGAGAAACAGTAAGGAAAGCATTAAATTTATTACAAGAAAAAGGGTATATTCAGAAGTTGCGTGGCAAAGGATCAGTAGTTATTTATGAAGACATTATTCAATTTCCTATTTCTGAAATGATTAGCTTCCAAGAAATTAACCAACGTCTTGGTCTTGAATATGAGACGGCGGTAGAACTATTGGAAACGATAAACGCTGAAGAAGTGCCTGTCGTGAAACATGCGTTAGGGTTAGAAGATAGTGATAAGTTATGGCATGTGATTCGAACAAGAAATAAATTAGGTAAAGTGCATATTATGGACGAAGATTACTTTGTTTGTTCGATTATCCCTCAGTTATCAAAGGATATTGCCGGGCAGTCGATATACCGATATATCGAACAAGAAATGAATGTCGAAATTAGTTATTCTAATAAGTCTATTACGTTTGAAGAAATGACGGAGAAAGAATTGAAATACTTTGGCCCTTTGAATCCGCCTTTCACTGCGACTGTTAGAGGGATCGTTCACCTTGATAACGCAGAACGATTCCAATATAATATTTCTCGACATATTGCGACAGAATTTAAGTTTGTCGACTTTTCAAGACGTGTAATTCATCAATCACACAATTAAACGATAGTTTTTTCTTGCCAAATGTTAAGGTTATATTGTACTATATAAAGTGCCGTGCTAAGTGGGGAGGTAGCGGTTCCCTGTACTTGAAATCCGCTTATGCAAGACTGAATTCCTTTGCTGCGGACTTATTATTGTGAGGTCTGCCCTCAGCACGTGGTGTCTGAAGACATCGGTCCTATGCAATACAAACCCATGAATCATGTCAGGTCCGGAAGGAAGCAGCATTAAGTGGATCATTGTATGTGCCGTAGGGTAGCCGAAGTTTAGCTAACGACTGTGGTTACGCTTGTGATATTTGTTCAAAGCAAAGGTGCACGGTATTTAAATTTTAATACTAATCAAATTTTATATAAATTCAAAAAGGGTGACCGCGGTCGCCCTTTTTATTATATCAGGAGGATATAACACACATGACTCAATTACTAATTGGAACGATTGTGGAATCAGAATATGATTTAGCTAAAGAGGTTGTTAAGGAAGCTTTTTTAAACGAGGAACATACTGATGGTCGAGAGCATGAATTAATTGGCAAAATTAGAAAGTCACTTGAGTATAATGCTGAATTAGAAGTTGTAGCTAAAACAGAACGAGGAAAAATATTAGGCCATGCTATGATGTCGGAAGTCATGGTTAATTCTGAAGAGCAAAGTAATGTGGTGCTAGCTTTAGCACCAGTGTCTGTGTTACCTGAATATCAGAAAAAAGGAATAGGTAAAGCATTGATTGAAGCTTTAGAATATAGAGCTTATGAAAATGGATATATTGGTGTTGTTGTACTTGGACATGCAGAGTATTATCAGAAGTTGGGTTATCATAAAGCTTCGGAATTCGGCATTGAGCCACCATTTGACGTTCCAGATGAAAATTTCATGTTCAAATATTTGTGGGATCATCCAACAAAAGAGATCAGAGGAATTGTTCATTATCCTGAAGCATTCCTATAATTAATCATAAGAAGTCACTTCAATTCGTGATATAATGATAGGTATGTAGAATTAAACTTTGGAGGTGCCATTTTGAATTATCAGGCTTTATATAGAATGTATAGACCGCAATCATTTTCTGATGTAGTCGGTCAAAAACATGTCACCAAAACATTAAAAAATGCAATCCAAAAAGAAAAGCAATCACATGCTTACTTATTTAATGGTCCACGTGGAACAGGTAAGACGAGTATTGCTAAAATTTTTGCTAAAGCAATAAATTGTACTGTAAATACAGATGGAGAACCTTGTAATGAATGCGCAATTTGTAAAGGTATCACACAAGGGACGAACTCAGATGTTATTGAAATAGATGCTGCGAGTAATAACGGCGTAGATGAAATTAGAAATATTAGAGATAAAGTCAAATATGCACCAAGTGAATCTGAATTCAAAGTATATATTATTGATGAAGTGCACATGTTAACAACTGGCGCATTTAACGCACTATTAAAGACACTTGAAGAACCGCCTAGTCATGCTATTTTTATACTTGCTACTACTGAACCTCATAAAATACCGCCAACGATTATTTCTAGGTGTCAAAGGTTTGATTTTAAGGCTATACACTCAGGAGATATTGAAAGTAGATTGGCATATGTCGCTGAAGAACAAAATATTTCCTTTGAGCAAGAAGCATTATCGTTTGTGGCACAAGTTTCTGAAGGTGGAATGCGTGACGCACTGAGCATTATGGACCAAGCAATTGCCTTTGGTGATGGTCATTTATCACTTGAACATGCTTTAAATGTCACAGGTAGCGTAGATAAAGCTGCTTTGAACGAACTCTTTCGTGACATCGTCACTAAAGATATTAAACAAGCGTTTACGCGATATCATACCTTTATTGCCGAGGGTAAAGAGGTTAATAGACTTGTAAATGATATGATTTATTTCATTAGAGACGCAATCGTAGCTAAAACAACTGAACAAGAAGATGCTGAGCATGCTTTGCATGACGTGAATTTAAATGCGATGTATAAGATGATAGATTGTATCAATGATACATTGGTGTCTATGCGTTTTGCGATTAATCAAAACGTTCATATAGAAATATTGATAGTGAAGCTTACGGAATTAATAGCGAATAATAACGAACAACCTGCTACCAATCAAAATAATACAACCGAAGCGTCATCTGAAGTACTCAGTAAGATTAAGCAACTTGAAGCACACGTACAACAACTGTCACAAAATGGTGTGTCAGCACCGGCGAAACCAGTTGAGAACAAACAAGGTGTTTCAAGAAGACAATCTAAGCATGTCTTTTCAATTAGACAAATAGAACGTGTGCTGGACCATGCCAATAGAGAAGATTTAACTTTATTAAAAGAAAAATGGCAAGCGGTCATTGAATCTGTGAAGGAAAAAGAGCAACGTGCATTAGTGAGTTTGTTATTAAATTCAGAACCAGTAGCAGCGAGTGAAGATCATGTTTTGGTGAAATTTGACGAGGATATTCATTGTGAAATTGTAAATAAAGATGATGAAAAGAGAAATCATATAGAATCCATTGTTTGTGAAATCGTCGACAAGACTGTAAAAGTTGTAGGGGTACCAAACTCACAATGGTTACAAGTAAGGCAACAATACATCCAATCTAAAAAAACAAACCCTGCTCAAGGCGAAGCGGAGACAGAAGAAAAACCTGCTGAGACGGATATTGTTAAAAAGGCACAAGAATTATTTGGAGAAGATACAGTAAATGTTACTGATGAGTAATACATGACATCATCTCTAAAGGTATGTATAATAAATATGACAAAAATTAAATACAAATATTAAACAAATGAGATACTAGGAGGACGAAAATATGCGCGGTGGCGGAAATATGCAACAAATGATGAAACAAATGCAAAAAATGCAAAAGAAAATGGCAGAAGAACAAGAAAAGTTAAAAGAAGAAAAAATTGAAGGTACAGCAGGTGGCGGTATGGTAACTGTTGTTGTTTCAGGACATAAAGAAATATTAGACGTAATTATTAAAGAAGATGTCGTAGACCCTGAAGATATTGAAATGCTTCAAGACTTAGTATTAGCTGCTACAAATGATGCTTTAAGCAAAGCTGATGACGTAACAGCAGATCGTTTAGGTAAACATACAAAAGGTCTTAACATTCCTGGAATGATGTAATGATGTTCTATCCAGAACCAATATCTAAACTGATAGATAGTTTTATGAAATTACCAGGGATTGGGCCGAAGACTGCACAACGCTTAGCTTTCCATGTGTTAGATATGAAGGAAGACGATGTTGTACTATTCGCGAAATCACTTGTAGATGTAAAGCGTGAATTAACATATTGTGAAACGTGTGGACATATTACAGACGTGTCTCCTTGTCATATTTGTCAGGATAAACAAAGAGATCGTTCAGTTGTTTGTGTCGTACAAGACTCTAAAGATGTTATTGCTATGGAAAAGATGCGTGAATACAAAGGTCTTTACCATGTGTTGCATGGTGCGATATCTCCTATGGAAGGTATTGGTCCAGAAGATATAAACATACCAACACTTTTAGAAAGACTTAAGAGTGATGAGATTAACGAAATCATATTAGCGACGAACCCTAATATTGAAGGCGAATCTACAGCAATGTATATCTCGAGATTGGTTAAACCAATTGGTATAAAAACGACAAGACTTGCACATGGTTTACCTGTAGGCGGAGATTTAGAATATGCTGATGAAGTAACACTTTCTAAAGCAATCACTGGTAGAACTGAAATTTAGCTAAATGAATTAAGAGGCTGAGGCATTTTATGCCACAGCCTCTTTCCACTAATAGTATAGAGAAGAGTGTAAGAATGATAAAAAATACAGCATTAATACTTGAAGGCGGCGGTATGAGAAGTATGTACACTGCCGGAGTATTAGATTACTTTGTGAAAAAAGACATGTTTTTTGAATATAATATCGGTGTCTCAGCAGGCGCTTCTATGGCGGCGAGTTACCTTTCTAGACAATTCAGAAGGAATCATAGAGTTACAACGAAATATATTAAAGACAAAAGATATCTTTCTCTTTCTAATTATATAAGAAGAAAAGAGGTATTCGGGATGGATTTTGTTTATCATTATATTCCAACTTATTTAGAACCTTTTGATTTTGAAGCTTTTGACAAAGCTGAAGAAAACTTTGTAGTTGTAACTACAGATTGTGAAACAGGCGAAGCGGTATATTTTGATAAGAATGAAATGAAAGGTTCATTATTAACAGCTTTAGAAGCAACGAGTTCTTTACCTTTGATGGCGAATCCTGTGAATTATAAAGGTCACACGCTATTAGATGGTGGCATTGTTGATCCGATACCTGTTAATAAAGCAATGGATGATGGATATAAAAAACAAGTGCTCATTTTAACGAGACCGCAAAGTTATAGAAAAAAACAAAGTAGATTTTCAAAGGTCTTTAAATTGAAAGCATATCCTAAAGTAAATCATTTAATGGAAATTAGATATAAACATTACAATAAGACATTAGAATGGATTGAAACAGAGGAAGAAAAGGGAAATATCTTTGTTATTAGACCAGAAGATACATTATCTGTTGATAGAATTGAGAAAGATCCTAAGAAATTAGATGCTTTATATAAACAAGGCTATGAAGATGCGAAAAAAACTTACAAAAAACTTAAAGAATATGTAGAGAATTAATCATATATGAGAACAAAGGGTGTTTTGGTGTAATTTTGATGCTTGAGACATATGCTTTTTACCTGTATAGTTATTTCTTGTGAGGCAAACGAACATTGAAAACTGAATGACAATATGTCAACGTTAATTCCAATAATTTGAGTACTATTAGTACTTCAAGAGTGATTGGCTTAACCAATCAAAAAGAGCTAATCAAGCTTACTTCTTTTATGGAGAGTTTGATCCTGGCTCAGGATGAACGCTGGCGGCGTGCCTAATACATGCAAGTCGAGCGAACAGATGAGAAGCTTGCTTCTCTGATGTTAGCGGCGGACGGGTGAGTAACACGTGGGTAACCTACCTATAAGACTGGGATAACTCCGGGAAACCGGGGCTAATACCTGATAATATTTTGAACCGCATGGTTCAATAGTGAAAGGCGGCTTCGGCTGTCACTTATAGATGGACCCGCGCCGTATTAGCTAGTTGGTAAGGTAACGGCTTACCAAGGCGACGATACGTAGCCGACCTGAGAGGGTGATCGGCCACACTGGAACTGAGACACGGTCCAGACTCCTACGGGAGGCAGCAGTAGGGAATCTTCCGCAATGGGCGAAAGCCTGACGGAGCAACGCCGCGTGAGTGATGAAGGTTTTCGGATCGTAAAACTCTGTTGTTAGGGAAGAACAAATTTGTTAGTAACTGAACAAGTCTTGACGGTACCTAACCAGAAAGCCACGGCTAACTACGTGCCAGCAGCCGCGGTAATACGTAGGTGGCAAGCGTTATCCGGAATTATTGGGCGTAAAGCGCGCGTAGGCGGTTTCTTAAGTCTGATGTGAAAGCCCACGGCTCAACCGTGGAGGGTCATTGGAAACTGGGGAACTTGAGTGCAGAAGAGGAGAGTGGAATTCCATGTGTAGCGGTGAAATGCGCAGAGATATGGAGGAACACCAGTGGCGAAGGCGGCTCTCTGGTCTGTAACTGACGCTGAGGTGCGAAAGCGTGGGGATCAAACAGGATTAGATACCCTGGTAGTCCACGCCGTAAACGATGAGTGCTAAGTGTTAGGGGGTTTCCGCCCCTTAGTGCTGCAGCTAACGCATTAAGCACTCCGCCTGGGGAGTACGACCGCAAGGTTGAAACTCAAAGGAATTGACGGGGACCCGCACAAGCGGTGGAGCATGTGGTTTAATTCGAAGCAACGCGAAGAACCTTACCAAATCTTGACATCCTTTGATCGCTCTAGAGATAGAGTTTTCCCCTTCGGGGGACAAAGTGACAGGTGGTGCATGGTTGTCGTCAGCTCGTGTCGTGAGATGTTGGGTTAAGTCCCGCAACGAGCGCAACCCTTAAGCTTAGTTGCCATCATTAAGTTGGGCACTCTAGGTTGACTGCCGGTGACAAACCGGAGGAAGGTGGGGATGACGTCAAATCATCATGCCCCTTATGATTTGGGCTACACACGTGCTACAATGGATAATACAAAGGGCAGCGAATCCGCGAGGCCAAGCAAATCCCATAAAATTATTCTCAGTTCGGATTGTAGTCTGCAACTCGACTACATGAAGCTGGAATCGCTAGTAATCGTAGATCAGCATGCTACGGTGAATACGTTCCCGGGTCTTGTACACACCGCCCGTCACACCACGAGAGTTTGTAACACCCGAAGCCGGTGGAGTAACCTTTTATTAGGAGCTAGCCGTCGAAGGTGGGACAAATGATTGGGGTGAAGTCGTAACAAGGTAGCCGTATCGGAAGGTGCGGCTGGATCACCTCCTTTCTAAGGATATTACGGAATGACCATTAGGTCATGGAATAGCGTAGACATATTGTATTCAGTTTTGAATGTTTATTTAACATTCACATTGCACATTGAAAACTAGATAAGTAAGCAAATAGATTTTACCAAGCAAAAAAACCGAGTGAATTTCTAACGAAATTCAAGCTTAATAATCGCGCGTCGTCTTTTTAGACGACATCACAGATTAATAACATTTATTTTCTTAAACAGTGATGTATAAGGAAATATTAGATTAAGTTATTAAGGGCGCACGGTGGATGCCTTGGCACTAGAAGCCGACGAAGGACGTTACTAACGACGATATGCTTTGGGGAGCTGTAAGTACGCTTTGATCCAGAGATTTCCGAATGGGGAAACCCAGCATGAGTTATGTCATGTTATCCGCATATGAATACATAGTATGTGAGAAGGCACACCCGGAGAACTGAAACATCTTAGTACCCGGAGGAAGAGAAAGAAAACTCGATTCCCTGAGTAGCGGCGAGCGAAACGGGAAGAGCCCAAACCAACAAGCTTGCTTGTTGGGGTTGTAGGACACTCAATACGGAGTTACAAAGGAAATAATTAGACGAATGGCTTTGGAAAAGCCAACCATAGAAGGTAAAAGTCCTGTAGTCGAAAGTTATTTCTCTCCTGAGTGGATCCTGAGTACGGCGGAACACGTGAAATTCCGTCGGAATCCGGGAGGACCATCTCCCAAGGCTAAATACTCTCTAGTGACCGATAGTGAACCAGTACCGTGAGGGAAAGGTGAAAAGCACCCCGGAAGGGGAGTGAAATAGAACCTGAAACCGTGTGCTTACAAATAGTCAGAGCCCGTTAATGGGTGATGGCGTGCCTTTTGTAGAATGAACCGGCGAGTTACGATTTGATGCAAGGTTAAGCAGTAAATGTGGAGCCGTAGCGAAAGCGAGTCTGAATAGGGCGAATGAGTATCTGGTCGTAGACCCGAAACCAAGTGATCTACCCATGTCCAGGTTGAAGTTCAGGTAACACTGAATGGAGGACCGAACCGACTTACGTTGAAAAGTGAGCGGATGAGGTGTGGGTAGCGGAGAAATTCCAATCGAACTTGGAGATAGCTGGTTCTCTCCGAAATAGCTTTAGGGCTAGCCTCAAGTGATGATTATTGGAGGTAGAGCACTGTTTGGACGAGGGGCCCCTCTAGGGTTACCGAATTCAGACAAACTCCGAATGCCAAATAATTTAACTTGGGAGTCAGACTATGGGTGATAAGGTCCGTAGTCGAAAGGGAAACAGCCCAGACCACCAGCTAAGGTCCCAAAATATATGTTAAGTGGAAAAGGATGTGGCGTTGCCCAGACAACTAGGATGTTGGCTTAGAAGCAGCCATCATTTAAAGAGTGCGTAATAGCTCACTAGTCGAGTGACACTGCGCCGAAAATGTACCGGGGCTAAACATATTACCGAAGCTGTGGATTATCCGTAAGGATAATGGTAGGAGAGCGTTCTAAACGTGTCGAAGCATGATCGTAAGGACATGTGGAATGTTTAGAAGTGAGAATGCCGGTGTGAGTAGCGAAAGATGGGTGAGAATCCCATCCACCGATTGACTAAGGTTTCCAGAGGAAGGCTCGTCCGCTCTGGGTTAGTCGGGACCTAAGCCGAGGCCGATAGGCGTAGGCGATGGATAACAGGTAGATATTCCTGTACCACCTATGATTGTTTGAACGATGGGGGGACGCAGTAGGATAGGCGAAGCGTGCTGTTGGAGTGCACGTCCAAGCAATAAGACTGAGTGTTAGGCAAATCCGGCACTCGTAAGGTTGAGTTGTGATGGGGAGTTGGATCATGTATCCGGCGAGTCGTTGATTTCACACTGCCAAGAAAAGCCTCTAGTTAGAAAATAGGTGCCCGTACCGCAAACCGACACAGGTAGTCAAGATGAGAATTCTAAGGTGAGCGAGCGAACTCTCGTTAAGGAACTCGGCAAAATGACCCCGTAACTTCGGGAGAAGGGGTGCTTTTTAGGGTGAAAGCCTTGAAGAGCCGCAGTGAATAGGCCCAAGCGACTGTTTATCAAAAACACAGGTCTCTGCTAAACCGTAAGGTGATGTATAGGGGCTGACGCCTGCCCGGTGCTGGAAGGTTAAGAGGAGTGGTTAGCTTCTGCGAAGCTACGAATCGAAGCCCCAGTAAACGGCGGCCGTAACTATAACGGTCCTAAGGTAGCGAAATTCCTTGTCGGGTAAGTTCCGACCCGCACGAAAGGCGTAACGATTTGGGCACTGTCTCAACGAGAGACTCGGTGAAATCATAGTACCTGTGAAGATGCAGGTTACCCGCGACAGGACGGAAAGACCCCGTGGAGCTTTACTGCAGCCTGATATTGAAATTTGGCACAGCTTGTACAGGATAGGTAGGAGCCTTTGAAGCGTGAGCGCTAGCTTACGTGGAGGCGCTGGTGGGATACTACCCTGGCTGTGTTGACTTTCTAACCCGCACCATTTGATCATGGTGGGAGACAGTGTCAGGCGGGCAGTTTGACTGGGGCGGTCGCCTCCTAAAGAGTAACGGAGGCGCTCAAAGGTTCCCTCAGAATGGTTGGAAATCATTCGCAGAGTGTAAAGGCACAAGGGAGCTTGACTGCGAGACCTACAAGTCGAGCAGGGTCGAAAGACGGACTTAGTGATCCGGTGGTTCCGCATGGAAGGGCCATCGCTCAACGGATAAAAGCTACCCCGGGGATAACAGGCTTATCTCCCCCAAGAGTTCACATCGACGGGGAGGTTTGGCACCTCGATGTCGGCTCATCGCATCCTGGGGCTGTAGTCGGTCCCAAGGGTTGGGCTGTTCGCCCATTAAAGCGGTACGCGAGCTGGGTTCAGAACGTCGTGAGACAGTTCGGTCCCTATCCGTCGTGGGCGTAGGAAATTTGAGAGGAGCTGTCCTTAGTACGAGAGGACCGGGATGGACATACCTCTGGTGTACCAGTTGTCGCGCCAGCGGCATAGCTGGGTAGCTATGTATGGACGGGATAAGTGCTGAAAGCATCTAAGCATGAAGCCCCCCTCAAGATGAGATTTCCCAACTTCGGTTATAAGATCCCTCAAAGATGATGAGGTTAATAGGTTCGGGGTGTAAGCGCAGTAATGTGTGTAGCTGACGAATACTAATCGATCGAAGACTTAATCAAAATTTTTAACTCGGTTTACGCCGTAAAATCTGCTTACTATCTAGTTTTGAATGTGTAATATCATTCTTAATATTTTTTACTATTTGTCTGGTGATGATGGCAAAGAGGTCACACCTGTTCCCATGCCGAACACAGAAGTTAAGCTCTTTAGCGCCGATGGTAGTTGGACTTACGTTCCGCGAGAGTAGGACGTTGCCGGGCAAATATTTTTAAAATGGATGCGATGAGCCGCACTCGAGACCTGTTAGGTCTCTTTTTTTTATTCTTTTTTAAGGTAATCTATAACCTGTACCAATATTACGGAATTTCATCTTTTCATAAAAAGCATTGTTTTCTGAAAGTAACTCTATTCGTGTTGAGGGATATAAATCTTGTAAGTACTGAATCAGTTCTTTTGCGTAGCCGTTATTCCTGTGGTTATTTAATATAACAATTTCGGCAATATATAAAGTTACAATTTCATCGGTTAAATATCTTGTATAACCTATAATTTCATCATCGATTTCTATAACTATCATATGAGATTTAGAAAGTAGTTGAGTTATTTTTGCGATTGAAAATGTCTTCCATCCTTCTTGAGTTGCTATATTATAAATAGACTGTATATCAGATTCTGTAGCTTTTCTAATGATCATTGTAATCACTCCTTCTACATTAAAGTATAACTTATAAAGGAAAATATAAAAATCCCACTCATGATATAATGGTAGAGATTATAAAATAAGAGGTAAATGTAATGACTTTAAATAAAAAATTGATTGAATTAGAAGATGAAAAAGCAATATCACTTCATGTTCCAGGGCATCACAATAATACAATTGGATCTTTAAATCAACTGAATTTAGCAATGGATAAGACTGAAATAACCGGATTAGATGATTTACATCAACCAGAGGGATGTATAAAAGAGAGTATGGATTTACTGAATAGATTCCCGCAGTATACAGGTCAGTATTTAGTTAATGGCACAACGGTTGGTATACTGTCTGCAATATATGCAGTACAACATTTAAAAGGCGAAATTCTAATTCCGAGAAATGCACATAAATCTATTTATAATGCATTAAATTTAACGAGGCAAGATGCAAGATGGATGCCGATGACAGTGTCTGAGATTACAGGTCAGTATAATGGTGTTGGAAATCTTTCAGGAATAGATTTATCTAATGTGAAATTAGCTATATTTACGTACCCTAATTATTATGGAGAAACGTTTAATATTGATGAGAGTATTAAATTATTACAAAAACATCATATCCCTGTGTTAGTAGATGAAGCACATGGCGCGCATTTTGGCATTAGTTCATACTTCCCTGAATCAACATTAACTCATGATGCAGATATAGTTGTGCAATCTTATCATAAAACGTTGCCTGCTTTAACAATGGGGTCAGTGATGTATATTAATGATAATTTAAATTTAAAATCTAAAATTCAAGATTATTTAACAATGCTTCAATCTTCAAGTCCTTCTTATTTAATTATGTCGAGTCTTGAGCATGCAGAAGATTTTTATAAGCGTTTTGATGATGAAGTGTTTAAAAATAAGAGAACGCAGTTGATCGCGTCCATAAAACGGACTGGATTTTATGTAGGTTGTCTAGAGGATCCACTTAAATTAATTGTATCCCATGATCATCTAACTGGATTTGAAGTTCAACGTGTATTTGAGGATTCGCATATATATGTAGAATTGTGTAATGAGAATTATGTTTTAATTGTGTTACCGTTATGGCATGACAACGATAGATTTCCTTTTGAAATATTATTAGAACGTATCTCACACATTAATATAGAAGGAAATAATCAAAAGATAGAAAAAACACAGATGAAATTACCTGTTCATTCAGCTAACAAAAAATATAATGATATAGAAAAAATTCATGAGATAGAATTGAATAAATCGGTAAATCGCATATCTGCTGTAGATGTTATCCCTTATCCACCAGGTATACCCGTTATATTAAAAGGTGAACAGATTACGAAAGAAGTAGTAGATTCTCTTTTACAATGGATTGATAATGGTGGTAGAGTGGAAGGCATAATAAATAAGTATATTAAGGTAAAGGATGAACAATAAATGAGTCAGTTTATAACATTTGAAGGGCCAGAAGGTTCTGGAAAGACAACAGTTATTCAAAAAGTTTATGAGAAGTTAGAAAAAGAATTTGATGTAATACTTACTAGAGAACCAGGTGGTATAAAAATAAGTGAAGCAATTCGAGAATTGTTGCTCAATAGTGATGATGATATGGATGAAAGAACTGAAGCATTATTATTTGCTGCTGCTAGAAGACAACATCTTGTTGAAAAAATATTACCTCAGTTAAACAAGGGCGGAATCGTACTTTGTGACCGATTTGTTGATAGCTCACTTAGTTATCAAGGTTATGCACGTGAAATAGGGGTAGAAGAAGTTAAGGCAATTAATGAATTTGCCATTGAAAATAAATATCCTGATTTGACTTTGTATTTTGATGTACCTGCTGAGGTTGGATTGAATAGGATCAAAGATAATCAACGTGATGTTAATCGATTGGATAAAGAAGAAATAGAATTTCATCACAAAGTGACGGATGGATATAAAGCTTTAATTGCAGAGTATCCTGATAGAATTAAAGTGATAGATGCAACTCAGTCATTAGAAAAGGTTATAGAAGAAGCTTATTCAACGGTTATAAACTCTCTGAAACAAGAATAAAATATGATATAATGTTAAAAGAGGTGTTAGTTATGAAAATGATAATAGCGATTGTCCAAGATCAAGATAGTCAAAACTTGTCAGAAGCGCTTATAGAAAAAGATTTTAGAGCCACTAAACTAGCAACAACTGGTGGATTTTTAAGAGCAGGGAACACTACGTTCTTATGTGGTGTTAAAGATGAACGTGTAGAAGAATTATTACGAGTTATTGATGGAACGTGTGGTAATAGAGAACAACTCGTTTCACCTATTACGCCTATGGGTGGTAGTGCGGATTCTTACATCCCTTACCCAGTAGAAGTAGAAGTGGGTGGCGCAACAGTGTTTGTTATGCCAATTGAACAATTCCATCAATTTTAAGAACTGATTAGCTGCCGTTTGAGCAGCTTTTTTATTGCAAGGAGCGTAAATATGCAATTAACAAAAGAAATTGATCATTTATTAAGTGCTCAACAATTATCTCATGCTTATTTGTTTGAAGGAGATAATATGTTTGAAATGAAATCTACAGCAATGTATTTTGCTGAACAAATATTATGTGAAAATGAAACGTCATGCACAACGAAAGTACGAAATTTTAACCATCCTGATTTCGTATATATTCAATCAGATGAAACGACAATAAAGAAACATCAAATAGAAGAACTGTTAAGAAAGATGAATCAAAAACCAATCGAAAGCCAATATAAAGTTTACATTATTGAGGCATTTGATAAACTAACAGTACAAGGTGAGAATAGTATACTTAAATTTTTGGAAGAACCACCTCCAAATACAATTGCGCTATTACTTACAACGAAGAAAGATTCAATATTACCAACAATACATTCAAGGTGTCAGCTTGTACATTTTAAACCGGCATCAAAAGAAGACTATATAGAAGAATTGAAGCAATCTGACATTTCATCACCGATTGCACATACATTGAGTTTTATCACGTCAGATAAAGAAGAAGCGTTACTGTTAACTGAGGAACAAGTTTTTACGCAAATTAGAAAATCAGTGACTAAGTTAGCTGAGCTTATGGTGAAAGATACACAAATGGCGATGATCTATTTGATTGATTGTACAAAAATGATACAATCGCGTCCTTTACAACAATTGTTTTTAAATTGTTTAAATGCATATTTTCAAGATGTATTACATGCTAAAATAGAATTAGACGTAATCAAAGCCTATCCAGATATGGAATCGGAAATTATAGAAATAAGCAAACATTTATCATTAAATGATATTTCAAATTATATACAGGTTATAACAGAAGCCAACCGTAAATTAGCACAAAATGTAGGTATCATGCTTGTGTTAGAACAAATGGTTGTTAACGGGAAGAGGTGATTAGATGTATGAAATTATAGGTGTTCAATTTCAAGAAGCCGGTAAGAAAGAATATTTTTCACCGAATGGAGAAAGATTTAAAGAAAATGATTTAGTTGTAGTAGAATCTAAACGTGGCATGGAATTGGGCAGAGTCAAATTAACTAACCGTCATGTCGGACAAGACGATGTTGTATTACCTCTAAAGGAAGTCATGCGTCTTGCAACTGAAGAAGATATACAAAAGTATCAAAATAATTTATCAGATGCTGACTATGCATTGAAACTGTGTAAAGAACTTGTTGTTACTCATGAATTGAATATGAGATTAGTTAACTGCGAATACACATTAGATAAGAGTAAAGTAATATTTAATTTTACAGCTGATGATCGTATAGATTTTAGAAATTTAGTTAAATCATTAGCCTATGAATTGAAGACACGTATAGAACTAAGACAAATCGGTGTTAGAGATGAAGCGAAGTTATTAGGTGGAATTGGGCCTTGTGGACGGTCACTTTGTTGTTCTACATTTTTAGGAGATTTTGAGCCAGTGTCTATTAAAATGGCAAAAGACCAAAACCTCTCATTAAATCCGACGAAAATATCTGGCGCATGTGGGCGATTGATGTGTTGTTTAAAATATGAAAATGACTATTACGAAGAAGTTAGAAATGAATTACCTGATGTGGGCACGACAGTAGTTACCCCTGAAGGTGATGGTAAAGTTGTTGGATTAAATATATTAGATGTTACTATGCAAGTTAAAGTAAAAGGTTTCGAACAACTTTTTGATTATAAACTTGAAGAATTACTTGAAGTCCATTCATAAGGGAGGTTTATACTGTGAATAGGGACGAGTTGTTTGAAACGATTATGACATTAGAAAGCGAAATTAAACAAATTAATACGCACTTGGAGAAACTTAAGAACCAAGCAGTAGAATTAGTTGAAGACAATGTTGCACTTCAAATGGAAAATGAGAGCTTGAAACGTGTTGTGGAGTCTAATGACAGTACTCAAGAGAAGAAGCCAAATAAGAAGGTAAGACCACTACAAAGCAGAGATAACTTTGCGATGTTATATCATGAAGGTTTTCATATTTGTAGAGGAGAACTATTTGGTAAACATAGACAAGGTCAAGATTGTTTATTCTGTTTAGAGGTGCTTAATAGAGAATAAATAAAGAGGCAGAGACATTTATGTCTGAGCCTCTTTTTAAATGAGGTGTAAGTATGTTAGTAGATGGTGAAAGACTAGATCAATTGTTAAGAGAAAACTTCGAAATTATCCAAAATGATGATGTGTTTTCATTCTCAACAGATGCATTGCTATTAGGAGAATTTACAAAAGTTCGTCATAAAGATCAAGTAATGGATTTATGTACAGGTAATGGCATTATACCCGTACTGTTAGCACATAAGACTCGTGCAAAGATACAGGGCGTTGAGATTCAACCAGCACTTGTGGATATGGCTAATAGAACGATTCAACATAATCATCTTGAAAATCAAATTGAAATTCAGCAAATGGATTTAAAGGATGTCGCGAAAAAATATAAACCATCTACTTTTGACTTAGTAACAGTAAACCCGCCTTACTTTAAAGAAAACCAAAAAATACAACATCAAAAAGAAGCGCATAAAATTGCTAGACACGAAATATATTGTACGTTAGATGATGTCGTTAAAGCGAGTAAGCATTTGTTGAAGCAAGGTGGTAAACTTGTGATGGTTCACAGAGCGGATAGACTGATGGATGTCTTAAGTTCCTTCAGAGAACATCGTATTGAACCAAAAAGGTTGAAAATGGTATATAGCACGCCTAATAAACCAGAAGCAATCACAATTTTGGTTGAAGGTAGAAATGCTGGGCAAGCTGGCTTGAAGATAGAACAACCATTTTATATTTATGACACGGATGGAGAGTATTCTAAAGAAATGAAGGCAGTCTATTATGGATAAATTTTATACATATATATTAGAATGTAAGGATAGTACATTATATACTGGTTACACTACGAATTTGGAACGAAGAATTAAAGTTCATAATGACGGTAAAGGTGCAAAATATACAAAAATAAGACGTCCAGTAAAATTGGTATATCATGAGATATTTGATAATAAATCAGATGCACTGAAAAGAGAGTATGCACTGAAACAATTGAGTAGAAAACAAAAACTTGCACTCATCAAGGAGGGATAGGATGCCTATCTTATATTTAGTAGGAACACCAATAGGTAATTTAGAAGATATTACGTATCGTGCGGTAAGAACGTTAACAGAAGTTGATTTTATATTTTGCGAAGATACACGTGTAACTGCTAAGTTGTGTCAGCATTATCAAATTGAAACACCTTTAAAATCTTATCATGAGCATAATAAGGATAAATCGGCAGAACATATTTTAGCGTTATTAGAAGAGGGTAAAGACATCGCATTAGTTTCGGATGCAGGATGTCCATGTATTAGCGATCCGGGATATGAACTTGTTAATCAAGCAAGAGAACAAGACTATCGCGTTGAAACTATTCCTGGACCGAATGCTGCAATTACAGCATTGATGACGAGTGGCTTACCATCGTATAAATTTGTATTTTTAGGATTTTTACCGAGACACGCTAAAGAAAAACATGCTGTTCTTGAAAAATGGATGTCTAGAGAATCGACATCAATGATTTATGAGTCACCATATCGCATTAAACAGACTGTACAGGCAATTGCTGAAATTGATCCTGAGCGACGAGTAGCTATTGGTAGAGAACTCACTAAAAAGTTCGAACAAGTAGAAACTGAAAGCATACAGACAATTGCACAAATGTTAGAAGAAGCACTGATACCTCAAAAAGGTGAATTTGTAGTGCTTATCGAAGGTGTTAACGAAGAAGCGACAGCAACTCATTGGTGGGAAGGTATGTCGTTGGTTAATCATGTCGATTCTTATATGCAGAAAGAAGATATGACTTCTAAAGATGCAATTAAACAAGTATCAGTTGATCGAAAGATGAAAAAAAGAGAAGTATACGAAGCGTATCATATACAAGAATAAAAAAAGGAAAGTTAAGCGCGCAGTGTCGCTTAACTTTCCTTTTATGCATTATTTATTAGTTTGATTTGTTTTGTATTTCGTTAATTAATTGTTGAGCGCCATCTTTGCTCAATACAATTTTACCACCGGCAAGTACAAAGTTATCTTCCGAAACATCGCCAGTAACTTGACAAGTCATGTTAGGTGAATATTTCTTTAAAATAATTTTATCGTCATCAGTGTAAATTTCTAATGCATCTTTCTCAGCGATATCTAATATGCGTCGTAATTCGATAGGAATTACTACACGGCCTAGTTCATCTACTTTACGTACGATTCCAGTTGATTTCATCTCTTTACCTCCGTTTAATAAAACCATAATTATCTAATTCGACATCCATTCGACAATTATATAAATAGTATACTAATATGAATGCAAGAAAATGTCAATATAACAATATATTGTAGACACTTAATTTTAGAAATAAAAAACAAAATAAATACGACTTGGCATAATAAGGTAATATTGAAAAAATCCTTTATTTTCGGTATATTAGTAAGATAAGAAATTAGGAGGAAACGCCGATGACGAAAGAGACTTTTTACATTACGACACCGATCTATTATCCGAGCGGGAATTTACACATAGGTCATGCGTATACAACGGTTGCTGGTGATGTAATTGCAAGATATAAACGATTACAAGGCTACGATGTTCATTATTTAACTGGTACTGATGAACACGGACAAAAGATACAAGAGAAAGCTAAAGAAGCAGGTTTATCTGAAATTGAATATTTAAATGGCATTATTGAAAATATACAGTCTCTATGGAAGAAGTTAGACATCTCTAATGATGACTTCATTCGTACAACTGAAGACAGACATAAATTGGTTGTCGAAAAAGTATTCGAAAGATTATTGTCACAAGGTGATATTTATTTAGGTGAGTACGAAGGATGGTATTCTATACCGGATGAAACGTATTATACTGAAACACAACTTGTTGATCCAATTTATGAAGATGGAAAAATTGTCGGAGGTAAGAGTCCGGATTCTGGTCATGATGTCGAATTGGTTAAAGAAGAAAGTTATTTCTTTAAATTAGATAAGTATTCAGATAGATTATTAGCATTCTTTGATGAAAATCCAGATTTCATTCTACCAATTTCACGTAAAAATGAAATGATTAATAACTTTATTAAACCTGGTTTAGAAGATTTAGCAATCTCTAGAACGACATTTGATTGGGGAATTAAAGTGCCTTCTAATCCTAAGCATGTTGTATATGTATGGATAGATGCATTAGTAAACTATATTTCTGCACTTGGTTACTTATCAGATGACGACGAATTATTTAAAAAATATTGGCCAGCGGATGTACATTTAATGGCTAAAGAAATTGTTCGTTTCCATTCAATTATATGGCCAATTTTATTAATGGCATTGGATTTACCATTACCAAAACGTGAATTTGCACATGGTTGGATATTGATGAAAGACGGCAAAATGAGTAAGTCTAAAGGTAATGTTGTTGATCCGAATGTATTGATTGATAAATATGGTTTAGATGCAACGAGATATTACCTAATGAGAGAGTTACCTTTTGGTGCAGATGGCGTGTTTACTCCTGAAGCTTTCGTTGAGAGAACGAACTATGATTTAGCAAATGACCTAGGTAATTTAGTGAATCGTACAATTGCGATGGTTAATAAATATTTCAATGGCGTTCTTCCTAAATATAAAGGTAAATTACATTCTGTTGATGAAGAAATAGAACAAATGGCGTTAGATACAAAAGATAAATTCTATTCATCAATGGAAAACATGCAATTTTCAGTGGCACTTGCTGAAATTTGGAAGTTAATCAGTAGAACAAATAAATATATTGATGAAACGACACCTTGGGTATTAGCAAAAGATGAAAACGAAAGAGAAATGCTAGAGAATGTAATGATTCACTTAGTTGAAAACATTAGATTTGCAGCAGTATTATTACGTCCATTCTTAACGCATGCACCGTATGAAATTTTCAGACAACTTAATTTAGAAAAAGGTCTTCTCGATACATTTGAAAGTATAGAAACGTATGGCGCGATTGATCATGAAATTAAAGTGATTGAAAAGCCAGAACCTATTTTCCCAAGGTTAGATGTTGAACAGGAAGTAGCATTCATTAAAGATTCTATGCAAGGTGGAACTGAACCAGAAGCAGAAGAAGAAGTTTCTGAAGAAAAAGAACAAGTCGTTTCTAAACCGGAAATTACGATTGATTTATTTGATAAAGTAGAAATTAAAGCAGCAACGATTACATCTGCAGATCATGTCAAAAAATCAGACAAACTACTGAAAATCAAAGTGGATTTAGGCTTTGAACAAAGACAAATTGTTTCTGGTATTGCAGAATTTTATAAACCAGAGGATATAATTGGTAAAAAAGTAGCGGTTGTAACGAATTTGAAACCGGTAAAACTACGTGGTGAATTATCAGAAGGTATGATTTTGTCAGCTGAGAAGGATGGCACACTTACTTTAGTAAGTTTACCTAATGCGATTCAAAATGGTTCTACAATTAAGTAACAGTATGGAAGGAAGATTCGTATGCTCATAGATACACATGTCCATTTAAATGCAGACCAATATGACGAAGATTTAGAAGAAGTTATAAACAGAGCGTTAGAAGAAGGTATAGATCGAATGTTTGTTGTTGGCTTTGATACTAAAACGGTTGAAAGAACAATGACATTAATAGATCAATATGACTTTATTTATGGCATTATTGGTTGGCATCCCGTTGACGCGATAGATTGTACGGAGGAACGTTTAGAATGGATTGAATCACTTTCTAAGCATCCTAAAATCATCGGTATAGGTGAAACTGGATTAGATTATCATTGGGATAAATCTCCAAAAGAAATTCAAAAAGAAGTATTCAGAAAGCAAATTGCACTAGCTAAACGTGTTCAATTGCCTATTATTATTCATAATCGTGAAGCAACACAAGATTGTGTAGATATTTTGAGGGAAGAAAATGCGAGTGAAGTTGGTGGCATTATGCATAGTTTTAGTGGTTCTAATGAAATTGCAGATGAAATACTGAAGATGAATTTTTATGTGTCTTTAGGTGGGCCTGTGACGTTTAAGAATGCTAAGCAGCCGAAAGAGGTAGCAAAACATGTACCACTAGATAGATTGCTTGTAGAAACAGATGCACCTTTCTTATCTCCTCATCCATATAGAGGAAAAAGAAATGAACCTGCACGTGTGAAATTAGTAGCTGAACAAATTGCCGAGCTTAGAGGCTTAACTTATGAAGAAATCTGTGAAGCAACTACTAAAAATGCTGAACGCTTATTTAAAATATAAAATTAGATGCCCCAAAACGACTGTTTTGGGGCATCTTTAAAGAAGGAAGATATCATGAAAATTAACGAATTTGTAGTGGTAGAGGGTCGTGATGACACAGTTAAAGTAAAAAGAGCTGTAGACTGTGATACTATTGAAACAAATGGCTCAGCAATTTCTAAAGAAATGCTCGAAGTGATTAAGCAGGCACACGAAAAACGTGGTGTCATTGTATTAACCGACCCTGATTTCCCAGGTGATAAAATTAGAAATACTATAAAACAATATGTTCCAAGCGTGAAACATGCATTTGTCCCTAGAGAAAAAGCTAAAAATAAACGAGGGAAAATTGGTGTAGAGCATGCGGCAATTGAAACAATACAAGAAGCTTTAATGAATGTAAGTTCCCCATTAGAAGCGGATATTGAAACGATCGATAAAGCTGTATTAATTGATTTAGGTTTAATCATTGGTCCTGATTCAAGGAGAAAACGAGAAAAACTATGTAGTAAATTAAATATTGGTCATTCGAACGGAAAACAATTGCTAAACAAATTAAATGCCTTCGGTTATACTGAAAAAGATGTAAAAGAAGCACTTGGATATGAAGAGGAGTGACATAATGAACGATAAAGATATTGCAACACCAATTAGGACAAGAGCATTACTAGATCAATATGGATTTAAGTTTAAGAAAAGCTTAGGTCAAAACTTTTTAATTGATACGAACATTATTCAAAAAATTATTTCAGCAAGTGATATTGATGAGCGAACGGGTGTCATTGAAGTTGGACCAGGTATGGGATCACTTACGGAACAATTAGCGCGTACAGCTAAAAAAGTATTAGCATTTGAAATAGATCAAAGATTAATACCTGTATTGGAAGACACACTTAGTCCATATGACAATGTAACGGTTGTGAACGAAGATATACTTAAAGCTAATGTACAAGAAGAAATTAATAATCATCTTCAAGACTGTGACAAAATTATGCTTGTAGCTAATTTACCTTATTATATTACAACGCCAATATTGATGAATTTACTAGAAAACCATTTACCAATAGATGGTTATGTTGTCATGATGCAAAAAGAAGTTGGAGAGCGATTAAATGCCGAAGTAGGTAGTAAAAGTTATGGCTCTTTATCAATCGCATGTCAGTATTATACTGAGACGGAAAGGGTATTAGTGGTCCCTAAGACGGTCTTCATGCCACCACCGAACGTGGATTCTATTGTTATCAAGTTAACAAAACGAACAGAACCAATTGTGGAAGTTGAAGATGAACAACTATTATTTAAACTTTCAAAGAGTGCATTTGCACAACGTAGAAAAACAATCTTAAATAATTATATCAATATATTCAAAGAAGGTAAGTTGCATAAGGAAACAATTGTCGAATGGTTAAACGAAGCAAACATTGATCCGAAGCGCCGTGGAGAGACACTAACAATACAAGAATATGCACATCTTTGTAACAATTTGAAAAAATACCCGAATTTATCTGTGTAAATATATTGACAATACATTCTCTAATTGATAAAATTTAAATTTTATTTGACAAAATCGCGGTTTCATAGTACAATTTATGTATAGCGAGGTGGGTCAATATGTCGAAAACTTTAGTGGACATCAAAAAAATATTGGATTGTCAATTAGGAAATCGTATTGTACTTAAAGCTAATGGAGGACGTAAGAAGTTAATTGAGCGCAGTGGTGTGCTTAAAGAAACGTATCCATCAGTTTTCGTGGTTGAATTAGACCAAGAGAAACATAATTTTGAGCGTGTGTCTTATACATACACTGATGTATTAACTGAGAATGTCCAAGTAACTTTTATGAACGAACTTAAAGAAGAATTTGTCGTTCAGTAATTTGAAAGATATAATAAAAAACTCTACGCGATATGACTGTGATATGGCGTAGAGTTTTTTATTGTGAAAAAAATAGACTAAAGCGCATACTTTCTAACTTTTATTTATGGTAAAATCATAATAATAAGTTTTAGAGAGGGCAAGTATATGATTTATGAAACGGCACCAGCAAAAATTAATTTAACACTGGATACATTATACAAACGTGATGATGGTTATCATGAAGTAGAAATGATTATGACTACAATAGACATAAATGATCGTTTAACATTCGAAACTCGCGAAGATGGAGAAATTGTTATTGATGTAGAGCATAACTTTGTTCCTAGTGATCACAGAAATTTAGCTTATAAAGCTGCGAAATTAATGCAAGATAAATACAATATTAAACAAGGTGTCACGATATCATTAGAAAAAAGTATTCCGATTTCTGCTGGTTTAGCAGGTGGATCAAGTGATGCGGCTGCTACATTTAGAGGATTAAACGAATTGTGGGGTATTAATGACTCACTTGAAGCTTTAAGTGAACTTGCATCAGAAATAGGATCAGATATTTCTTTCTGTATTTATGGTAAGACGGCGCTCTGCCGAGGAAGAGGCGAGCAACTTACACATCTTCCGAAGCCACCATCAGCATGGGTTGTAGTTGCTAAGCCAGATATTGGCGTATCTACACCAGAGATATATGGTGCATTAGATTTGAATGAAACAATTGAAGTACCTACGAAAGCGTGTCTGGAGGCGCTTGAAACAGGTGATTATGAAATGTTATGTCAATCGCTTGGTAATAGCTTAGAAAGCGTGACGATGCATTTATATCCAGAGGTCGAAAAATTGAAAAATACGATGCAAAATAGCGGCGTTGATGCAGCGCTTATGAGTGGCAGTGGACCGACTGTTTATGGCTTCGTACAGAAAGAAAGACAAGCAAAGCAAGTCTACAATGCTTTAATGGGTTGTTGTAATGATGTGTTCATTGCAAGACTACTGGGGTGACTTTGTAGGATGCGAATTATTATAGTATAATTGTGCTTAAAATACGTAATTGAGATTGGAGTTTTATAAATGAGATTTAAACGAAGTGAAAGAATCGTTTATATGACACAATATTTATTGAAACATCCGAACGAATTGGTGCCATTGACTTATTTTGTGAATCATTTTGGTCAAGCAAAGTCATCTATTAGTGAAGATATACAAATTATTAAAGAGACGTTCAATGGAGAAAGATTGGGCATCATCGAAACGACAGCAGGTGCTAGTGGTGGTGTCACATACCGCCCTAAAATGTACATCGAAGAAGCGAAAACACTTATTGAACAGTTGTGTGAATTGCTAAAAGAGAAAGAAAGACTTCTGCCAGGTGGCTATTTATTTATGTCGGATTTAGTTGGAAATCCTAAATTACTTAATCAAGTTGGTGAATTAATTGCCACAATGTATATGGACGAAGAACTTGATGCGGTCGTTACAATCGCAACGAAAGGGATATCATTAGCCAATGCAGTAGCAAAAGTGCTTAATTTACCAGTTGTTGTTATTAGAAAAGATAACAAAGTAACTGAAGGATCGACAGTTTCAATTAACTACGTTTCTGGATCTTCAAGAAAGATTGAAACAATGGTATTGTCGAAAAGAACATTAGCTGAATATTCGAATGTATTGATAGTGGATGATTTTATGAGAGCAGGCGGATCAATCAACGGTGTAATCAATTTGATGAATGAGTTTAAGGCTACAGTAAAAGGGGTATCAGTACTTGTAGAATCAAAAGAAGTTGAACATCGATTGATTGAAGATTATACATCTTTAGTTAGACTATCTGACGTAGACGAATACAATCAACAATTTTCAGTAGAAGAAGGCAACTGTTTAAAAAGATTTAATTAAAGGAGAGGTATTCAACATGAAAAGTATTAACTCAGCAAACGCTCCAGAAGCATTAGGACCATATTGCCATGCAGTAGTAGTAGATAATTTAGTATTTACTTCTGGTCAAATTCCATTAAATCAACAAGGTGAAATCGTATCAGAAGATGTTAAGGCACAAACGAAACAAGTTCTTGAGAACTTAAAAGTTGTGCTAGAAGATAGCGGTGCAACGTTAGATAGCGTTGTAAAATCTCTGATATTTATTAAAGATATGAATGATTTCCAAGATATCAATTCAGTTTATGGAGAATATTTTAACGAACATTTGCCTGCAAGAAGTTGTGTGGAAGTAGCACGTTTACCCAAAGATGTAAAAGTTGAGATCGAAATGATCGCAAAGATAAATAAATAAACTTACTTCAATTAATATGATGATGCTACTTTAAATAGACAAAACAGGGGGCACACAAATCATGAAGGTAACAGATGTGAGATTAAGAAAAATTCAAACAGATGGAAGAATGAAAGCATTAGTATCAATTACATTAGACGATGCTTTTGTTATTCACGATTTACGCGTGATTGAGGGCAATTCGGGGCTGTTTGTGGCTATGCCTAGCAAACGAACGCCTGATGGGGAGTTTAGAGATATTGCACATCCTATTAACTCTGAAATGAGACAAGAGATACAAGAAGCTGTAATGAAAGCATATGAAGAAACAGATGAGGTCATTATTCCAAAAGCTTCTAAAGATGAAACTCAAACAGAAGATGAAGAGACAGAGAGTGAATAAAAAACACCGAGAACGAGCTGTTCTCGGTGTTTTTTTGTAGTGATTTAATGGTTTATTGCCAAAATAGCGCTTACTTTTACATAATATTTAAATAATTTAAAATAACTCTTTCTTGATAGTTATAAATGAATTAAAATATAATAAGATTATACTGTGTATAAATGGAGGTATTTGCAATGCAAAAATTTGCAGTCATATTAGCTGCGGGTAAAGGTACAAGAATGAAATCTAAACTTTACAAAGTGTTACATCCAGTTGCTGGACAAGCAATGGTTCAACACGTCATTGACAGTGTGAAACGCGCAGGCGTTGAAACAGTAGTGACAGTTGTTGGTCACGGAGCAGAGAAAGTTCAAGAAACAATTGGTCATGCATCTCAGTTTGTACATCAAGAAGAACAATTAGGTACGGCACATGCGGTTAAAACCGCTAAAGATATATTAGAAGCGAAAAAAGGAACAACAATTGTTGTATGTGGCGATACTCCACTTATTAGTCATGAAACGATCGAATCTTTATTGGCATTTCATGAATCTGAACAATCTGTTGCTACAGTATTATCAGCACAAGTAGATAATCCTTTTGGTTACGGCAGAATTATGAGAGATGCGTCTGGGCTTGTTTCAGGAATTGTTGAACAAAAAGACGCTTCAGAAGAACAAGCGAAGATCAATGAAATTAGTTCAGGTATATTTGCATTTGATAACGAGAAGTTATTCGAAACTTTAGAAAAAGTTAAAAATGACAATGTTCAAGGTGAATATTATTTACCTGACGTGATTCGTATCTTAAATGAAGAAAATGAAAAAGTATCTGCATTCATTACAGAAGATGTTGATGGCATCATGGGTGTGAATGATAGAGTTCAATTAGCGCAAGCTGAGCAGAAGATGAAAGAACGCATTAATTTACAACATATGATTAATGGTGTAACGATTATCGATCCGGCGACTACATATATTGGTAAGGACGTTGTCATCGGTGAAGATACAGTTGTTGAGCCAGGTACAAGACTTTCAGGCAAAACAATTATTGGTAAAAATGTTATTATAGGAATGAATTCTGATATCAAAAATAGTACAATTGAAGATGATGCTACAATTAAACAATCTGTGATAACAGATTCAATTGTAGGGCAATCCTCAACAGTTGGACCTTTTGCACAATTAAGACCAGGAACAGAACTGGGTAGCGAAACTAAGATTGGAAACTTTGTAGAAGTTAAAAAGTCTGTCTTAAAAGATGGTGCTAAAGTATCTCATTTAAGCTACATTGGAGATGCGGAAGTAGGCGCTAGAACGAATATTGGGTGTGGTTCAATAACTGTGAACTATGATGGAATCAATAAATTCCGTACAATAATAGGAGATGATGCATTTATTGGCTGTAATTCAAATTTAGTTGCACCAGTAGAAGTTGGTAATGGCGCATTTATAGCTGCAGGTTCAACAATTACAGATAATGTACCTGACGAAAGCTTAGCACTTGGACGTGCAAGACAAACAACGAAACAAGGATACTACAAAACGAAATAAAAGGAGCCGTCAAATAATGAGTCAAAATGATATCGGAGGAATAGAAATGTTGAATACTGAATATAAGAATTCTTCATTGAAAATATTTTCGCTAGAAGGAAATCAACCTTTAGCACAAGAAGTTGCCAATTTAGTGGGTATTCCATTAGGAAAGTCTACTGTAAAGCGATTTGCAGATGGTGAAGTTCAAATCAATATTGAAGAAAGTATCCGTGGTTGTGACGTATTTATTATTCAACCAACATCAAACCCAGTGAATGAACACTTGATGGAATTATTAATTATGATTGATGCTTGTAAACGTGCATCAGCAGCAAATATTAATATTGTTATGCCTTACTACGGTTATGCACGTCAAGATCGTAAAGCGAGAAGCCGTGAACCTATCACAGCTAAATTAGTAGCAAATATTATTGAAAAAGCTGGCGCAAGTAGAATGATTGCTTTAGACTTACATGCTCCTCAAATCCAAGGTTTCTTTGATATACCAATTGATCATTTAATGGGTGTTCCGATTCTATCTAATTATTTCTTGGAAAAAGGATTAGACCCTGAATCTACTGTAGTTGTATCACCTGACCACGGTGGTGTAACAAGAGCACGTAAAATGGCAGACCGTTTAAAAACACCAATAGCAATTATTGATAAACGACGTCCGAAACCAAATGTTGCAGAAGTAATGAACATTGTTGGTGATATTGATGGTAAGACGGCTATCATTATTGATGATATTATCGATACAGCTGGTACGATTACATTAGCAGCAGACGCACTTGTTAAAAAAGGTGCTAAAGAAGTTTATGCTTGTTGTACACACCCAGTATTGTCAGGACCTGCTAAAGAAAGAATTGAAAATTCACAAATTAAAGAATTAGTAGTAACGAATTCTATTCAATTACCAGAAGATAGAAAACCAACTAATGTGAAAGAATTATCAGTTGCTGGATTATTAGCTCAATCTATTGTTCGTGTATATGAACAAGAATCAGTTAGTGTGCTATTTGATTAATTTGGAATATTCGTGTATAATAACAAACGGTTCATTTTTGTGAACTAAATAACCACTTACAAGCAGCAACTATTGTTGATGGGTAAGTGTAGGAGCGCATAAAGCGCAAGTATGAAAGGTGGAAAAGATAATGACTTCATTAAAGTCAGTTATCCGTCAAGGTAAACAAACACGTTCTAGTTTACGTAAATTAAGAGCAACAGGTATGATTCCAGCAGTCGTATATGGTTACGGTGCTAAAAACACATCAGTTAAAGTAGATGAAGTTGAATTCATCAAAACAATTCGTGAAGTTGGACGTAACGGCGTTATCGATTTAGGCGTAGGTTCTAAATCAATCAAAGTTATGGTTTCAGATTATCAATATGATTCTCTTAAAAACCAAATCACTCACGTTGACTTCTTAGCAATCAACATGAAAGAAGAATTAACTGTTGATGTACCTGTAGTATTAGTAGGTGAAGCAGTTGGTGCTTCAGAAGGTGGCGTTGTTCAACAACCACTATTCGACTTACAAGTAACAACTACTCCAGATGCAATTCCTGAAAATATCGAAGTTGATATTACAGAATTAGCTATTGGTGATAGCTACTTAGTAGGCGACTTAGATGCAACTGATAAATACTCTATCGAAAATGATAAAGAAGAAGCAGTTGTAACAGTTGTTCCTCCAACAGAAGAACCTGCTGAAGACGCTGAAGAAACTGCTGCTGAAGAAGCTGATGCAGTATCAGCTGAAGAAGCAGAAAAAGAAGCGGACAAAGAAGAAGAATAATCTTTTAAAGTTTCCAAAGGTCAGGACATTTTGTCCTGACCTTTTATTTTTTTAGGTTTTGAATGCTGATAGATGAAATAAAATGGGAAAATGCTATAATATATATTTAGTATTAATATGGAGGTTACAACATGAAATGTATTGTTGGACTTGGAAATATAGGAAAGAAATATGAACTTACGCGCCATAATATTGGTTTTGAAGTTGTTGATGAACTATTAGAAAGACATCAACTAGACTTGGATAAGCAAAAATTTAAAGGCGCATATACAATTGGATTAATAAATGGTGAGAAAGTATTATTAATTGAACCAATGACATTTATGAATTTATCTGGGGAAGCTGTTCGTCCTTTGATGGATTACTATAATGTGGATATAGAAGATTTGATTGTACTTTATGATGATATGGATCAACCTCAAGGTAATTTGAGATTACGTCAGAAAGGAAGCGCTGGTGGACACAACGGCATGAAATCATTAATTCAACACTTAGGAACAGATCGATTTAATAGAATTCGAATCGGAATAGACCGACCAACAAATGGTATGAGTGTACCGAGTTATGTGTTACAGAAATTCTCAAGTGATGAAATGATAACGATGAAAAGTGTAATTGAACATGCTGCAGACGCTTGTGAAGCACTTATTAAAGGTGAAACTTTTCAAAACGTCATGAACCAGTATAACGGTGAAGTGAAATGAAACATGTCATTCATGAAATGATTCAGAACGATGAGCGTTTTCAAGATTTAGAACGTATTTTTGGTAAAAAAAACATTCTAATCACTGGCTTAAATCAGTCGAGTAAAGCGTTAATGATATTAGAACAATATCTTAAGCATGATAAACAGTTAGTCATTATAACAAATAATTTATATCAAGCAGATAAATTAGAAACAGATATACTTCAGTTATTGCCTTCAGAGGAAGTATTTAAGTTTCCTGTACAAGATATTATGATCGAGGCGTTTTCTACACAAAGTCCTGATTTAATGAGTGAAAGAATTAGAACATTAACCCACCTTGCACAAGGCAAGAAGGGCTTATTTATCGTGCCTATAAACGGGCTGAAAAAGCAACTGACACCTGTATCAATTTGGAAAGATCATTTTAAATCTATTCAAATCGGTGATGACATCGATTTAGATGAGTGGTCTAAAGAATTGATAGATATGGGGTATAAGAGGCAATCCCTTGTATCGGCTATTGGTGAATTTTCAATTCGTGGTGGATTAATTGATATTTATCCTGTGACTGGAGATCCTGTACGTATTGAATTGTTTGATACGGAAGTAGATGGTATGCGACTGTTTGATGTTGAATCTCAGCGTTCTCTAGAAAATGTTAAAAAAATCGAAATCACAACAGCAAGTGATTATATCTTTACAAGTGAACAAATTAATCAGTTATCTGAACGAATAGAAGATGTACATGAACAAACAAGAGTGAAATTGCCAACCGAAATTCGTCCAGATTTAAAAGAAACATATCAAAATATATTAATGCAAAGTGATGAATTGAAAGATCATCAAATTTTGAGACGTGTTATTGCATTTATGTATGATGAAGAGACTACATTTACAGACTACTTAGCAGATGATGCACTTGTTGTTGTCGATGAATATAATCGTATTAAAGAAACTGAGAGTGCATTAGATGTTGAAATCGAAGAATTTACACAATCATTGATTGAATCTGGACAAGGGTTTATAGGGCAACGATTTATATCAGAAAATGCATTTACTGAGTTGCTGAATCAACATAAAGTATCTTATTTCACCCTATTTACAGCGAATATGCCAGTTGAAATCGAAGAAATGATTAAATTCTCGTGTAAACCTGTTCAACGTTTCTATGGTCAATATGATATTATGAAATCTGAATTTGATCGTTTTATGAAGCAAGGTTTTACGGTTGTTCTATTAGCTGAATCCGAAACGAGAAAAAGTAGAATCCAAAGTATGTTATCGGACATGAACATCCCAACTGTAATCGATAGAGTTAAAACAGTAGGACAAAGCGGTCTAGCTGTTGTGACAGATGGTGCTTTATCTGAAGGTTTTGAACTTCCATATATGAAATTAGTAATCGTTACTGAAAGAGAATTATTTAAAGCGAGAGAGCGTAAACAGTCTAAGCGAAGACAAAAGTTATCCAATGCTGAAAAAATAAAATCTTATCAGGAACTGAATGTCGGAGATTATGTTGTTCATGTACATCATGGTGTTGGTAAATATCTTGGTGTCGAAACATTAGAAGTTTCTGGTATTCATAATGACTATATTAAAATCCATTACAAAGGGACAGATCAATTATTTGTTCCTGTTGATCAGATGAATGATGTACAGAAATTTGTTGGATCTGATGATAAAGAGCCTAAGCTTAATAAATTAGGTGGAACTGAATGGAAAAAAACTAAAGCCAAAGTTCAAAAAAATGTTGAAGATATTGCTGATGAATTATTGAAACTATATCAAGAACGTGAGCAAGTTGAAGGTTATCAATACGGTCCAGATAGTGAAGAACAAATGACATTTGAAATGGACTTTCCATATGAACCTACGCCAGACCAAGTAACATCTTTAGAAGAAATTAAAGTAGATATGGAAAAAAGAAGACCTATGGATAGATTGTTATGTGGTGATGTAGGTTATGGTAAGACGGAAGTCGCAATTAGAGCTGCATTTAAGGCTGTCTTAGAAGGAAAGCAGGTTGCTGTGTTAGTACCAACGACTATTTTAGCGCAACAACATTTTGAAACGTTTAGAGAACGTATGCAAGAATATCCAGTCGAAATACAAATGATGAGCCGATTTAGAACACCTAAACAAGTGAAAGAAGCTAAAGAGGGTATTAAATCAGGATCTGTAGATATCGTTGTAGGTACACATAAATTATTAAGTAAAGATGTACATTATAAAGATTTAGGTTTGTTAATCGTGGATGAAGAACAACGATTTGGTGTGAAACATAAAGAACGTATTAAAGCGTTAAAAACGAACGTAGACGTACTGACCTTAACAGCTACACCTATACCAAGAACATTGCATATGAGTTTATTAGGTGTGCGTGACTTATCAGTGATAGAAACGCCACCAGAAAATCGTTTTCCAGTACAAACATATGTGTTAGAACAAAACATGAGCTTCGTTAAAGAAGCGCTTGAAAGAGAACTGTCTCGTGGAGGACAAGCTTTTTATTTATACAATAGAGTACAGTCGATTTATCAGAAGAGTGAGCAACTTTCAATGTTAATGCCAAATGCAAGAATAGGTGTTGCACATGGACAAATGTCTGAAAGAGAATTAGAAGAAACGATGCTTAACTTTGTCGATGGTGTATATGACATATTAGTTACGACAACGATTATTGAAACAGGTGTTGATGTTCCTAATGCGAATACATTGATTATTGAAGATGCAAATCGATTTGGACTCAGTCAATTGTATCAATTGCGAGGTAGAGTCGGACGTTCAAGTAGAATTGGTTATGCATATTTCTTACATGAACAAAACAAAGTGTTAACTGAAGTGGCAGAGCAAAGGCTACAAGCGATTAAAGAATTTACAGAGTTGGGTTCTGGATTTAAAATTGCCATGCGTGATTTAAATATTCGTGGAGCAGGTAATCTATTAGGAAGCCAACAACATGGATTTATTGATTCAGTGGGATATGATTTATATTCTCAAATGTTAGAAGAAGCGGTTAATGTTAAGCGTGGTATTGAGGTTGAAACGGAAGTGCCTCAATTAGAAGTAGACATTAAACTTGATGCATATATTCCAGCTGAATATATAAAAAATGAACAAGCTAAGATTGAAATGTATAAAAAGTTAAGATCTATTTCAACACATGCCCAATTAGAAGACATAAGAGATGAATTGTTAGATCGATTCGGAGAGTATCCAGTTGAAGTGGAACGTTTATTAGATGTGGTAGAAATTAGACTGAATGGTATTCAGTTTGGAATCACAGAAATTAAAGAAGTGGCCAAAGTTATTCAATTAACAACATCTGAATATACAACAAATCATTTGAAAGGCGATGTGCTATTTAAAGTGACTGAACCATTAGGGAGAAAACTTAAAATAGCCGTTGCAAACAATCAAATGGTCTTTAAATTGCAGAAAACGAAGCAATGGTTGGATGATTTGAAGTTCTTGACTAAAGTTATTAATGAAAGTTTGGTAGATGATGACACAATCTAAACCGATATTTAACAGTGTATTATTGTTAACGGGAACAATGGTATTAGTGAAAGTGCTTAGCGCGATATATAGAGTGCCATATCAAAATATACTAGGTGATGAGGGGTTGTATGCTTTTCAACAAGTGTACCCGCTCGTTGCGATTGTAAGTGTTGTCAGCTTAAATGCGATGCCTAGTGTGATGAGTAGTTGGATGAATAACAGAAGACAATCAGAAATTAATGCTATGTTCTGGTTCTTACAAGTGAGTTGCCTTATTCTAAGTGCGGTCATATTTATATGTTCTGAATGGTTAAGTAGAATGATGGGAGATACGCATTTAACACCAATGATAAGGATGGCGAGTTTGACATTAATTCCACTCGTCTTTATCGCTATGGTCCGTGGTTATTATCAAATGCAACATCAAATGAATACCATTGCGATTTCTCAAGTAATAGATCAAATACTAAGAGTAAGTGTCATACTGTTTGCAATTGTCATCTATGTGTTAATGGATGTTTCGGTTTATAAAGCAGGAACGATTGCAATAAGTGGATCGGTCATCGGGTTAAGCAGTGTAGCAGTATATTTTTATTTCAAAAGAAGGCCAAAACTGCAATTTTCCCGGGAAATATATATGAAAGATACGAAAAGTATCATCATGATGACCGTACTATATGCCATTTCGTATTTAATCTTGATTTTATGGCAAGTGGTCGATTCATTTACGCTCATTCATTTGCTTCAGGAAACAGGCTATAGTTTCCATGAAAGTATTCGCATTAAAGGTGTATACGATAGAGGAGCATCATTGATACAAATGGGCTTAATTGTGACAACGACATTTAGTTTTGTACTTATACCGTTATTGACGGAACAACTACAAAAGAAAAATGATAAACTTGTGAATGAATATGCCAATACGTCATTAAAGATTACGGTATTATTTAGCATGGCGGCAGCAGTTGGTTTAATGAATTTATTACCGTTGCTAAATACAGTATTTTTCAAAACGAATGAACTCATTGCTACGTTAAGTATATTTATGCTTGCAGTTGTATTCGTCACATTTATTATTATGTATACGGCATTACTGCAGGTGAAATCAAGACGTGCTGTACTCGTTATGGCATTAACAATTGGTCTTATAATAAAAATTGTGGCAAACGAAGTCTTAGTTGCTCAGTTTGGCATTGTTGGTGCAAGTATATCGACCATTCTTTCACTTGCTGTATATACGTTCGTGTTGCACTATTATGTGATGAAACTATATAAGATTCAAAGTATGGGCTTATTTATTATGAAAGTGATCACTTTGCTAATAGTGATGTCTGTGTTTGTACAAGGTGTATTGTTCATACCGACACATTCAAGAATGACAAGCCTAATGTTACTTGTCTTGGCAGGTATAATTGGCGTAAGTGTAGTGTTAATAGGTATAATAAAAATGAAAATACTTATAAAAGATGAATGGCAACATTTGCCTTTAATGGATAAGATAATAAAGGAGTAATTTAATCATGGCACAACAAATATTCGTTGTGGGTTTAGGGAATTATAGTGTTGAAGAATTACCAATGGGTATATATCGTAAGCTACAGTCAACGAAGAAGATATATGCACGAACATTAGACCATCCTGTTGTAAGAGAACTTGATGCTCTTAACTGGCAAGGATTCGATAGCATATATGAAAAACATGATGATTTCATAGCAGTGTATAATGAAATTGTAGATGTGCTAATAGAAACGGCGAAACAGGAAGATGTCGTTTACGCAGTGCCTGGAGATCCAATGGTAGCTGAGACAACGACGCAGCTACTGTTGAAAGAGTATCCAAATGTGAAAATACTAGGTGGGAAAAGCTTCCTAGATGATATGTTCCGCGCCGTAAACATTGATCCGAATGACGGTATCACGATGTTAGATGGTACAAGTTTAAATGAAGACACATTAAATGTACGAACAAATACAATCATTACGCAAGTTTATGACCAAATGGTTGCATCTGATATTAAAGTGACATTAATGGAAAGATACCCTGATGAGCATGAAGTTACATTGGTTTCTAACGCGAGGTTAGGTGAAGCGGATATCATAACTTGCCCATTATATGAAATGGATCATCATGCGGTACTGTCTAATTTAACAAGTTTATTTGTTCCTCGAATTGTTGAAGAAGAACAGATGTATAATGACTTTCAATATTTAGAAAAAACAATGGACGTTCTTGTATCTGATGAAGGTTGTCCTTGGGATAAAGTGCAAACACATGCAACGTTGAAACGATTCATCATTGAAGAAGCTTTTGAATTAATCGAAGCAATTGACGAAGAAGATATCGATCATATGATTGAAGAACTTGGTGATATATTATTACAAGTTATGTTGCATGCTGCGATTGGTAAGAAAGACGGCTACTTTGATGTGAGAGAAGTCATTCAAGGATTAACGGATAAAATGATTCGCAGACATCCGCATGTATTTGGAAATCAAGAAGCAGCTAATATGGAAGACTTGAATCAAATTTGGCAAAACGAAAAGTTAAAAGAAGGAAAAGTAAATCGAGAAAAACTGGAAAAAATATTTGCCGATTACTTTTTGAAGTTGTATGATAAAACCAAATTGCAGGGATTTAACGAAGGTGAATTAAAAGAATTTATCAATAAAGGAGATTTAAAACTTTGAGACTAGATAAGTATTTAAAAGTATCTCGATTAATAAAACGTCGTACGCTCGCTAAAGAAGTGAGTGACCAAGGAAGAGTTAAAGTGAATGGTCTAGTAGCTAAAGCAGGAACGACGATTAGTGTCGAAGATGAATTGGAAATCAAATTGGGCAACCGAATTATTGTTGTTAAAGTAACAGGGTTGTCAGAACACGCGAATAAAGAAAATGCTAGAACCATGTTTGAAGTTATAAAAGAAGAAAAAATACAGGATACTTTATAAATAAGGAGGGTCGTATATGGCGCAAAAAATTAAAAACTTAGATAATGAATTTACACAGTCTCAAAACAAGAAAAAGAAGACTGTCAGTAAGACGCGCCAAGTGGTACGGAAGCGCCTGACCTTATTTGGTGGAGTGTTAATATTAATTATTTTGATTATGGTTACGATGCTTATTCTACAGAAGAATAGAAACGATGAATTAGCGCAAGAAAGAAAAGAAAAAGCAGCAGAATATGAAAAAATGCAGGATAAAGAAATAGAGCTGAAAGAACAAATCAAACGATTGAATGATAAAGATTATATAGAGAAGCTAGCAAGAAGTGAATATTTCTTGAGTAATGATGGCGAAATTATATTCAAATTACCAGAAAATCAAAAAGAAACGAAAAAAAATAAATAATCTATTTATGACGTTGTATAATTTAGTATAGAAGCATATAATAAGATTAAAGTGAATTTATATCAGGAGGATACAGTAATAATATGTCAATTGAAGTAGGCAGTAAAGTCAAAGGGAAAGTTACAGGTATTAAGAATTTTGGTGCGTTTGTAGAATTACCTGAAGGTAAAAGTGGCCTTGTGCATATCAGTGAAGTGGCTGATAACTACGTCGAGAACGTGAATGACCATTTAACTGTAGGCGATGAAGTAGAAGTTAAAGTATTAACAGTAGCAGATGACGGTAAAATTAGTTTATCTATTAAAAAAGCTAAAGAGAGACCTAAACGTCAAGCACCTAAGAAAGAACCAAAGCCGGAAGACTTTGAGAAAAAATTATCAAACTTTTTAAAAGATAGTGAGGATAAGTTGACGTCTATTAAGAGACAAACTGAATCACGTCGTGGTGGTAAAGGTGCAAAACGATAATTTATAATAATTAAAAGAGGCTAATTTGTAGAGCCTCTTTTTATTTTGAATAGAACGAGTGAACTTTTTTGAAATAGAGGTGTGTAGCAATGCTTGAAGTAACTTGGAATAAAGATGATTGTCTAGCATTGGCCGTTTCAACAGGGATAGATAGCATGACACTCTTACACATGTTAAATACGACATACAAACATACGTATAAGCAATTGATTTGTTTACATGTGAATCATGGTTTAAGAGACGAATCAAAAGATGAAGCGGCATTTATTCAGTCGTATTGTGATGAACAAGGTATACCGTTGTATGTTAAAGCGTTAGACTTATCGGCATTTGTTGATCAGAATAAGAGTATTCAAGATGCTTCGAGGCATTTGCGTTATGCATGGTTTGATGAAATGATGCATGCAACGCATAGTAATGTATTGCTTACTGCGCATCATCTAGATGATTTGAAAGAAACAATCACTTACAGGTTATACACTGGAAGAATTGGACGTGCATCAATGGGTATTGAAGCGGTGCAAGATCGACCTGGATATAAGCTTGTTAGACCATTGTTGGATATGTCTAAATCTGCAATCAAACAATATCAACGTGAAAACGATGTTCCATATTTTGAAGATGAATCTAATCAATCGTCTAAATATGCACGTAACTATGTGCGAAACCAACTATTACCATCTATTGAACAACGACAAGAATTCTCAACGCAACATTTGATTGAATTAAATCAATGGATGAATGATGCAAGAGATTTGGTAAAAGAACAAGCAGTGTTGTTTATGGAAAGTGTTATTCAATCAGATAATCACGTCATTATTGATAGGCACGCTTTTAATAAATTGAATCGTTTAGTAAAGGTTGAGATTTTGGATCAATTAACTGAACAGCACGTCAAACGGCAGTTTAGTGTGAAGGCATATCACGAATGGGTCAATGTATTTGAGAATTTTGATAAACAATCTGTGTTTTCAATATCTGATGATTGGCAGTTTATAGTGGCATATGATAAATTATTACTATGTGAAGATATTGAGTTCAATGTAAATTCAACATTTATTAATCGTGATGAACAATATATTTTTGGGAATTGGTTAATTGAAACGAAAGACATAGCATCACCTTTATTTGTAAGAAAGAGATTGTCAGGAGATCGTATTCAGTTTTATAACCGGGGAAATAAACATCACAAAAAAGTAAACAGAATCATGATCGATAATAAAATGGATATACACGAGAGAGATCGTTGTCCGATTCTATTGTCCGAAAATGAAATTGTTGCTGTTGGTGACATTTGGAAAGACTTTTATTTTAAAAACACATTAACTATTACTTATATTGGAGATGACATTTAATGAAAGATTCGATTAAATCTGTTGTACTTTCGGAGGAGCAGATTCAAGAAAGATGTAAAGCATTAGGGAAACAGATTACTGAAGATTACAAAGGTAAAACGCCAATCTGTGTGGGTATCCTTAAAGGTTCGATTATGTTTATGGCTGATTTAATTAAATGTATAGATACACATATTGAAATCGATTTTATGGATGTATCTAGTTATCATGGTGGAACTGAATCGACAGGTGAAGTGAAAATATTAAAAGATTTAGGCACATCAGTTGATAATAGAGATGTAATTATCATTGAAGATATCTTAGAAACGGGTACAACTTTAAATTCTATTGTAGATTTATTGAAATACAGAAATGTAAAATCAATTGAAATTGTTACATTGTTAGATAAACCAATGAAACGTAAAGTAGATATTGAAGCAAAATATGTAGGAGAAAAAATTCCTGATGAGTTTGTAGTTGGTTACGGACTTGATTTTGCTGAAAAATATCGTAACTTACCATACATTGGTACACTTAAACCAGAAATATATCAATGATAGTTGTGATTGAGGTTAATTACTAGCATAAGAATTTATAAATATGGTAAAATTTTTCTTAGTTTTATTAATTGAGTAGGAGGACAAAGTGAATGCAAAAAGCTTTTCGTAATATATTAATGATTGCGCTTTTAGCTATCGTCCTATTTGGTGTATTTCAGTTCATTAATGGTAATGGACAATCACCAAAACAGCTTACATATAATGAGTTTATGACGAAGCTTGAAAAAGGCGATTTAAAAACGCTAACGATTCAACCTGAACAAAATGTATATATGGTTAGCGGAGAATTGAAAAAAGGTAAAGACAAAACTTATACATCTTCTATCTTATTTAACAATCAGGATGATTTGAAAAAAATCACATCAACTGCTGAAAAGCAAAATGATTTGAAGTTTAATGTTAAAGAAGAAGAAAAACAAAGTGTGTTCGTAAGTGTATTAACAACGCTTATCCCTGTTTTAATTATTGCATTTTTATTTATATTCTTCTTGAGTCAAATGCAAGGCGGCGGCGGTGGCGGCGGCCGTGTAATGAACTTTGGTAAATCAAAAGCAAAACTTTATGATAACCAGAAAAAACGTGTGCGCTTCTCAGATGTAGCCGGTGCAGACGAAGAGAAACAAGAGTTAGTGGAAATTGTTGATTTCCTTAAAGATAATCGTAAATTCAAGAAAATGGGCGCACGTATACCTAAAGGTGTCTTACTCGTTGGTCCTCCTGGTACAGGTAAGACATTACTAGCTAGAGCAGTTGCGGGTGAAGCAGGAACACCATTCTTCTCAATCAGTGGTTCTGATTTCGTTGAGATGTTTGTTGGTGTTGGTGCAAGCCGTGTACGTGACTTGTTTGAAAATGCTAAGAAAAATGCACCTTGTATCATCTTTATTGATGAGATTGATGCAGTTGGACGTCAGCGTGGTGCTGGTGTTGGTGGTGGTCACGATGAGCGTGAACAAACATTGAACCAATTACTTGTAGAAATGGACGGATTCGGTGAGAACGAAGGCATCATAATGATTGCTGCAACAAACCGCCCTGACATTCTAGATCCAGCATTATTACGTCCAGGTCGTTTTGACAGACAAATTCAAGTTGGTCGTCCAGATGTAAGAGGACGTGAAGCAGTACTTAAAGTACATGCACGTAATAAACCTTTAGATGAAACTGTTGATTTAAAAGCTATTTCTCAAAGAACACCAGGTTTCTCTGGCGCAGATTTAGAAAACTTATTGAACGAAGCATCATTAGTAGCTGCACGTTCAAATAAAACGAAAATCGACATGAGAGATATAGAAGAAGCGACAGATAGAGTTATAGCAGGTCCTGCTAAGAAAACAAGAATGATTTCTGAAAAAGAAAAAAATATTGTTGCTTATCATGAAGCAGGTCATACAATTATTGGTTGTGTATTAGATGAAGCTGAGATGGTTCACAAAGTTACAATCGTACCACGTGGTCAAGCTGGTGGTTACGCAATGATGCTTCCAAAAGAAGATCGTTACTTTATGACTGAACCTGAATTGTTAGATAAAATTGTTGGATTACTTGGTGGACGTGTATCTGAGGAAATCATATTCGGAGAAGCATCAACTGGTGCGCATAATGACTTCCAACGTGCAACAAATATTGCACGTAAGATGGTTACTGAATATGGTATGAGTAAGAAATTAGGTCCACTGCAATTTGGTAGCACAGATAGCGGCCAAGTATTCTTAGGTAAAGATATGCAATCTGAACCTAACTATTCAGATCAAATTGCTTATGAAATTGATTCAGAAGTTCAACGTATTATCAAAGAACAATATGATCGTTGTAAGCAAATTCTTACAGAGCATCAATCTCAATTAGAATTAATTGCGAAGACTTTATTAGTCGAAGAAACGTTAGTTGCTGAACAAATTCAATCGTTATTTAATGAAGGTAAGTTACCAGAAGTTAAATATGATGATTCTCATGTTAACCAAACAGAAGAATCAGATGAAGATAAATATAAAGGTGACTTAACTGAACAAGAAGGTACATTAGATATTGAAGATAAAGAAGTAGGTAAATCTTATGATGAGGTTAAAGAAGAAACTTCTCACGATACAACGCGTGAAGATAAATCTGATGAACCAGCACATAAAGAAGAACCAAATATCGATGACCTAGGCGACAATAAACCGACAGATCGTAAAGAATAATATTACAAAGTCCCTTTCAATATGTTGATTGAGAGGGGCTTTTTTTAAAAAGAAGGAGTATAAAAATGACACAAGATTATTTAGTAAGAGGATTAGCTTTTAATGATGAAGTTAGAGCATTCGCTGTAAAAACAACAAAAACAGTACAAGAAGCACAGACGCGTCATTATACATGGCCAACAGCATCAGCAGCACTTGGTAGATCAATGACTGCTGGTGTAATTATGGGTTCAATGTTAAAAAATGAAGAAAAATTAACAGTTACAATAGATGGAGGCGGACCAATTGGTAAGATGATGGTCGACGCTAACGCAAAGGGAGAAGTTAGGGGATATGTTGAAAACCCACAAACACACTTCCCGTTAAATGATCAAGGTAAATTAGATGTAAGACGTGCGGTTGGTACAGACGGAATGTTGAGTGTTGTAAAAGATATTGGTTTGAAGGATTACTTTACAGGATCAACGCCGATTGTTTCAGGTGAACTAGGAGAAGATTTTACTTATTACTTCGTTACAAGTGAACAAGTTCCGTCAGCTGTTGGTTTAGGCGTACTTGTTAATCCAGATAATACAATTAAAGCTGCTGGTGGATTTGTTATTCAATTAATGCCGGGTGCGTCAGAAGAAACAATTTCTGCAATAGAGAAAAAAATTAATGAAATGGAGCCTGTTTCTAAATTAATAGATAGAGGTTTATCTCCTGAAGAAATCATTGAAACTGTATTAGGAAAAGAAAATACACGTATGATTGATAAGATGGATGTTGAATTTAAATGTAATTGTTCAAGAGAGAAATTCTTAAATGCCATTAAAGGGCTTGGAGAAGCTGAAATTGATGCAATGATTGAAGAAGATCACGGCGCTGAAGCGGAATGCCATTTCTGTCGTTCAAAATATCAGTTTTCTGAACAAGACTTAATTGATCTTAAACGAGCTAAATAAAAAGTTGTTTAGTAAATACTTTCACTTTAATGGAACTTTTGATATAATCAATATATCCGATAAATGAACTAAGGTATAAAATACTGTTTAGGAGTGAAAGATATATGGCTAAGAGAGTAAATAATATCGTTGAACTTATAGGTGATACACCTGTAGTTAAATTAAATAATGTGGTAGAAGAGGGTTCTGCTGACGTTTATGTTAAATTAGAATATCAAAACCCAGGTAGTTCTGTGAAAGATAGAATTGGTTTAGCAATGATTGAAGCTGCTGAAAAAGATGGCAAAATCAAACCAGGCGACACAATTATTGAACCTACATCTGGTAATACAGGTATTGGTCTTGCGATGGTTGCTGCTGCAAAAGGCTATAAAGCAGTATTTGTAATGCCTGATACAATGAGTAGCGAACGTCGCTCACTATTAAAAGCATACGGTGCTGAACTTGTTTTAACACCTGGTGCTGAAGGTATGAAAGGCGCAATCAAAAAAGCTAAAGAATTAAGTGAAGAAAAAGGATACTTTGAACCACAACAATTTGAAAATCCTGCAAACCCTAAAGTGCATGAATTAACAACTGGACCTGAATTATTAGAACAATTTGAAGGCACAGAAATTGATGCTTTCTTAGCTGGTGTAGGTACAGGTGGTACTTTATCAGGAGCTGGTAAAGTGTTAAAAGGCAAATATCCTAATGTACAAATTGTTGCTATTGAACCAGAAGCTTCACCTATTTTAAGTGGTGGAAATCCTGGACCTCATAAATTACAAGGTTTAGGTGCTGGATTTGTTCCGGATACATTAAATACTAATATTTATGATGACGTTATTAAAGTTGGTAACGAAGAAGCAATGGAAATGTCTCGTAAAGTTGCTAAAGAAGAAGGTATTCTTGGCGGAATTTCATCAGGAGCTGCTATTGTAGCTGCATTGAAAAAAGCAAAAGAATTAGGCGAAGGAAAAACAGTTGTAACAGTATTACCAAGTAATGGTGAACGTTACCTATCTACTCCTTTATATGCTTTCGAAGACTAAGTTATATAAATAGAATAAATGATGCGAAGGAAGGCTGGGACATAATGCAATGTCTCAGTCTTTTTTTAGTATCTCGTCATCCTTGCCGGGGCGGGACTACGAAATCTTTTTTATAAATAAGATTTCTATCCCACGCCCTCTTTTTAAATTTGTTATAATTAATTTATCTATGAATAAAGGAAGGAAGACGACTTTGGCTACTACAAAAATGATGGGTATATTGAATGTAACACCCGATTCCTTTTCAGATGGAGGCGCATATAACAGTGTTGAGCAAGCACGTGCACACGCCGAGAAATTAATTTCTGAAGGTGCCGATATTATTGATATTGGAGGTGTGTCAACAAGACCAGGATATACGGAAGTGAGTTTAAAGGAAGAATTGGAAAGAGTGATTCCAGTTGTAGAAGCTTTGAATGATCTAGATGTACAACTTTCTGTCGACACATTTCGAAGCGAAGTTGCAGAAGAAGTGTTAAAACGTGGTGCAACGATGATTAATGATCAATGGGCTGGATTGTACGATCCTGAGATATTTAATGTTGTCGCAAAATATAATGCAGAAATTGTATTGATGCATAATGGAGATGGACACAGAGATATCCCTGTAATGGAGGAATTACTTCTAAGATTGTTGAAGCAAGCGAACCAAGCCGAAATTGCCGGTATACCTGAAAAAAACATTTGGTTAGATCCAGGTATAGGATTTGCCAAGTCTAGAGAAGAAGAGCGCATAGTGATGTCGCGATTAGATGAATTAGTTGCTACAGGATATCGCGTATTACTTGCTACTAGCCGAAAGAGATTGGTTAATGATTTGTTAGGTGGCGAAATGAGTGTAGATGAACGTGATGAAGGAACGGCTGCAACAACTGCTTTTGGCATTGAAAAAGGTGTGCATGCGGTAAGGGTACATAATGTATTGATGAACAAAAGAGTTGCTAAAACAATAGACGCATTAAAGGAGATTGATAATCATGGATAAAATTATTCTGGAAGGTATGTCTTTTTACGGTTATCATGGTGCGTTTAAAGCTGAAAATGAATTAGGACAAATATTTTTAGTGGATTTAGAACTGTTTTTAGATTTACAAGAAGCTGGGGAATCCGATGATCTTGAAAAGACAGTTCATTATGGTGAAGTCTTTGAATTGGTAAAGGGAATTCTGGAAGGTGAACCCGTACAATTAATCGAACATCTTGCTGAACGTATTGCAAAACAAATCTTTTCGCACTATAATCGAGTATTGGAAACCAAAGTTAAAATTACTAAGAATAATCCCCCAATACCTGGGCACTATAAAGGTGTGAGTATTGAGATTGCGAGGAAGAGATAATGCATATCGCATATTTAGGTTTAGGAAGTAATATGGGAGATAGGCAACTTCTATTAGAAGAAGCAATCCAATCGCTGAATGCAGTGAACGGTATTGAAGTAACAAAGATTTCTCCGATATATGAAACAAAGCCAGTAGGATATACAGAGCAACCTGATTTCTTAAACATGTGTATTGAAATCTCAACAGAATTAGAATCATCAGAGTTATTAAATGTTTGTATGACGGTTGAACAACAACTTCATCGTGTTAGAGTTGAAAGATGGGGTCCGCGTACAATTGATATAGATATTTTGCTATATGATCAATCTGTGATTCAATCACCAGATCTAGAAGTCCCACATCCGAGAATGACAGAAAGAGCGTTTGTGATGATACCACTAAACGATATCGCCTCAAATGTGGTTGAGCCAATATCTAAGAAATATATATGGGAGCTATTGCCAAACGACGAACAAGTAGTAAAGTATAATAGTGAAAGAAATTAAAAAATGTTGAGATGAATAATCACTCGAAACAAAAGGTGAGTTAGTAACTATTCTTGAATGATTCGTCAATGAAACAGAAGAGCTAGAATTAATGCACGTAATTTAATTAAGGAGTGGAATATAATGTCAGAAGAAATGAATGACCAGATGTTGGTCCGTAGAGAAAAATTACAAGAGTTAAGAGATTTAGGAATTGATCCGTTTGGTGAGAAATTTGTAAGAAGCGGTGATTCTAAATCATTACATGCAGATTGGGACCAATTTAGTAAAGAAGAACTACATGAGAAAGAAGAAGAATCAGCTGTAGCTATCGCTGGTCGTTTAATGACTAAAAGAGGTAAAGGTAAAGCAGGATTTGCTCATGTTAAAGATATTACAGGACAAATTCAAATCTATGTTAGAAAAGATCAAGTTGGTGACGAACAATTTGAAATTTGGAAACATGCAGATTTAGGAGATATTGTTGGTGTTAAGGGTGTAATGTTTAAAACAAATACAGGTGAATTATCTGTTAAAGCACAATCATTTACTGTTTTAACTAAATCTTTACGTCCATTACCTGATAAATACCACGGCCTTCAAGATATTGAACAACGTTACCGTCAACGTTACTTAGATTTAATTACAAGTGAAGAATCTACTAAAACATTCATTACACGTAGCCAAATCATTCAAGAAATGCGAACTTACCTTAATACAAAAGGTTTCTTAGAAGTAGAAACACCAATGATGCACCAAATTGCTGGTGGAGCTGCTGCTCGTCCATTCGTTACACACCATAATGCATTAGATGCAACTTTATATATGAGAATCGCAATCGAATTACATTTAAAACGATTAATCGTTGGTGGATTGGAAAAAGTATATGAAATAGGAAGAGTATTCCGTAATGAAGGTGTATCAACAAGACATAATCCAGAATTCACTATGATTGAATTATACGAAGCATATGCAGACTATAATGATATTATGGACTTAACTGAATCAATGGTAGCTGCAATTGCTGAAAAAGTTCTTGGCAATACAACTGTTCAATATGGTGAAGAGTCTATAGATTTAGCACCTCAATGGAAGAGATGGCACATGGTTGATGCTGTAAAAGAATTTACAGGCGTTGATTTCTATGAAGTTAAAACTGATGAAGAAGCACATGCTTTAGCTAAAGAACATAATATTGAAGTAGAAGGTCGTATGACTTACGGACATATCCTTAATGAATTCTTCGAACAAAAAGTAGAAGAAAACTTAATACAACCTACTTTTATTTATGGACATCCAATTGAAATTTCACCATTAGCTAAGAAAAATCCAGAAGATCCAAGATTTACGGATCGTTTTGAATTATTTATTGTTGGTAGAGAGCATGCAAATGCATTTACTGAGTTAAATGATCCTATTGATCAACGTGAAAGATTTGAAGCGCAAATGAAAGAGAAAGACCAAGGTAACGATGAAGCACATGAAATGGATGATGACTTCATTGAAGCTTTAGAATATGGTATGCCTCCAACAGGTGGTTTAGGTATCGGTATTGACCGTCTAGTAATGTTACTTACAAACTCTGCTTCTATTAGAGACGTACTATTATTCCCTTATATGAGACAAAAATAATAAATCAAAGTGATTTATTAATAGAAGATAGTAAAAATTGTTCCTTCAATCCTAAGAAATTTTAAATAGGATTGAAGGTTTTTTAGATAATAGATATATTTAAATGGAGCCTACGTTATTGAAATTGCGTGTAAAAAGTATGTAAAAGCGTGAATACAGTCTGTATTAGATCGGTTTCAAGTATAAATTGATAAAAACGAAAGTTTTTTCTCCAAAAGTGTTGACGTGTGTTTATAAATTGTGTATTATATAAAAGTCGCTGGAAACAGGACGCATATCAATTCGAGATGTTTGTAAAGAAAGTTAATAAGGTGTAAAATTTACTATTGAAATGCCTTGATAAGTTCTTTATAATATATAAGGTAAGACAAAAACGAAAAAACATTGTCTGGTGACGATGGCAAAGAGGTCACACCTGTTCCCGTGCCGAACACAGAAGTTAAGCTCTTTAGCGCCGATGGTAGTTGGACTTACGTTCCGCGAGAGTAGGACGTTGCCGGGCAGTGATGTTTATTGGAGAATTAGCTCAGCTGGGAGAGCATCTGCCTTACAAGCAGAGGGTCGGCGGTTCGAACCCGTCATTCTCCACCATTTTCGCCGGCCTAGCTCAACTGGTAGAGCAACTGACTTGTAATCAGTAGGTTGGGGGTTCAAGTCCTCTGGCCGGCACCATTTTTTAGAGCCATTAGCTCAGTTGGTAGAGCATCTGACTTTTAATCAGAGGGTCAGAGGTTCGAATCCTCTATGGCTCACCATTATATTTAATATAAAAATAATTATTTAGCGGAAGTAGTTCAGCGGTAGAATACAACCTTGCCAAGGTTGGGGTCGCGGGTTCGAATCCCGTCTTCCGCTCCATTATTATTTTTTTCTTGCCGGGGTGGCGGAACTGGCAGACGCACAGGACTTAAAATCCTGCGGTAAGTGATTACCGTACCGGTTCGATTCCGGTCCTCGGCACCATTTTTTAGCGCCCGTAGCTCAATTGGATAGAGCGTTTGACTACGGATCAAGAGGCTAGGGGTTCGACTCCTCTCGGGCGCGCCATTTTAAATAACGGGAAGTAGCTCAGCTTGGTAGAGCACTTGGTTTGGGACCAAGGGGTCGCAGGTTCGAATCCTGTCTTCCCGACTTCTATTAATACTTATGGGGGCTTAGCTCAGATGGGAGAGCGCCTGCTTTGCACGCAGGAGGTCAGCGGTTCGATCCCGCTAGTCTCCACCATTATTATTAAAATAGAGTATGAACATTGAAAACTGAATGACAATATGTCAACGTTAATTCCAATAATTTGAGTACTATTAGTACTTCAAGAGTGATTGGCTTAACCAATCAAAAAGAGCTAATCAAGCTTACTTCTTTTATGGAGAGTTTGATCCTGGCTCAGGATGAACGCTGGCGGCGTGCCTAATACATGCAAGTCGAGCGAACAGATGAGAAGCTTGCTTCTCTGATGTTAGCGGCGGACGGGTGAGTAACACGTGGGTAACCTACCTATAAGACTGGGATAACTCCGGGAAACCGGGGCTAATACCTGATAATATTTTGAACCGCATGGTTCAATAGTGAAAGGCGGCTTCGGCTGTCACTTATAGATGGACCCGCGCCGTATTAGCTAGTTGGTAAGGTAACGGCTTACCAAGGCGACGATACGTAGCCGACCTGAGAGGGTGATCGGCCACACTGGAACTGAGACACGGTCCAGACTCCTACGGGAGGCAGCAGTAGGGAATCTTCCGCAATGGGCGAAAGCCTGACGGAGCAACGCCGCGTGAGTGATGAAGGTTTTCGGATCGTAAAACTCTGTTGTTAGGGAAGAACAAATTTGTTAGTAACTGAACAAGTCTTGACGGTACCTAACCAGAAAGCCACGGCTAACTACGTGCCAGCAGCCGCGGTAATACGTAGGTGGCAAGCGTTATCCGGAATTATTGGGCGTAAAGCGCGCGTAGGCGGTTTCTTAAGTCTGATGTGAAAGCCCACGGCTCAACCGTGGAGGGTCATTGGAAACTGGGGAACTTGAGTGCAGAAGAGGAGAGTGGAATTCCATGTGTAGCGGTGAAATGCGCAGAGATATGGAGGAACACCAGTGGCGAAGGCGGCTCTCTGGTCTGTAACTGACGCTGAGGTGCGAAAGCGTGGGGATCAAACAGGATTAGATACCCTGGTAGTCCACGCCGTAAACGATGAGTGCTAAGTGTTAGGGGGTTTCCGCCCCTTAGTGCTGCAGCTAACGCATTAAGCACTCCGCCTGGGGAGTACGACCGCAAGGTTGAAACTCAAAGGAATTGACGGGGACCCGCACAAGCGGTGGAGCATGTGGTTTAATTCGAAGCAACGCGAAGAACCTTACCAAATCTTGACATCCTTTGATCGCTCTAGAGATAGAGTTTTCCCCTTCGGGGGACAAAGTGACAGGTGGTGCATGGTTGTCGTCAGCTCGTGTCGTGAGATGTTGGGTTAAGTCCCGCAACGAGCGCAACCCTTAAGCTTAGTTGCCATCATTAAGTTGGGCACTCTAGGTTGACTGCCGGTGACAAACCGGAGGAAGGTGGGGATGACGTCAAATCATCATGCCCCTTATGATTTGGGCTACACACGTGCTACAATGGATAATACAAAGGGCAGCGAATCCGCGAGGCCAAGCAAATCCCATAAAATTATTCTCAGTTCGGATTGTAGTCTGCAACTCGACTACATGAAGCTGGAATCGCTAGTAATCGTAGATCAGCATGCTACGGTGAATACGTTCCCGGGTCTTGTACACACCGCCCGTCACACCACGAGAGTTTGTAACACCCGAAGCCGGTGGAGTAACCTTTTATTAGGAGCTAGCCGTCGAAGGTGGGACAAATGATTGGGGTGAAGTCGTAACAAGGTAGCCGTATCGGAAGGTGCGGCTGGATCACCTCCTTTCTAAGGATATTACGGAATGACCATTAGGTCATGGAATAGCGTAGACATATTGTATTCAGTTTTGAATGTTTATTTAACATTCACATTGCACATTGAAAACTAGATAAGTAAGCAAATAGATTTTACCAAGCAAAAAAACCGAGTGAATTTCTAACGAAATTCAAGCTTAATAATCGCGCGTCGTCTTTTTAGACGACATCACAGATTAATAACATTTATTTTCTTAAACAGTGATGTATAAGGAAATATTAGATTAAGTTATTAAGGGCGCACGGTGGATGCCTTGGCACTAGAAGCCGACGAAGGACGTTACTAACGACGATATGCTTTGGGGAGCTGTAAGTACGCTTTGATCCAGAGATTTCCGAATGGGGAAACCCAGCATGAGTTATGTCATGTTATCCGCATATGAATACATAGTATGTGAGAAGGCACACCCGGAGAACTGAAACATCTTAGTACCCGGAGGAAGAGAAAGAAAACTCGATTCCCTGAGTAGCGGCGAGCGAAACGGGAAGAGCCCAAACCAACAAGCTTGCTTGTTGGGGTTGTAGGACACTCAATACGGAGTTACAAAGGAAATAATTAGACGAATGGCTTTGGAAAAGCCAACCATAGAAGGTAAAAGTCCTGTAGTCGAAAGTTATTTCTCTCCTGAGTGGATCCTGAGTACGGCGGAACACGTGAAATTCCGTCGGAATCCGGGAGGACCATCTCCCAAGGCTAAATACTCTCTAGTGACCGATAGTGAACCAGTACCGTGAGGGAAAGGTGAAAAGCACCCCGGAAGGGGAGTGAAATAGAACCTGAAACCGTGTGCTTACAAATAGTCAGAGCCCGTTAATGGGTGATGGCGTGCCTTTTGTAGAATGAACCGGCGAGTTACGATTTGATGCAAGGTTAAGCAGTAAATGTGGAGCCGTAGCGAAAGCGAGTCTGAATAGGGCGAATGAGTATCTGGTCGTAGACCCGAAACCAAGTGATCTACCCATGTCCAGGTTGAAGTTCAGGTAACACTGAATGGAGGACCGAACCGACTTACGTTGAAAAGTGAGCGGATGAGGTGTGGGTAGCGGAGAAATTCCAATCGAACTTGGAGATAGCTGGTTCTCTCCGAAATAGCTTTAGGGCTAGCCTCAAGTGATGATTATTGGAGGTAGAGCACTGTTTGGACGAGGGGCCCCTCTAGGGTTACCGAATTCAGACAAACTCCGAATGCCAAATAATTTAACTTGGGAGTCAGACTATGGGTGATAAGGTCCGTAGTCGAAAGGGAAACAGCCCAGACCACCAGCTAAGGTCCCAAAATATATGTTAAGTGGAAAAGGATGTGGCGTTGCCCAGACAACTAGGATGTTGGCTTAGAAGCAGCCATCATTTAAAGAGTGCGTAATAGCTCACTAGTCGAGTGACACTGCGCCGAAAATGTACCGGGGCTAAACATATTACCGAAGCTGTGGATTATCCGTAAGGATAATGGTAGGAGAGCGTTCTAAACGTGTCGAAGCATGATCGTAAGGACATGTGGAATGTTTAGAAGTGAGAATGCCGGTGTGAGTAGCGAAAGATGGGTGAGAATCCCATCCACCGATTGACTAAGGTTTCCAGAGGAAGGCTCGTCCGCTCTGGGTTAGTCGGGACCTAAGCCGAGGCCGATAGGCGTAGGCGATGGATAACAGGTAGATATTCCTGTACCACCTATGATTGTTTGAACGATGGGGGGACGCAGTAGGATAGGCGAAGCGTGCTGTTGGAGTGCACGTCCAAGCAATAAGACTGAGTGTTAGGCAAATCCGGCACTCGTAAGGTTGAGTTGTGATGGGGAGTTGGATCATGTATCCGGCGAGTCGTTGATTTCACACTGCCAAGAAAAGCCTCTAGTTAGAAAATAGGTGCCCGTACCGCAAACCGACACAGGTAGTCAAGATGAGAATTCTAAGGTGAGCGAGCGAACTCTCGTTAAGGAACTCGGCAAAATGACCCCGTAACTTCGGGAGAAGGGGTGCTTTTTAGGGTGAAAGCCTTGAAGAGCCGCAGTGAATAGGCCCAAGCGACTGTTTATCAAAAACACAGGTCTCTGCTAAACCGTAAGGTGATGTATAGGGGCTGACGCCTGCCCGGTGCTGGAAGGTTAAGAGGAGTGGTTAGCTTCTGCGAAGCTACGAATCGAAGCCCCAGTAAACGGCGGCCGTAACTATAACGGTCCTAAGGTAGCGAAATTCCTTGTCGGGTAAGTTCCGACCCGCACGAAAGGCGTAACGATTTGGGCACTGTCTCAACGAGAGACTCGGTGAAATCATAGTACCTGTGAAGATGCAGGTTACCCGCGACAGGACGGAAAGACCCCGTGGAGCTTTACTGCAGCCTGATATTGAAATTTGGCACAGCTTGTACAGGATAGGTAGGAGCCTTTGAAGCGTGAGCGCTAGCTTACGTGGAGGCGCTGGTGGGATACTACCCTGGCTGTGTTGACTTTCTAACCCGCACCATTTGATCATGGTGGGAGACAGTGTCAGGCGGGCAGTTTGACTGGGGCGGTCGCCTCCTAAAGAGTAACGGAGGCGCTCAAAGGTTCCCTCAGAATGGTTGGAAATCATTCGCAGAGTGTAAAGGCACAAGGGAGCTTGACTGCGAGACCTACAAGTCGAGCAGGGTCGAAAGACGGACTTAGTGATCCGGTGGTTCCGCATGGAAGGGCCATCGCTCAACGGATAAAAGCTACCCCGGGGATAACAGGCTTATCTCCCCCAAGAGTTCACATCGACGGGGAGGTTTGGCACCTCGATGTCGGCTCATCGCATCCTGGGGCTGTAGTCGGTCCCAAGGGTTGGGCTGTTCGCCCATTAAAGCGGTACGCGAGCTGGGTTCAGAACGTCGTGAGACAGTTCGGTCCCTATCCGTCGTGGGCGTAGGAAATTTGAGAGGAGCTGTCCTTAGTACGAGAGGACCGGGATGGACATACCTCTGGTGTACCAGTTGTCGCGCCAGCGGCATAGCTGGGTAGCTATGTATGGACGGGATAAGTGCTGAAAGCATCTAAGCATGAAGCCCCCCTCAAGATGAGATTTCCCAACTTCGGTTATAAGATCCCTCAAAGATGATGAGGTTAATAGGTTCGGGGTGTAAGCGCAGTAATGTGTGTAGCTGACGAATACTAATCGATCGAAGACTTAATCAAAATTTTTAACTCGGTTTATGCCGTAAAATCTGCTTACTATCTAGTTTTGAATGTGTAATATCATTCTTAATATTTTTACTATTTGTCTGGTGATGATGGCAAAGAGGTCACACCTGTTCCCATGCCGAACACAGAAGTTAAGCTCTTTAGCGCCGATGGTAGTTGGACTTACGTTCCGCGAGAGTAGGACGTTGCCGGGCAAAATTCAATTTTGACCATTAGGTCTTTTTTTCTTGAAAAAATCTCGAAAAAAGTTGAATTAAATGTTGACACAAGATATCAAAGAGAGTATAATTGTTTCTTGTGAGACAAATGAACATTGAAAACTGAATGACAATATGTCAACGTTAATTCCAATAATTTGAGTACTATTAGTACTTTCAAGAGTGATTGGCTTAACCAATCAAAAAGAGCTAATCAAGCTTACTTCTTTTATGGAGAGTTTGATCCTGGCTCAGGATGAACGCTGGCGGCGTGCCTAATACATGCAAGTCGAGCGAACAGATGAGAAGCTTGCTTCTCTGATGTTAGCGGCGGACGGGTGAGTAACACGTGGGTAACCTACCTATAAGACTGGGATAACTCCGGGAAACCGGGGCTAATACCTGATAATATTTTGAACCGCATGGTTCAATAGTGAAAGGCGGCTTCGGCTGTCACTTATAGATGGACCCGCGCCGTATTAGCTAGTTGGTAAGGTAATGGCTTACCAAGGCGACGATACGTAGCCGACCTGAGAGGGTGATCGGCCACACTGGAACTGAGACACGGTCCAGACTCCTACGGGAGGCAGCAGTAGGGAATCTTCCGCAATGGGCGAAAGCCTGACGGAGCAACGCCGCGTGAGTGATGAAGGTTTTCGGATCGTAAAACTCTGTTGTTAGGGAAGAACAAATTTGTTAGTAACTGAACAAGTCTTGACGGTACCTAACCAGAAAGCCACGGCTAACTACGTGCCAGCAGCCGCGGTAATACGTAGGTGGCAAGCGTTATCCGGAATTATTGGGCGTAAAGCGCGCGTAGGCGGTTTCTTAAGTCTGATGTGAAAGCCCACGGCTCAACCGTGGAGGGTCATTGGAAACTGGGGAACTTGAGTGCAGAAGAGGAGAGTGGAATTCCATGTGTAGCGGTGAAATGCGCAGAGATATGGAGGAACACCAGTGGCGAAGGCGGCTCTCTGGTCTGTAACTGACGCTGAGGTGCGAAAGCGTGGGGATCAAACAGGATTAGATACCCTGGTAGTCCACGCCGTAAACGATGAGTGCTAAGTGTTAGGGGGTTTCCGCCCCTTAGTGCTGCAGCTAACGCATTAAGCACTCCGCCTGGGGAGTACGACCGCAAGGTTGAAACTCAAAGGAATTGACGGGGACCCGCACAAGCGGTGGAGCATGTGGTTTAATTCGAAGCAACGCGAAGAACCTTACCAAATCTTGACATCCTTTGATCGCTCTAGAGATAGAGTTTTCCCCTTCGGGGGACAAAGTGACAGGTGGTGCATGGTTGTCGTCAGCTCGTGTCGTGAGATGTTGGGTTAAGTCCCGCAACGAGCGCAACCCTTAAGCTTAGTTGCCATCATTAAGTTGGGCACTCTAGGTTGACTGCCGGTGACAAACCGGAGGAAGGTGGGGATGACGTCAAATCATCATGCCCCTTATGATTTGGGCTACACACGTGCTACAATGGATAATACAAAGGGCAGCGAATCCGCGAGGCCAAGCAAATCCCATAAAATTATTCTCAGTTCGGATTGTAGTCTGCAACTCGACTACATGAAGCTGGAATCGCTAGTAATCGTAGATCAGCATGCTACGGTGAATACGTTCCCGGGTCTTGTACACACCGCCCGTCACACCACGAGAGTTTGTAACACCCGAAGCCGGTGGAGTAACCTTTTATTAGGAGCTAGCCGTCGAAGGTGGGACAAATGATTGGGGTGAAGTCGTAACAAGGTAGCCGTATCGGAAGGTGCGGCTGGATCACCTCCTTTCTAAGGATATTACGGAATGACCATTAGGTCATGGAATTGCGTAGACATATTGTATTCAGTTTTGAATGTTTATTTTAACATTCAAAAATAGAATGGGCCTATAGCTCAGCTGGTTAGAGCGCACGCCTGATAAGCGTGAGGTCGATGGTTCGAGTCCATTTAGGCCCACCATTTTTAATTGCACATTGAAAACTAGATAAGTAAGCAAATAGATTTTACCAAGCAAAAAACCGAGTGAATTTCTAACGAAATTCAAGCTTAATAATCGCGCGTCGTCTTTTTAGACGACATCACAGATTAATAACATTTATTTTCTTAAACAGTGATGTATAAGGAAATATTAGATTAAGTTATTAAGGGCGCACGGTGGATGCCTTGGCACTAGAAGCCGACGAAGGACGTTACTAACGACGATATGCTTTGGGGAGCTGTAAGTACGCTTTGATCCAGAGATTTCCGAATGGGGAAACCCAGCATGAGTTATGTCATGTTATCCGCATATGAATACATAGTATGTGAGAAGGCACACCCGGAGAACTGAAACATCTTAGTACCCGGAGGAAGAGAAAGAAAACTCGATTCCCTGAGTAGCGGCGAGCGAAACGGGAAGAGCCCAAACCAACAAGCTTGCTTGTTGGGGTTGTAGGACACTCAATACGGAGTTACAAAGGAAATAATTAGACGAATGGCTTTGGAAAAGCCAACCATAGAAGGTAAAAGTCCTGTAGTCGAAAGTTATTTCTCTCCTGAGTGGATCCTGAGTACGGCGGAACACGTGAAATTCCGTCGGAATCCGGGAGGACCATCTCCCAAGGCTAAATACTCTCTAGTGACCGATAGTGAACCAGTACCGTGAGGGAAAGGTGAAAAGCACCCCGGAAGGGGAGTGAAATAGAACCTGAAACCGTGTGCTTACAAATAGTCAGAGCCCGTTAATGGGTGATGGCGTGCCTTTTGTAGAATGAACCGGCGAGTTACGATTTGATGCAAGGTTAAGCAGTAAATGTGGAGCCGTAGCGAAAGCGAGTCTGAATAGGGCGAATGAGTATCTGGTCGTAGACCCGAAACCAAGTGATCTACCCATGTCCAGGTTGAAGTTCAGGTAACACTGAATGGAGGACCGAACCGACTTACGTTGAAAAGTGAGCGGATGAGGTGTGGGTAGCGGAGAAATTCCAATCGAACTTGGAGATAGCTGGTTCTCTCCGAAATAGCTTTAGGGCTAGCCTCAAGTGATGATTATTGGAGGTAGAGCACTGTTTGGACGAGGGGCCCCTCTAGGGTTACCGAATTCAGACAAACTCCGAATGCCAAATAATTTAACTTGGGAGTCAGACTATGGGTGATAAGGTCCGTAGTCGAAAGGGAAACAGCCCAGACCACCAGCTAAGGTCCCAAAATATATGTTAAGTGGAAAAGGATGTGGCGTTGCCCAGACAACTAGGATGTTGGCTTAGAAGCAGCCATCATTTAAAGAGTGCGTAATAGCTCACTAGTCGAGTGACACTGCGCCGAAAATGTACCGGGGCTAAACATATTACCGAAGCTGTGGATTATCCGTAAGGATAATGGTAGGAGAGCGTTCTAAACGTGTCGAAGCATGATCGTAAGGACATGTGGAATGTTTAGAAGTGAGAATGCCGGTGTGAGTAGCGAAAGATGGGTGAGAATCCCATCCACCGATTGACTAAGGTTTCCAGAGGAAGGCTCGTCCGCTCTGGGTTAGTCGGGACCTAAGCCGAGGCCGATAGGCGTAGGCGATGGATAACAGGTAGATATTCCTGTACCACCTATGATTGTTTGAACGATGGGGGGACGCAGTAGGATAGGCGAAGCGTGCTGTTGGAGTGCACGTCCAAGCAATAAGACTGAGTGTTAGGCAAATCCGGCACTCGTAAGGTTGAGTTGTGATGGGGAGTTGGATCATGTATCCGGCGAGTCGTTGATTTCACACTGCCAAGAAAAGCCTCTAGTTAGAAAATAGGTGCCCGTACCGCAAACCGACACAGGTAGTCAAGATGAGAATTCTAAGGTGAGCGAGCGAACTCTCGTTAAGGAACTCGGCAAAATGACCCCGTAACTTCGGGAGAAGGGGTGCTTTTTAGGGTGAAAGCCTTGAAGAGCCGCAGTGAATAGGCCCAAGCGACTGTTTATCAAAAACACAGGTCTCTGCTAAACCGTAAGGTGATGTATAGGGGCTGACGCCTGCCCGGTGCTGGAAGGTTAAGAGGAGTGGTTAGCTTCTGCGAAGCTACGAATCGAAGCCCCAGTAAACGGCGGCCGTAACTATAACGGTCCTAAGGTAGCGAAATTCCTTGTCGGGTAAGTTCCGACCCGCACGAAAGGCGTAACGATTTGGGCACTGTCTCAACGAGAGACTCGGTGAAATCATAGTACCTGTGAAGATGCAGGTTACCCGCGACAGGACGGAAAGACCCCGTGGAGCTTTACTGCAGCCTGATATTGAAATTTGGCACAGCTTGTACAGGATAGGTAGGAGCCTTTGAAGCGTGAGCGCTAGCTTACGTGGAGGCGCTGGTGGGATACTACCCTGGCTGTGTTGACTTTCTAACCCGCACCATTTGATCATGGTGGGAGACAGTGTCAGGCGGGCAGTTTGACTGGGGCGGTCGCCTCCTAAAGAGTAACGGAGGCGCTCAAAGGTTCCCTCAGAATGGTTGGAAATCATTCGCAGAGTGTAAAGGCACAAGGGAGCTTGACTGCGAGACCTACAAGTCGAGCAGGGTCGAAAGACGGACTTAGTGATCCGGTGGTTCCGCATGGAAGGGCCATCGCTCAACGGATAAAAGCTACCCCGGGGATAACAGGCTTATCTCCCCCAAGAGTTCACATCGACGGGGAGGTTTGGCACCTCGATGTCGGCTCATCGCATCCTGGGGCTGTAGTCGGTCCCAAGGGTTGGGCTGTTCGCCCATTAAAGCGGTACGCGAGCTGGGTTCAGAACGTCGTGAGACAGTTCGGTCCCTATCCGTCGTGGGCGTAGGAAATTTGAGAGGAGCTGTCCTTAGTACGAGAGGACCGGGATGGACATACCTCTGGTGTACCAGTTGTCGCGCCAGCGGCATAGCTGGGTAGCTATGTATGGACGGGATAAGTGCTGAAAGCATCTAAGCATGAAGCCCCCCTCAAGATGAGATTTCCCAACTTCGGTTATAAGATCCCTCAAAGATGATGAGGTTAATAGGTTCGGGGTGTAAGCGCAGTAATGTGTGTAGCTGACGAATACTAATCGATCGAAGACTTAATCAAAATTTTTAACTCGGTTTATGCCGTAAAATCTGCTTACTATCTAGTTTTGAATGTGTAATATCATTCTTAATATTTTTACTATTTGTCTGGTGATGATGGCAAAGAGGTCACACCTGTTCCCATGCCGAACACAGAAGTTAAGCTCTTTAGCGCCGATGGTAGTTGGACTTACGTTCCGCGAGAGTAGGACGTTGCCGGGCAAATATTTTTAAAATGGATGCGATGAGCCGCACTCGAGACCTGTTAGGTCTCTTTTTTTTGTTTATTATTTAGATTGGATTGGAAAGGATGCAAATATATGTGGAAATATTTTGATATGTTATTTAAATTAAACAAGAGTAACTTAGCTATAAAAAAAGCTATAATGCAAGCGTGTATTGTATTCGTAATTTTGATGACAAGTTTTGTATTTGGTAGATTTGATCTTGGATTAACTGCTGTATTAGGTTCATTTAGTAATATATATGTTATAAATGGTTCGTATCCTTCAAGAATACGAAAAGTAATTGTTGTAACCTTGATGCTAAGTTTATCTCTAATGTTAGGTACGCTTACTATTACAGTGCCATTCTTATATGCATTAGTATTAGGATTGATTGGTATGATTGCACACTTCGTTTTAAAAGCCTTTCAAATTCCTGGGCCATCTTCATTATTTTTTGTGTTAACATATAGCATTGCATCTATTATGCCAATTATGCCAGAAGAAGTTTGGAATCGTGGTTTACTTATCTTATGTGGTGGTGTTATTAGTACACTTGCAGTAATTATAGATGCAGTGTTTAATCATAAAAAGCCAGAAAAGGAAAGTGTATTAAATATTTATAAAAAACTAACATATTTAATGGAACATTTTTCTGGTAAAAACTTTGATGATGCACGAGGCGAGACTTTAAATGCTATACATAGTGCTACAACAACTTTAACGACTGCAAATGCATTTTGGAATAAAAATAAAGATTATCACAAGTTATTACAATTAAAGAGTAATGCTGAAGCAATATGGTCAAGTTGTTTAGAACTGTCATCAAGAGGTAATGAATCCATTCCAATCGAAATTATAGACGGAATTAAATATATAAGTGAAAGAATTGAAGGAAGAGAAAAGGCATCTTTTCAGCAAATAAGCATTAATAAAAAAGATGAGCACATTGATGAATTAACTGAATTAGTAAATACAACAGTAGCATTATTGGATGATACTGATGTTAAATTGAATAAACAAATCAATTATAGAAAACCAATGTATTCAACTATTATAAAAGACAATCTTTCAAAGAATTCAATGGTGTTAATGTCTTCAATGCAGTACGGTATTATTTTATTTGCTTCGGTTATTATTGCTTTTGGTATTGGTTTTGAACGTGCATATTGGATTCCAATGTCATGTTGTTCAGTGTTGTTAGGTTCAACATCACAATCAACGATACAACGAGCATTGCAAAGAACTTTTGGAACAATTGTTGGTATGTTAGTAGCTGTAATTATATTGTATTTTGAACCAAATACATGGGAAATAGTTATTTTAATGGCGATATTAATGGGAACTGCTGAGTTATTAATCGCATTTAACTATACGATTGCGGTTATGTTTATTACACCTAATGTGTTATTAATGTCGGCAGCAATAACACACCATTTTGATACACATCTTGTTTTTCCAAGAATTACTGATGTTATAATTGGATCTCTCATTGGATTAATTGGAGTATTAGTCATTAATAGAAAGCAAGCATCTAAAAAATTACCAAAAACAATCAATAATACATTGAGAATACAGGCTAATTTATTACATACTTTGTTCTCAACTAATAAATATCATCAAAGTGTGATTCATTCAAAATTAATAAGAAAAATGCAAACGGAAATTATGAATACAAAGGCAATGTATCAAGCTGCTTTACATGAAACGGATAATAATGTGAAGCAAATTGAATATGTATATCCTATAATATTTACCGTAGAACAATTGGCATTTACAATAGAGCGTGCCTATCAAGATGGAAATATAAGTGCATTGCCAGATCAATCAATAGGGCTATATTTAACAACATATGAAAATATATGTAAAGAAGTAGAATTTAATATTAGTTATGAAATCGTAGACTTGCCACAGATAAAAGGAATTGCGAGTATTCGAACAGAGTTAATGAAATTACAAAATATTAGCCGCGGGCGTATTGTATAAATAAAAAGCGTTAAATTTCTATGTACATAGAAATTTAACGCTTTTATTTTGTGAAACATTGTATAAGTGCATGAATATGATTTTCTAAATCTTCGTCGGGAATACCACCAAATCCTAGTACAAACTGAGGGATATGATCATTTTGTTTAAATCGGTAGTGAGCAAGTGGTTTAATATCAATATTCATTTGTTCGACACGATGAACACAATCTTCTAAAGAAAGCCCATTTGTTACTGTTAAGATAAAATGCATTCCTGTTAGCTCACCGGATATTGAAAAGATATCAGGATATTTTTTGAGTTCACGAATGATGATGTCTCTTTTATTTCTATATATCTTCCTCATTCGGTTAAGATGTCTTTCGAAGTGTCCATCACTCATAAATCGTCCTAAAGTATATTGTGTATGTCTTGGTACAGTGCCTCCTTCTATATTTGTTTTCTTGCGATAAATAGAGAGTAGCTCTTGTGGTAATACAGCATATGCGACACGAATAGAAGGGGAAATTGATTTTGAAAATGTACTGACATAAATTACTCGTCCAGTATTGTCTAAACTTTGTAGGGCAGGAATAGGTCTTCCACTATATCTAAATTCGGAATCATAATCATCCTCAATAATATAGCGGCTATTTTTTTCGGAAGCCCATTTTATTAATTGTGTTCTTCGTTTTAAATCCATAATGACACCTGTAGGGAATTGATGACTCGGAGTTATATAGACGACATCGAAGTCAGTACGTATGATTTGTTCTATGTCTATACCATTTGAATTAACTGGGATAAATTCGAATGGAACGTGTTTTCTTTTGAGTAAATTTCTGACTTGTTTATAAATAGGGTCTTCAATCATGTATTTAGCATCAGATAATATATCTGTCAGTATAGATAATAGTTGTTCCGTAGATGAACCAATAATAATTTGTTGGGGTAAGCAATTTACACCTCGACTGTGAAAAATATAATTTCGGATTTCTTTTCTAAGATTATAGTCACCTTGTTTATGACCGCTGTCTAATAAACAAATTTGATGATCGTCGAAAGATTCTTTCGCATATTTTCGGAAAAGGTCATTCGGAAAGTGAGATTTATCAATAGCTCCTAGTTTAAAACGGTACTGATATAATGATTCATTCTCATCTGACTCTGTTGGTAATTGTGTTTTATACGTTACAGGCAGATTAACAATATCGTTGATGTAGAAGCCAGAACGACTTCTACTTAATATATAACCTTCATCGCAAAGCAGTTGATAAGCATGTTCAATAGTCGTTTGGCTGACAGACAAGTAATGACTGAGCTGTCTTTTTGAGGGTAGCTTTTCGTTATGTTGCATCGTATTATTAATGATATTTTGTTTGATATTCTCATAAAGTTGTAAGTAAATTGGCGTGCTAATATCTCTATTAATATTGAACATAAGCATTTCCATGATTAATCTCCCTTATCTGACCACTATTTTTTTAATAAATCTGACTCTTTTACCAGTTCAGAATTTAGTATAACCTACTAATAAGCGATTTAAAAGGAGGAAATATTTAAAATGTCTAAAATTACTGGATCAGATAAAGTTAAAAGAGGTATGGCAGAAATGCAAAAAGGTGGCGTCATCATGGATGTCGTTAACGCAGAACAAGCAAAGTTAGCTGAAGAAGCTGGAGCTGTAGCTGTTATGGCGTTAGAACGTGTACCTTCAGATATTAGAGCAGCAGGTGGCGTTGCAAGAATGGCAGACCCTAGAATTGTTGAAGAAGTAATGAAAGCTGTATCAATTCCTGTCATGGCTAAAGGTAGAATAGGTCATATTACAGAAGCGCGTGTATTAGAATCTATGGGCGTTGACTATATAGATGAATCTGAAGTGTTAACACCTGCAGATGAAGAATATCATTTAAAAAAAGATGACTTCACAGTACCATTTGTATGTGGTTGTCGTAATTTAGGTGAAGCTGCGCGTAGAATTGGTGAAGGTGCAGCAATGCTTCGTACGAAAGGGGAACCTGGTACAGGTAATATCGTTGAAGCTGTACGTCATATGAGACAAGTGAATGCTGAGGTACGTAAATTAGTTGTTATGAGTGATGATGAAATAATGACCGAAGCTAAAAATATAGGTGCACCTTATGAAATATTAAAAGAAATTAAAGACTTAGGCAGATTACCAGTCGTAAACTTCGCAGCAGGCGGTGTAGCTACACCAGCTGATGCAGCATTAATGATGGAATTAGGTGCAGATGGCGTATTCGTTGGATCAGGTATCTTTAAATCTGAAGCACCAGAAAAATTTGCTAAAGCGATTGTTCAAGCTACGACGCATTATCAAGATTATAAATTGATTGCTGAACTTTCAAAAGAACTAGGACCAGCGATGAAAGGTTTAGACATTAATCAATTATCATTAGAAGAACGTATGCAAGAGCGTGGATGGTAATATGAGAATAGGCGTCTTAGGATTACAAGGTGCAGTTAGAGAACATATTAAGCATATTGAACAATCTGGTCATGAAGGTGTCTCTATAAAGCGTGTAGATGAATTAGAAACGATAGATGGACTTGTATTACCTGGTGGAGAATCAACAACGATGCGTCGATTGATGGACTTATATGGTTTTACGGAAGTGTTGAGAGAAAGCGACATACCAATGTATGGTACATGTGCAGGATTGATTCTACTAGCAACAGATGTAGTCGATCAAGAAAGCCATTTAAATAAATTAAATGTTGTCGTTGAAAGAAATTCATTCGGTAGACAAGTGGATAGTTTTGAACAATATTTGGATGTGAGTGGTATTGAAGAACAAGTGAATGCAGTATTCATCAGAGCGCCACATATTCAGTCAGTGGGAGATAATGTGGAAGTGTTATCTACTGTTGAAGATAAAATTGTAGCGGTAAGACAGAACCAATACTTGGGTATTTCATTCCATCCAGAATTAACTGATGATTATAAAATAATGAATTATTTTATTGAAGAGATAGTAGAAAAACATCGCGTAAAACAAATATAAAAATAAGGCACGAGTAAAGAATTTAAATTCTTTACTCGTGCCTGTTTTGTTTATAAGAAGAATCCAGCAATTGTTGCAGATAAGAATGATACGAGTGTAGCACCGTATAATAATTTTAGACCAAATCTTGCAACATTATCGCCTTGTTTATCGTTTAATGATTTAACTGCACCTGCAATGATACCAATTGATCCGAAGTTTGCGAATGAAACTAAGAATACAGAAATGATACCTGTAGCTCTTTCAGAAATGTTAGCGTCTGGTAAGATACCCATTGCAACGAATTCATTTGAAAGTACTTTAGTTGCCATGATACTACCTGATTGAACAGCATCTGACCAAGGAATACCTGTGAAGAATGCAAATGGTGCAAAGATAAATCCAATCAATGTTTGGAAGTCCCATGAAACTGATCCGCCAGATGCAAAAGTAATAATACTTGTTGTTACACCATTTAGAAGACCGATTAAAGCAACATAACCAATTAACATTGCTGCAACAATAACAGCTACTTTAAATCCATCTAAAATATATTCTCCAAGCATTTGGAAAAATGACTGTTTTTCTTCAGATTCTTGAATCATAATGTCATCTTCTTTAGGATCTACAGTATAAGGATTAATGATGGATGCCATGATGAATCCGCCAAATAAGTTTAATACAATTGCCGTAACAACATATCTCGGTTCAACCATAGTAAAGTATGCACCAATAATAGATGCTGAAATAGTAGACATTGCAGATGCTGTTAAAGTATACATACGATGTTTAGGAATTAATGGAAGTTGTTTCTTAATTGAGATAAACACTTCAGATTGACCTAGAATCGCAGAAGCAACTGCGTTATATGACTCTAATTTTCCCATACCGTTAATTTTTGAGATAACTAGACCTAAATATTTAATGATAAGCGGTAAAACTTTTATATATTGTAAGATACCAATTAAAGCTGAAACAAATACGATTGGCATTAATACATTAAGGAAATAAACAGAAACCGGTTTATCCGATTTTGGATCAATATTTGCCATACCAGCAAATACAAAGTTAATACCTTCCATTGCTTTAGCGATAATATAACTAAAACCGCTTGAAATACCACCGATGATTGTTAAACCACCTGTTGTTTTTAATAATAAGAAAGCAAATATAAATTGAATAACAATCATTAAACCTATGTACTGCCATCTTACGCGCATTTTATCTGAACTCACTATCCAAGCCAAAAACAGGAACAATAAGATACCAATAATCCCGATAATATAATGCATACTAGACACACCTCTCCCAAATTAATCTCACTTTAATAACCTATCATATATCATAACTTATTTCATTTGAAAGCGGTATACATATTTTGAAATTTTTATAGAAACAAATTAATTGAAATAATAAAGTACAGAACATATAATATAGTCAAAGAAGGTCAAAAGAGGTGATGATGAATGCACAATATGTCGGATATCATTGAGCAATATTTGAAACAATTATTAGATGAAGCTCAAGGTGATGTCGTTGAAATTAAACGTGCCCACATAGCAGAAAAGTTTGACTGCGTACCTTCTCAGTTAAACTATGTTATTAAGACACGATTTACTAATGAACATGGATATGCTATTGAAAGTAAAAGAGGCGGTGGAGGTTATATCCGTATTTCCAAAGTCGAAACAAATAGTCAATCAGCTTTTATTAGACATCTAATCGATTTAACGGGTGATCAAATATCTCAAGCAAATGCATTTAGAATCGTTGATGGTTTGTTCAACAATGATTTAATTACGGATAGAGAAAAGAAAATGATTTTGCAAACCATTCATCGAGATACTTTACAAATAGATATACCATATAGAGATATTATTCGAGCAAATATATTGAAACGTATACTTGCCGTCATACATTATAGTTAAAAAAAGGAGTGACAGTATGCTTTGTGAAATTTGTGGAAAAGAAGAAGCTACCATTCAGTTAACATCAACAGGTAAGAAACATAATACAGAACAATGGATTTGTAAAAACTGTGCTTCAGAACATTTTTATTTTCAAGATGATCAAATGAATGATCAAAATGTAGATCAAGAATTTGTTGTGAACCAATTTTTACAATATCTCGTAGGAAAGCACGGTATTAACTTTAAACAAGTCCAACCACAAGAAGAAAAGCACTGTCCTACTTGTGGTATGACGCTCCCTGACATTGCTAAAGTAGGGAAGTTTGGTTGTCATGATTGTTATGAAACTTTTAAAGATGATGTTCCTCAAATCATTAGAAGAGTTCAAGCAGGAAGTGGCGAACATACAGGTAAGATACCTGTTTCTTCAAGAAGTAAAATTCAACTCAAACAGCAAATTGCGGAAAAAGAAAAAGTGCTACAATGTTTAATTGAAGAACAAGCCTTTGAAGATGCAGCTGTAGTACGAGATGAAATTAAAGCTTTGAAAGCAGAAGGTGAGGTCGAGTAAATGGAAGAACATATTAATGAACATATGAGTGATTGGATGAAAGAGAAAGAAGATACACCAATCATCATGAGTTCGAGAATCAGACTTGCGCGTAACCTTCAAGACGAAGTTCATCCACTCAAATATGAAGATGAAGCATCAGGAAACAAAGTGATTGAGAAAGTGAGCAAAGCATTATCAGATTTGAAACTGACACGTCTATCAGATTTGACTGAACTTGATCAGAATAAGCTTGTGTTCAAACACTTAATTAGTCCTGCACTAACGAAACAAATTGCAGGTGCAGTATTGTTGAATGATGACGAATCTACAAGTGTAATGATCAATGAAGAAGATCATGTACGCATTCAAGTGATGGGGAACAACCTCGTCTTAAAAGAACTCTATGAAACAGCTTCGAAATTAGATGATGAGTTAGATAAACATTTAACGATATCTTATGATGAACAACATGGATTTTTAACGACGTGTCCAACTAATATTGGTACTGGTTTAAGAGCGAGTGTCATGTTGCATTTGCCCGGACTAAGTATTATGAAACGTATGAAAAGAATTGCCCAGGCAATTAATCGATTTGGTTATACAATTCGTGGTATATATGGAGAAGGTACAGGTGCTTTAGGTCATGTGTATCAAATCTCTAATCAGTTAACTTTAGGAAAAACTGAAGAAGAAATCATCGAAGATTTAACACAAATTGTAGAACAAATTATTAGTGAAGAAGAACAAATTAGAAAAAGATTAGATCGTTTCAATCATTTAGAGACAAAAGATAGAGTTTTTCGTGCTCAAGGAATTTTAAAATCAGCACAGTTAATATCAGTTGAAGAAGCTTCATTAAGGTTAAGTGAAATGAAACTGGGTATTGATTTAGGACATATCGAGCGTAATAACTTTAACTTTGATAATTTAATGGTTACAATACAAACACCATTCTTTGAAGAAGAATCGGCTGAACAAACTGTAGATGAAAAACGAGCAATGTTTTTAAGAAACCATATATAAATATAAAAATAGGAGGTTAGTTTATGCTATTTGGTAGATTAACAGAACGCGCACAACGTGTACTTGCACACGCACAAGAAGAAGCAATGAGATTAAATCATTCAAATATAGGTACAGAACATTTATTGTTGGGCTTAATGAAAGAGCCTGAAGGTATTGCGGCTAAAGTATTAGAAGCATTTGGTATTACTGAAGAAAAAGTCACAAAAGAAGTTGAAAACTTAATTGGACACGGCCAAGAGCAAGTTGGGGCAATCCATTACACGCCTAGAGCGAAAAAAGTTATCGAGCTTTCAATGGATGAAGCGAGAAAACTTAATCATACATTTGTGGGCACAGAACATTTATTATTAGGTCTGATTCGTGAAAACGAAGGTGTTGCAGCTCGAGTATTTGCGAACTTAGATTTAAATATTACGAAAGCACGTGCTCAAGTAGTGAAATCACTAGGCAGTCCTGAACAAGGATCTAAAAATGCACAAACGACTAAAAACCAAGCAACGCCAACTTTAGACGGACTTGCAAGAGATTTAACAGTCATCGCACAAGATGGTACGTTAGATCCAGTTATAGGTCGTTCAGATGAAATTACAAGAGTGATTGAAGTTTTAAGTAGAAGAACAAAAAATAACCCAGTATTAATTGGTGAACCAGGTGTCGGTAAAACAGCGATTGTTGAAGGCTTAGCCCAAGCGATTGTTCAAAATGAAGTTCCAGAAACTTTAAAAGGTAAACGTGTTATGTCACTAGATATGGGAACAGTTGTAGCTGGTACGAAATATCGTGGTGAATTTGAAGAAAGATTGAAAAAAGTAATGGAAGAAATTCATCAAGCAGGAAATATCGTATTATTCATTGATGAACTTCACACGCTTATCGGTGCAGGTGGCGCTGAAGGTGCAATCGATGCTTCAAACATCTTGAAACCAGCACTTGCACGTGGAGAACTACAATGTATCGGTGCAACAACATTAGACGAATATCGTAAATACATTGAAAAAGACGCTGCGTTAGAAAGACGTTTCCAACCAGTCACAGTAGATGAACCTAATACAGAAGATTCTATTTCAATTTTAAAAGGATTAAGAGATCGTTATGAAGCCCATCACCGTATCAATATTTCAGACGAAGCTATTGAAGCGGCTGTGAACATGAGTGATCGTTATATATCTGATAGATTCTTACCAGACAAAGCGATTGACTTAATAGATGAAGCAAGTTCTAAAGTAAGACTTAGAAATTATACAACACCACCAAGTCTTAAAGAACTTGAATCAGAATTAGAAACAGTTAAAAAAGAAAAAGACGCTGCTGTTCATTCACAAGAGTTTGAAAATGCGGCTAATCTAAGAGATAAACAAACTAAATTAGAAAAACAATTAGAAGATACTAAAAACGAATGGAAAAAAGCACAAGGTGAGAAAAACACATGTGTAACTGCTGAAGATATTGCTGTTGTTGTTGCTAATTGGACAGGCGTTCCGATTACAAAATTAAACGAAACAGAATCAGAGCGTCTATTGAACTTAGAATCTATTCTTCATAACCGAGTGATCGGTCAAAATGATGCAGTCAAATCTATCTCTAAAGCAGTAAGACGTGCTAGAGCAGGTTTGAAAGATCCTAAGAGACCAATCGGAAGCTTTATATTCCTTGGACCAACTGGTGTCGGTAAAACAGAACTTGCACGTACTTTAGCAGACGCTATGTTTGGTGAAGAAGATGCAATGATTAGAGTCGATATGAGTGAGTTTATGGAGAAACATTCTGTCAGCCGTCTTGTAGGTTCTCCTCCGGGATATGTTGGACATGATGATGGTGGTCAATTAACTGAAAAAGTAAGACGTAAACCATACTCTGTCATTCTATTTGATGAAATTGAAAAAGCACATCCAGACGTATTTAATATCTTATTACAAGTATTAGATGACGGTCATTTAACAGATTCTAAAGGTCGCAAAGTAGACTTTAGAAATACAGTTATCATTATGACTTCAAATGTTGGGGCACAAGAACTTCAAAATGCTAAATTTGTTGGATTTGGCGCTAAAGAAAGTGGTCCTGACTATGAAACAATTAGAAAAACAATGATGGACGAACTTAAACAACAATTCAGACCTGAATTCTTAAACCGTGTAGATGATATTATCGTATTCCATAAACTTGAGAAAGATCATCTAAAAGAAATTGTTACTAAAATGGCAAGCGATTTAACAAAACGCTTATCTGAACAAGGTATTCATATTACACTTTCTGATGCTGCTCAAGAAAAAATTGCAGACGAAGGATTCGACCCAGAATACGGTGCAAGACCATTAACACGTTCAATTCAAAAAAATGTAGAAGATAACTTAAGTGAATTAATTCTATCTGGTCAAGATTTAGTTGGTAAAGATATCGTTGTTGATTATAGAGAAGATGAATTTAAATTTGATTTGTCTGAGCATAAAGAAGATAAAGATAACCAAGAAGCAACTAAAGCATAATTTCAAAAATAGATTTTAATTATATAAATAGCTCGCAAACTATTCATACCAATAGTTTGTGAGCTATTCTTTTAATGTTAAAGTATATAAAATTGTTTTTAAAGGCAGTCAAGTTTAAAATATAACTATTCAATTAACACGGAGGTAACATGTATGGCAAAGAAGAAAGTAGTATTTGAGTGTTTGGCCTGCGGATACCAATCTCCAAAATGGATGGGTAAATGCCCTAATTGTGGTGGATGGAACCAAATGGAAGAATCTATAGAGCATAAAGAAACTAAAGGTCCGAAGAATACTTTTAAATCAGATGTTCCTGCTCAAAAGATTGAAAAATTAAAAGATGTAAAAGAAGAAGACACACCGAGAATCAAAACAAAAATAAATGAATTTAACCGCGTTCTAGGCGGTGGCGTAGTCGAAGGATCACTTGTATTGATTGGTGGGGATCCTGGTATTGGTAAATCAACGTTATTATTACAAATTTGTGCAGCTTTATCTCAACAGAAGAATGTGTTGTATGTATCAGGTGAAGAATCTGTAAGACAAACTAAATTAAGAGCGGAACGTCTTGTCGAAGATTCTGGAGAATTAAATGTTTATGCAGAGACCAATTTAGAGATTATACATAGCATGGTCCAAAAGGAAAAACCAGATGTGTTAGTAATCGATTCAATTCAGACTGTATATCATCCTGAGGTTACATCTGCACCTGGATCTGTTTCTCAAGTGAGAGAATGTACGCAAAATTTAATGCATATTGCTAAACAAATGAATATTGCTACGTTTATCGTCGGACATGTAACGAAAGATGGGCAAATTGCAGGACCGCGACTATTAGAACATATGGTGGATACTGTTTTATATTTCGAAGGAGATACACATCATGCATATCGTATATTGAGAGCGGTGAAAAACCGTTTTGGCTCAACGAATGAAATGGGTATTTTCGAAATGAAACAAACAGGGCTTAACGAAGTGACCAATCCATCTGAAATGTTCCTTGAAGAAAGAACGAAGCATGTGTCAGGCTCAACAATCGTTGCTACAATGGAAGGGACGAGGCCGATATTAGTTGAAGTTCAGGCGCTTGTGACACCGACAACTTTCCACAATCCGAGAAGGATGGCGACAGGTATTGACCATAATCGATTAAGTCTGTTGATGGCTGTATTAGAGAAGAAAGAGAACTTCTTATTACAACAACAAGATGCATACATCAAAATTGCCGGTGGTGTTAAATTAAGCGAACCAGCTGTTGACTTAAGTATTATAATAGCAATAGCATCTAGTTTCCAAGATAAGCCGACGAAAGGTGATGATTGTTTTGTTGGTGAAGTTGGATTAACTGGTGAAGTAAGAAGAGTTGCGAGAATTGACCAAAGAGTTCAAGAAGCGGCTAAATTAGGATTTAAACGAATTGTCATACCTAAAAATAATATTAAAGGTTTAGAATTCCCAGAAGGCACTGAAGTTATCGGGGTTTCAACAACGAGAGAAGCATTGAAAATTGCGTTTAATGCATAATTAACCATTAGGAGGTTAACGTATGAAAATTTTAAAAGGACTCATTATTTTGTGTTACTTAGTCATTGGATATTCACTCGGCATCATGGTGATTCCTGAGTTAATCAATGCTTTTAGTATACAACCGACACAGGTGCTATCTAATCCATATATCGATGGATTTATTGGGGCAGTAGTCATGTTCTTATTATTTGGCTTTTTAATAGACAAAATTGTAGACATGGCCGATCAAGGTGAAAAATATTTACTTAAGAAAAGTATTCTAGAAATATTCTTTGCAACTGTTGGCGTTATGATTGGATTAATGATTGCTGTAATGGTTTCATTCATATTAGAAATGATTGGCGCGCCTGTATTGAAGCATATATTACCTATAATTATTGCTGCTTTCTTAAGTTATTTAGGCTTCCAAATAGGGCTGCAAAAGCGCGAAGAAATTTTGAGGATTTTTCCAGAAAGTATATCTAATTCATTAACGAGACAAACAACAGTGAGATATGCAAAGTTGTTGGATACAAGTGCGATTATTGATGGACGTATACTAGATGTTGTTAAATGTCACTTTTTAGACGGTGAAATTCTTGTTCCTCAAGGTGTCATTGAAGAGTTACAAGTAATTGCGGACGCAAAGGATAGTATAAAGAGAGATAAAGGTCAACGTGGGTTAGATATTTTAAATTCATTAAAAGAAACGGACTTTTCAATTTCTATTATAGAACCTAACTCAACACATAAAGATGTTGACGCATTGTTGATTACATTAGCTAAAAAGTATAATGCAAGTATTATTACGACGGATTATAACTTGAATAAAGTTTGTGCTGTCCAAGGCATTAAAGTCTTGAATGTAAATGATTTATCAGAAGCGATTAAACCTGTATTACATCAAGGTGATATATTTGATTTATTAATAACGAAAATTGGTAAAGAAGATGATCAAGGTGTCGGTTATTTAGATGATGGCACAATGGTCGTTATAGAAAGAGGAAGAGAATATATTGGTAAGACGATTCCTGTAGAAGTTATGAGCTTACTGCAAACTTCTTCAGGCAGAATTATATTTGCGAAGAAGGTGTCATAAATTGGGATTTACATTGATTATACCTGCAGCTGGACAAGGTAAAAGAATGGGGAGAAACGTCAATAAGTTGTTCTTAAAAATTGCTGGAGAAACGATTATTCGCCGCACTGTATCCGTATTTCAAAATATGGAATCATGTAATCAAATCTATGTAGCTGCACATCCAAACGAAGTAGATAAAATGAGAAACCATTTAAAGGATTTTACTAAAGTGGTCGATGTCATTGCTGGTGGCGAGGAACGGCAAGATAGTATTTATAAAGTATTAAAAGTGATACAAGATGCTGAAATTATCATGGTTCATGATGGCGCAAGACCACTCGTAACTGAGGATGTTGTACAGCGCTTATATCGACAAACAATAATACATCATGCGGCGGTATTAGCTGTACCTGCGAAAGATACTATAAAAAGCGTTAAGGAAGGGATCATTCAAGAAACGTATGATCGTTCAACAGTATGGCAAGTACAAACGCCACAATCCTTTGAAAAAGAAATTTTAATAAATTCTTATGAATTTGCGAAAAGAAGATATTACAATGGCACAGATGATGCCTCGTTAGCTGAAAAATATGGATATGATGTTTATATTACAGATGGGGATTATAATAATATAAAAATAACAACTGAAGAAGATATCTTCATTGCTGAGGCAATATTAGAAAGACGAGGTAAAACAAAATGTTTAGAATAGGATATGGGTATGATGTTCATGCATTTGATGAAACACGTCCATTGATCATAGGTGGAATTGAAGTTGAACATCGCCAGGGGCTTAAAGGACATAGTGATGCAGATGTTTTATTACACGCAATTACTGATGCAATCCTTGGTGCTGCAAGTTTAGGAGATATCGGAAAACTGTTTCCGGATACGGATCCAGCCTTCAAAGATGCAGATTCGAAAAAATTATTGGCTGAAGCATATGCACAAGTTTTGAAAAAAGGATATAAACTTGGAAATGTAGATGCTACAATTATAGCTGAGCAGCCTAAATTCAGACCACATATTGATCATATGAGAGAAACTATTTCAACGATCTTTGGCGTGTCTGTAGACGATGTTAATGTGAAAGCGACAACCAATGAAAAATTAGGTTTTCTAGGTAGAGAAGAAGGCATACAAGCACAAGCTGTGGTATTATTAACTAAGTAAAGAAAAAAACAGGAGTGAGACGATGAGTACCAAAGTAAGAGTAAGATACGCGCCAAGTCCAACTGGTTACTTACACATCGGTAACGCAAGAACCGCATTATTTAACTATTTGTTTGCTAAACATTATGATGGGGACTTTGTTATACGTATTGAAGATACAGATATAGCCAGAAATTTAGAAGATGGAGAAACATCACAGTTTACTAACTTAGAGTGGTTAGGATTGAACTGGGATGAATCTGTTGATAAAAATGGAGGATACGGTCCATATCGTCAATCAGAACGTGGACATATATATCAACCACATATCGATAAACTGTTAGCTGAAGATAAAGCATATAAATGTTATATGACTTCAGAAGAGTTAGAAGCGGAACGTGAAGAACAAATTGCACGAGGTGAAATGCCACGTTATGGTGGTAAACACGCACATTTAACTAAAGAACAACAAGAAGCATTTGAAGCAGAAGGTAGACAACCAAGTATTCGATTCAGAGTACCTCAAGATGAAGTGTTTACATTTAATGATATCGTTAAAGGCGAAGTATCATTTGAATCTAATGGTATCGGTGACTGGGTCATCGTTAAAAAAGATGGTGTACCGACGTACAACTTTGCGGTAGCAATTGATGACTATTTCATGGAAATCTCACATGTTATTCGTGGTGACGACCATATTTCAAATACGCCTAAACAACTTATGATTTATGAAGCTTTAGGATTTGAACCACCACAATTTGCGCATATGACTTTAATCGTAAATGAAGAGCGTAAAAAATTAAGTAAACGTGATGGACAAATACTACAATTTATCGAGCAATATAGAGACTTAGGTTATTTACCAGAAGCAATCTTTAACTTTATTGGTTTATTAGGTTGGTCTCCAGAAGGTGAAGAGGAAATTTTCTCTAAGGAAGAATTCATTAAAATCTTTGATGAAAAGCGTCTTTCTAAATCACCAGCTTTCTTCGACAAGAAGAAATTAGAATGGATTAACAATCAATACATGAAAGAAAAAGATGCTGATACAGTATTTGAAATGACAATTCCACACATGGTTAAAGCTGGTTTATTATCAGAAAGTCCTTCCGAAGACGAATTGTCTTGGGCGAAAGACTTAGTAGGATTATATCAACAACAAATGAGCTATGCTGGAGAAATTGTTCCTTTATCTGAGTTATTCTTTAGAGATCATTTAGACTTTAATGAAGAAGCACAAGCTGTATTAGATGAAGAACAAGTACCAACCGTTATGGCTGAACTTGCAAATCAACTTGAAAGTTTAGAACCGTTTGAACCAGCTGAAATTAAGAAATCTATTAAAGCTGTTCAAAAAGAAACAGGCATAAAAGGTAAACAATTATTTATGCCAATTCGTGTTGCCGTATCAGGACAAACACACGGTCCAGAACTTCCTAATACAATTGCATTATTAGGTAGAGAAAAAGTATTAGCAAGATTAAAACGTTTCGTTTGATTTTTTAATCGCGAAAAATTATTATAAAAATGACTTGAAGGCCAAGTAGTTTTAGAAATGTGAAATTAGAGAGCGCATGTTAGCTGAGAATGTGCCACATGACTTTAACGAATGCACCTTGATTACACAAGATGAATATATGGATATTTAATGAGTGAGCATTTTATATGCTAAAAAGAGTGGAACCGTGCAGGAAAGGCACCTCTAGCAATTATTGTTAGAGGCGCCTTTTTGCTATCTGAGGGGGGATTTTAATGTTTAAAAGAGTCAAAGATGATATTCAAATGGTATTTGAACAAGACCCAGCTGCAAGATCATCATTTGAAATCGTAATGACTTACTCAGGCATACATGCAATATGGAGTTACTTAATAGCCAATTGGTTTTTCAAGAAGAAAATGTATTTCATTGCACGATCAATATCACAAATTTCTCGCTTTTTTACAGGGGTTGAAATTCACCCTGGGGCAACTATAGGGAAGCGATTATTTATAGACCATGGTATGGGTATAGTAATAGGTGAAACATGTCGAATTGGCAATAATGTAACGATATATCAAGGCGTGACATTAGGTGGAACAGGTAAAGAACGAGGTAAACGTCATCCGGATATTGGAGATAATGTACTAATTGCTGCAGGTGCTAAAGTATTAGGGAATATCGAAGTCGGAAGTAATGTGAATATTGGTGCGAACTCTGTTGTGTTAAATGATGTACCAGATTATTCGACGGTAGTTGGCATTCCAGGTCGTATCGTTAAACAAGATGGATTAAAAGTAGGGAAAAACTTTAATCATACGAATTTACCTGACCCGATTTATGAACAATTAAAAGAATTAGAACGTCAACTTGAAAAGACGAAGAATGGAGAGATTGTTGATGATTACGTTATATAATACGTTAACAAGACAAAAGGAAGAATTTATTCCAATTGAAGAAGGTAAAGTTAAGATGTACGTTTGTGGACCAACCGTATATAACTACATTCATATAGGGAATGCAAGAGCGACTGTCGCATTTGATGTTGTTAGAAGATATTTAGAATATCGAGGATATGATGTTCAATATGTATCTAACTTTACAGATGTTGATGATAAATTAATTAGAACTGCAAATGAACTAGGTGAAACCGTACCTGAAATAGCAGATCGTTTCATTGAAGCTTTCTATGAAGATACAGGCGCGTTGAATTGTAAACGTGGCACTGCGAACCCACGTGTAATGGATCATATGGATGATATCATTGCCTTTATCAATGTACTTGTAGAAAAAGGTTATGCATACGAAAGTGGTGGAGATGTTTATTATCGTACGCGTCGCTTTGATGAGTATGGTAAATTAAGTCATCAATCACTAGATGATTTGAAAGTCGGTGCAAGAATTGAAACTGGCGAACAAAAAGAAGACGAATTAGATTTCACTTTATGGAAACAGGCTAAACCAGGAGAAATTAAATGGGAAAGTCCATGGGGTGAAGGTAGACCGGGATGGCATATTGAATGTTCAGTTATGGCTCAAGTGCATTTAGGTGACACAATTGATATTCATGCTGGTGGTACTGATTTACAATTCCCTCACCATGAAAATGAAATTGCACAATCAGAAGCACATAACGATAAGACATTTGCTAACTATTGGATGCATAATGGCTTTGTAAATATTAACAACGAGAAGATGAGTAAATCTTTAGGGAACTTTATTTTAGTACATGACATCATTAAAGAAATTGATCCAGACGTGTTGAGATTCTTTATGGTCGGTGCACATTACAGAAGCCCTATTAACTATGATTTGGATTTAGTGAATGCAGCTAAAAGAGGATTAGAACGTATTCGTAATAGCTATAAATCATTAGAAGACAGAACAGAATTTGCATTAAATGAATCAGATGAAACTGATGCGTATATTTCAAATATTGATCGTATTTTAAAAGATTTCGAAACATATATGGATGATGACTTTAATACTGCAAATGCGATGACTGCTTGGTATGACTTAAACAAACTAGCGAATAAATATTTATTAGAGAATACAACTTCGACACAAACGATTCAACGTTTTAAAGAAGTATATCAAATTTTTAGCGATGTATTAGGTGTGCCTTTAGTTGGTAAAACACAAAATGAACTATTGGATGAAGAAATTGAATCATTAATCGAAGAGAGAAATGAAGCGCGTAAAGCTAAAAATTTCCAAAGAGCAGATGAAATCAGAGATTTATTAAAAGAACAGAACATTATACTTGAAGATACGGCTCAAGGTGTGAGGTTTAAACGTGGATAAATTATCTGTGAAGATGTTGAACCCTTTATCGCTAGCGTATATGGGAGATGCCATTTTAGATACGTATGTTCGTAAACATATTATTATTAAAATTAAAGGAAAACCAAATCGGTTGCATCAACTTTCTAAACAATATGTTTCAGCTAAAGGACAAGCCTTTGTATTAAACCACTTAATTGAAGAAGGATATTTTAACGAAGAAGAATTAGATGTTATTAAACGTGGTAGAAACGCAAAAAGTTATACAAAAGCTAAAAATACAGATATTCAAACGTATAGAAAAAGTTCTGCTATCGAAGCGGTAATCGGATATTTGTATTTAATAGACAACATTGAACGACTAGAAGAATTGATAAATAAAATGATTGAAATAACAGAGGAAAGGGTGAGTGCGAATGGATGAATCTATTATTGTAGGTAGGCACGCTGTGAAAGAAGCAATTACTTCAGGTCACACAATTAACAAAGTGCTTATTCAAGAAGGCATTAATAAAAAACAAATTGGTGAAATTTTAAAAATTGCAAAATCTGAAAAAATAGTAGTACAGACGGTTCCAAAGTCAAAAATTGACTATCTTACCGATGTGCCACACCAAGGTATTGCAGCACAAATAGCGCCATATCCGTATAAAGAGTTAGAAGATTATATTTCTGAAACAAAAGATATAGACCATCAACCTTGCTTGTTAATGTTAGATGGATTAGAGGACCCGCACAACTTAGGTTCTATTATGAGAACTGCAGATGCGATTGGTATTGATGGCATCATTATTCCGAAGAGAAGATCAGTACAATTGAATGCAACAGTTGCTAAAGCTTCTACGGGAGCGATTCAACATGTACCAGTTATACGAGTGACGAACTTACCGCAAACGATTGAGCGACTTCAAGAAGTAGGATACTGGGTAGCGGGTACAGATGCAAACAACGCTACTGACTATCGTCAAATGGATGCGGGAATGCCATTAGTGATAGTTATAGGTAGTGAAGGCGAGGGTATGAGCCGTCTAGTGAAAGATAAGTGTGATTTCTATATTAAATTACCAATGGTTGGACACGTAAACAGTCTTAATGCATCCGTTGCAGCAAGTTTGCTTATGTATGAAGTTTATAGAAAAAGGCATCCAATAGGACAGTCATAATGAAAGATATCTATTTGATTATCGATGGTTATAATTTAATAGGACAGTCAAAGGAGCTTTCTTCTATTGCACAAGTATCTTTGGAAGAAGCAAGAGATAAACTGTTAATTACACTTATTAATTACAACACGCAACATGATGGAGAAATGATTGTCGTATTCGATGCATATGGTGTAGAAGGTACAGAATCAATTGAAATTAAACATGGCGTGAAAGTTGTTTATACAAAAGGAAAAGAGACTGCGGATAGTTATATTGAAAAGCTCACATATGAACTATACCGAAAACACATTACGCATATTACAGTTGTAACTAGTGATATGAGTGAACAACACGCTATATTTGGTTCAGGTGCATACAGAATTTCTTCGAGAGAAATGTGGACGACTATTTCAAATCAAGAATCTGTAGTAACAAAGCACTTATCTGAAATTGAGACGAAGACACCAAGAAATAGATTGAACTTACCTGATGAAGTATTGGCACAATTTGAAAAGTGGCGTAGAAATAATAAATAAAAATCAATTTTTGAAGTTTGATTAGATTTGTTCAAGCTCTGTAAAATATGTTCAAGACTATGATAAGGAATGAACATCATGAATGGCATCGATACAGAGAATAAACTTTTAGAATGTATATACGACATTCAAAAAGGAAACGTTGAAAAATTTAATCAATTATTGAAATCGATTGATTGTGACATTATTAGAAGGTTAAACACATTACGCATATCTAAAGAAGATCGAGAAGATATCGCACAAATTATTAGATATAAGATATATAAGCAATTATTGACGCTTAATATCGATAACGGTGAATCGTTCTCTAAATGCGTAAACGTTATTATTAAGAACGCTAAAGTTGACTATATTCGTAAAACCCAAAGTTTTAAGTACAAAATGAATTTTGAATCTTTACGTATTGACGATGATTGTGGCGAAGGCTATCGATTGGCGGAGTGTATTTCAGACAATAAATCGCAAACTTTTGAAGAAGCGATGATAATCAAAAATGTATTATTAAATCTACTAAAACATAAAAGACTAACTACTATGGAAGTAAACGTAGTAAAATTGACTTTGGCAGGGAAAACCAAAAAAGAAATATCAAAAGAATTAAATGTGCCAGTCAAACTTATATATAACGCACAATATCGTGTAAAAAAGAAATTAAATAGAGCCGAAATTACTGCGGCTTTGTTTGACAATTAGGTGTTTTGTTTTGTATATTAATCTAGGATTAGAATGAATTAGGTGAGAAGATGAGAAAAGTACCTTTAAATTGCGAGAAATGCGGAGCTAGGAATTACACAGCCCCAAAGAAAGAAACAAATCAACGCTTAGAGCTGAAAAAGTTTTGTAAAACTTGTAATACGCATACATTGCATAAAGAATCCATCTAAAAGGAGGAAAATCAATGGCTAAAAAAGAAAATTTCTTTCAAGGCGTAAAATCAGAAATGCAAAAGACAAGTTGGCCAACGGGTAAAGAACTTGTTAAATATACAACAATAGTAGTTTGCACAGTAATCTTTTTCTTAATCTTTTTCTATGCATTAGATTTAGGAATTTCAGAGTTAATTAATTTGATAAGATAGTAAGGAGTGACGAAATGTCAGAGGATATCAGTAGTGCTAAACGATGGTACGCAGTTCACACATATTCAGGTTATGAAAATAAAGTAAAAACAAACCTTGAAAAGCGTGTAGACACAATGAACATGCAAGAGCAAATCTTTAGAGTAGTAATTCCAGAAGAAGAAGAAACTTCAATTAAAGATGGTAAAGCAAAAACACAAATCAAAAAGACTTTCCCTGGTTATGTATTAGTAGAATTAATCATGACAGATGAATCATGGTATGTTGTAAGAAATACGCCAGGTGTTACAGGATTTGTCGGATCAGCGGGTGCAGGTTCTAAGCCAAACCCATTATTACCTGATGAAGCGAAATTCATCTTGAAACAAATGGGTATGTCAGAGAAAACGGTTGACGTTGAAGTTGAACTTGGAGAACAAGTTCGTGTCACAAGTGGACCATTTAGTAACCAAGTTGGTGAAATCAGAGAAATAGATGTTGAAAAGTATAAATTAACAGTACTTGTTGATATGTTCGGCAGAGAAACACCTGTTGAAGTAGAGTTCGATCAAATTGAAAAGTTGTAATAAAACACTTGAAATTTAAAGATTTCAATGTTATTATTTAAAGGTCGCGCTCGGACTATGCGCAACCATTTCGTCACGAAATGAAGAGTGGGAGGGTAAAATATCATTACCCCATGACCACATCACGATATCAAGGAGGTGCACATCGTGGCTAAAAAAGTAGTTAAAGTAGTTAAATTGCAAATTCCTGCAGGTAAAGCAAACCCAGCACCACCAGTTGGTCCTGCATTAGGTCAAGCCGGTGTGAATATTATGGGATTCTGTAAAGAATTCAACGCTCGTACACAAGAGCAAGCAGGTTTAATCATTCCAGTTGAAATTACAGTATTTGAAGATCGTTCATTTACTTTCATCACTAAGACACCACCTGCAGCAGTATTACTTAAAAAAGCAGCTAAAGTTGAAAAAGGTTCAGGTGAACCAAACAAAACTAAAGTTGCAACAGTAACTCAAGATCAAGTACGTGAAATTGCTAACACTAAAATGCCTGACTTAAACGCGGCATCTGAAGAAGCAGCTATGCGTATTGTTGAAGGTACTGCACGTAGCATGGGTATTGTCGTAGAATAATTGAAATTTTAAAGTTTAAGCAGGCGGCTATATCGCTGTCTGCTATTGCATTGTCTTTTGACGATGCACGTGGGAGGTAACATTCCGCTAAAACCACTAAAGGAGGAAATCAAAATGGCTAAAAAAGGTAAAAAGTATCAAGAAGCAATTGCTAAAGTTGACCGAAACTCAGTATACGCTGTAGAAGAAGCAATCAAATTAGCAAAAGAAACAAGCACTGTAAACTTTGATGCATCTGTAGAAGTTGCATTCCGTTTAGGTATTGATACTCGTAAAAATGACCAACAAATCCGTGGAGCTGTAGTATTACCACACGGAACTGGTAAAACACAACGTGTATTAGTATTCGCTAAAGGTGATAAAATCAAAGAAGCTGAAGAAGCTGGAGCAGATTATGTAGGTGAAGAATACATTAATAAAATCAACCAAGGTTGGTTCGAATTTGATGTAATCGTTGCTACACCTGATATGATGGGTGAAGTTGGTAAACTTGGTCGTGTATTAGGACCTAAAGGTTTAATGCCAAACCCTAAAACTGGTACAGTTACTATGGATATCAAAAAAGCAGTTGCAGAAATTAAAGCAGGTAAAGTAGAATACCGCGCTGAAAAATCTGGTATTGTTCATGCATCTATTGGTAAAGTATCATTTGATGAACAACAATTAGTTGAAAACTTCAAAACTATCCAAGATACATTAACTAAAGCTAAACCATCATCATCTAAAGGTACTTACTTCAAGTCTGTTGCTGTTACAACAACAATGGGCCCTGGTATCAAGATCGATACAGCTGGCTTTAAATTATAATAAATAAATATTGACTTCACATCCAAAACACGTTATAGTTTTGGATGTGTAATATTTAACCTAAGACAGTAGGAGTTCATTTTGTAACTTAAAATCCAATCCTACCGAGGCCTAAATTGACTTGAACGTATAAATTTCAAGCACTTTTTGCCGTGGGTAAAAAGTGCTTTTTTGTTGAGAAACCTCATCATAAAAGCACGTAACAAATAATATGGAGGTGTAGAGATGTCTAATTCAAAAATCGTTGAAGTGAAACAACAAAAAGTTGATGTAATTACTGATCAATTTAAAAACTCTGTTTCAACTATCATTGTGGATTACCGTGGTTTAACAGTTGCACAAGTTACTGAATTACGTAAACAATTACGTGAAGCTGGTATCGAATATAAAGTTTACAAAAATACTTTAGTTCGTCGTGCTGCTGAAGCTGCTGGAGTCGAAGGTTTAGAAGAATTCTTAACTGGTCCTAACGCAATTGCTTTTTCTAATGAAGAAGTTGTTGAACCAGCAAAAATTCTTGCAGACTTCGCTAAAGCGAACGATGCGTTAGAAATCAAAGCAGGTGTTATTGAAGGAAAAGTTGTTACGGCAGAAGAAGTTAACACAATCGGTTCATTACCATCAAAAGATGGCCTTGTATCAATGTTACTATCTGTATTACAAGCTCCAGTTCGTAACTTTGCTTATGCAGTTAAAGCTGTTGGAGAACAAAAAGAAGAAAGTGCTGAATAATTCAGCAACAAACTAAAATAAAATTAACGGAGGAAATATATCATGTCTAACGAAAAAATTATCGAAGCAATTAAAGAAATGTCAGTATTAGAATTAAATGACTTAGTAAAAGCTATTGAAGAAGAATTTGGTGTAACAGCAGCAGCTCCTGTAGCAGCAGCTGGCGCAGCTGGTGGAGACGCAGCAGCTGAAAAAACTGAATTCGACGTTGAATTAACTTCAGCTGGAGATTCAAAAATCAAAGTTGTTAAAGCAGTTAAAGAAGTAACTGGTTTAGGCTTAAAAGAAGCTAAAGAAATCGTAGACAACGCTCCTAAAGTTGTTAAAGAAGGATTATCTAAAGAAGACGCTGAAGCTTTAAAAGAAAAATTAGAAGAAGTTGGCGCATCTGTAGAAGTAAAATAATCACTGTATTAAATCAAAAACCCGTTATTATCATGATAACGGGTTTTTCTTTACTCATTAAATGTATTAAAGAGGTGGCGTTATGAGTCATTATTATGATAATGATCCAAATGTTAAATCGGAAAGAGAAAATTTCGATTATTTATACCGCGACATCAAACTCTCCCTTCAGACAGATCACGGCGTTTTTTCTAAAGGAAAAATCGATTTTGGGTCTGACTTATTAATTTCTACGTTTCTGAATGCTTATCCCCCAGGTCCTAAAAAGAAAATATTAGATGTAGGCTGTGGTTATGGACCTATTGGTTTAATGTGTGCTAAAGTGCAACCATATAGTGAAATTACACTGTTAGACGTTAATGAACGTGCGATAGGATTAGCGAAAGATAATCAAAAGTTGAATCAAATCGATAATGCAGATATCAAAGTGAGTAATTGCTTAGATGCAGTTATAGATTTAGAATTTGATTTTGTATTAACGAATCCACCAATCAGAGCTGGTAAGGAAATTGTTCATCGAATTATTGAGCAAAGTGGTCAAGTTTTATGTAAAAATGGCGAACTTTGGTTAGTCATTCAAAAGAAACAAGGTATGCCTTCAGCGAAGAAAAAAATGGAAGATATTTTTGGTAATGCAGAAACGATTGAAAAAAGCAAGGGTTATTACATTTTAAAAAGTGTAAAAGCTTGATTTTGGTGTTTTGTTCTGATATAGTAATAGAATGTTAAAAATTATATTCAATAAGTGTGTACTTTTGCGTCGCCCTTAATTGAATGTTAGGAATAAGTCGTACGAAATAGAAAATGGAATCATTGACTTTCCGTTTTCTTTTTGTCTTATTATATTTATTTTGTAAGACGCAAAGTTATATTCACAATATTTGAGGGGTGAATCTGTTGACAGGTCAACTTATCCAGTATGGAAGACATCGTGTTCGTAGAAGTTATGCGCGAATTTCCGAGATTTTAGAACTACCTAACTTAATCGAGATTCAAACGAAATCATATGATTGGTTTCTTAAAGAAGGTTTACTTGAAATGTTCCGAGACATTTCTCCGATTGATGACTTTACAGGTAACTTATCTTTAGAGTTTGTAGATTACCGTTTAGGTGAACCAAAATATGATTTAGAAGAGTCTAAAAACCGTGATGCGACTTATGCAGCGCCATTACGTGTTAAAGTCCGTTTAATTAATAAAGAAACAGGCGAAGTGAAAGATCAAGAAGTATTTATGGGTGATTTCCCATTAATGACAGACACAGGTACTTTTGTAATTAATGGTGCTGAACGTGTTATTGTATCTCAGCTTGTTCGTTCACCATCCGTTTACTTCAATGAAAAAGTTGATAAAAACGGTAAAGTGAGTTTTGGAACAACTGTAATTCCTAACCGTGGTGCATGGTTAGAATATGAAACAGATGCTAAAGATGTTCCATATGTAAGAATAGATAGAACACGTAAATTACCAATTACAGTATTAGTCCGTGCTTTAGGCTTTTCAACAGACCAAGAAATTTTAGATTTACTTGGTGATAATGAATATCTTAGAAATGCATTAGATAAAGATAATACTGAAACAACTGATCAAGCATTGCTTGAAATCTATGAGCGTTTACGTCCAGGAGAACCACCAACAGTAGAAAATGCTAAAAGTTTACTTTATTCTCGTTTCTTCGATCCAAAGCGCTATGACTTAGCGAGTGTTGGTCGTTATAAAATGAATAAAAAATTACACCTTAAACACCGTTTGTTCAACCAAACTTTGGCTGAACCGATTGTAGATGTTGAAACAGGTGAAATTGCTGCTGAAGAAGGTACAGTTCTTGATCGTCGTAATTTAGATAAAATTATCGACGTATTAGAATCAAATGCCAATATTCATGTTTATGAACTTAATAGCGGTGTATTAGATGAGCCGGTAGAAGTTCAATCAGTAAAAATTTATATTCATGGCGACGAAGAAAAACGTACAACAACAGTTATTGGTAATGCATTCCCTGATGATGCTGTGAAATGTATTACTCCAGCAGACATCATTTCTTCATTATCATATTTCTTTAACTTGTTGCATGGTGTAGGTTATACAGATGATATTGATCACCTTGGTAACCGTCGTTTACGTTCAGTTGGCGAATTATTACAAAACCAATTTAGAATTGGTTTATCACGTATGGAACGTGTTGTACGTGAACGTATGTCAATTCAAGACACTGATTCAATCACACCTCAACAATTAATAAATATTCGTCCAGTTATTGCGTCAATTAAAGAATTCTTTGGTAGTTCTCAATTGTCACAATTCATGGACCAAGCAAACCCATTAGCAGAGTTAACGCATAAACGTCGTTTATCTGCACTTGGACCCGGCGGTTTAACTCGTGAACGTGCTGGTATGGAAGTACGTGACGTTCACTACTCTCACTATGGTCGTATGTGTCCAATTGAAACACCAGAGGGACCAAACATTGGTTTAATTAACTCATTGTCAAGTTATGCAAGAGTTAACGAATTTGGTTTCATTGAAACACCATATCGTAAAGTAAACATTGAAACAAACCAAGTTACAGACAGAATTGACTACTTAACAGCTGATGAAGAAGATAGCTATGTAGTTGCGCAAGCAAACTCAGTTCTAGATGAAACTGGTCGATTTGTTGACGATGAAGTACTTTGTCGTTTCCGTGGTGATAACACTACTAAACCTAAAGAACGTATGGATTATATGGATGTTTCGCCTAAACAAGTAGTTTCAGCTGCGACAGCATGTATTCCATTCCTTGAGAACGATGACTCTAACCGTGCACTTATGGGTGCGAACATGCAACGTCAAGCGGTACCTTTAATGAACCCAGAAGCACCATTTGTTGGTACTGGTATGGAACACGTTACAGCACGTGATTCAGGTGCAGCAGTAGTTGCTAAGTATAAAGGTAGAGTAGAACACGTTGAAGCAAAAGAAATCCTAGTTAGACGTATTGTTGAAGAAAATGGTAAAGAAATTGAAACGGAACTAGACCGTTACCCATTATCTAAATTCAAACGTAGTAACTCAGGTACTTGTTACAACCAACGTCCAATTATTGCTAGTGGCGACATCGTAACAAAAGGTGAAATTTTAGCTGACGGTCCTTCAATGGAACTAGGTGAAATGGCACTTGGACGTAACGTTGTTGTTGGTTTCATGACTTGGGACGGTTATAACTATGAGGATGCCGTTATCATGAGTGAACGTTTAGTTAAAGATGACGTTTATACTTCAATTCATGTTGAAGAATATGAATCAGAAGCTCGTGATACTAAATTAGGACCTGAAGAAATTACGCGTGATATTCCAAATGTTTCTGACAATGCACTTAAAAACTTAGATGATCGTGGTATCATTTATGTCGGTGCTGAAGTTAACGATGGAGATATCCTTGTTGGTAAAGTAACGCCTAAAGGGGTAACTGAACTAACAGCTGAAGAAAGATTATTACATGCTATCTTCGGTGAAAAAGCGCGTGAAGTTCGTGATACATCACTACGTGTACCACATGGTGCAGGCGGTATTGTATTAGATGTTAAAGTATTTAATAGAGAAGAAGGCGATGATTCATTATCTCCAGGTGTAAACCAATTAGTACGTGTATATATCGTTCAAAAACGTAAAATACATGTCGGAGATAAAATGTGTGGACGTCACGGTAACAAAGGTGTAATTTCTCGTATTCTTCCAGAAGAAGATATGCCTTACTTACCAGATGGCACACCAATTGATATCATGTTAAACCCATTAGGTGTACCTTCTCGTATGAACATCGGACAAGTATTAGAACTTCATCTTGGAATGGCAGCTAAGAATTTAGGTATTCATGTTGCTTCACCAGTATTTGATGGTGCAAACGATGATGATGTTTGGACAACTATTGAAGAAGCAGGTATGGCTCGTGATGGTAAAACTGTACTTTATGATGGACGTACAGGTGAACCATTCGACAACCGTGTATCTGTAGGTGTAATGTACATGCTTAAACTTGCACACATGGTCGATGATAAATTACACGCACGTTCTACAGGACCATACTCACTTGTTACACAACAACCACTTGGCGGTAAAGCTCAGTTTGGTGGACAACGTTTCGGTGAGATGGAGGTATGGGCACTTGAAGCATATGGTGCTGCATATACACTACAAGAGATTTTAACTTACAAATCTGATGATACTGTAGGTCGTGTTAAAACTTATGAATCTATCGTTAAAGGTGAAAACATCCCTAAACCGGGTGTACCTGAATCATTCCGCGTATTAATGAAAGAGTTACAAAGTTTAGGTCTTGACGTTAAAGTTATGGACGAACATGATAACGAAATTGAAATGCGTGATTTAGAAGATGAAGATATGATAGATAAAAAAGTTGATTTAGGCGTTTCACAAGATGCATCAATAGAAGGACAACAAGTAACTGATTAAAAGTTAATAAAGCGCATTTGGTAGTGCATTTGCGCTTTTCATTTGTTATACATTATCAATCAACCGGCACAACTAATTTAAATTGAAGGAGGTAGGCTCCTTGATTGATGTTAATAATTTCCATTACATGAAAATAGGACTTGCTTCACCTGAAAAAATCCGCTCTTGGTCATTCGGTGAAGTGAAAAAACCAGAAACAATTAACTACCGTACGTTAAAACCTGAAAGAGATGGTTTATTCTGTGAGAAAATTTTTGGTCCAACAAAGGACTGGGAATGTAGTTGTGGTAAATATAAAAGAGTACGTTATAAAGGTATGGTCTGTGATAGATGTGGTGTTGAGGTAACTAAATCAAAAGTGCGTCGTGAAAGAATGGGGCACATTGAATTAGCAGCACCAGTATCTCATATTTGGTACTTCAAAGGTATTCCAAGTCGTATGGGACTATTACTAGATATGTCACCACGTTCTCTTGAAGAAGTAATTTATTTCGCATCTTATACAGTTATTGATCCAGGTCCAACTGGTTTAGATAAGAAACAACTGTTAACAGAAGGCGAATTCCGTGAATACTATGATAAATATCCTGGTAAATTCACTGCTAAAATGGGTGCGGAAGCTATCCGTGACTTATTAAGTGATATTGACTTAGATAGAGAATTAAAAGAATTACGTGAAGAATTAGAATCAGCAACTGGTCAAAGATTAACTAGAGCAATCAAACGTCTAGAAGTTGTTGAATCATTCCGTCATTCTGGAAATGATCCATCATGGATGATTTTAGATGTTCTACCAATTATTCCACCTGAAATCCGTCCAATGGTTCAATTAGATGGTGGACGTTTTGCGACAAGTGATTTAAATGATTTATACCGTCGTGTTATCAACCGTAATAACCGTTTGAAACGTTTATTAGACTTAGGTGCACCTGGTATTATCGTTCAAAATGAAAAGCGTATGCTACAAGAAGCTGTTGATGCGCTAATCGATAATGGTCGTCGTGGTCGTCCTGTAACAGGTCCGGGTAACCGTCCATTAAAATCACTTTCACATATGTTGAAAGGTAAACAAGGTCGTTTCCGTCAAAACTTACTTGGTAAACGTGTTGACTATTCAGGTCGTTCGGTTATCGTAGTAGGACCAAGCTTAAAAATGTACCAATGTGGTTTACCTAAAGAAATGGCATTAGAATTGTTCAAACCGTTCATCATGAAAGAACTTGTTGAACGTGAAATTGCAACAAACATTAAAAATGCTAAAGGTAAAATCGAAAGAATGGAAGAAGAGGTTTGGGATGTACTTGAAGATGTTATTAAAGAACACCCAGTATTACTAAACCGTGCACCAACACTTCACCGTCTAGGTATTCAAGCATTTGAACCTACATTGGTTGAAGGTCGTGCGATCAGACTTCATCCACTTGTTACAACAGCATATAACGCTGACTTTGATGGTGACCAAATGGCGGTTCACGTTCCATTATCAAAAGAAGCACAAGCAGAAGCACGTATGTTAATGTTAGCTGCTCAAAACATCTTGAACCCTAAAGATGGTAAACCAGTAGTTACACCTTCTCAAGATATGGTATTAGGTAACTATTACTTAACTCTTGAACGTAAAGGTGCAATCGGAGCTGGAGATATCTTTGGTTCAACTGAAGAAGTTATTAAAGCATATGCAAATGGCTATGTTCATTTACATTCAAGAATAGCAATTCAAGCTAGATCATTGAAAAATCCAACATTTAACGAAGATCAAAACAGCAAATTATTATTAACATCTGTTGGTAAAGTAATCTTTAATGAAATTATGCCGGAATCATTCCCATATATTAATGAACCGACTAATTTCAATTTAGAACAATCAACACCTGATAAATACTTTGTTTCACCTACTGATTTACCAGAAGGTGGATTGATTGAGTACCTTGAAGATGTTGAATTAGTTAAACCATTCAACAAAAAATTCTTAGGTCAAATCATTGCAGAAATCTTCAATAAATTCCATATTACTGATACTTCAATGATGTTAGATAAAATGAAAGACCTAGGTTTCAAATATTCATCTCGTGCAGGAATTACAGTTGGTGTTTCTGATATTGTGGTTCTTCCTGAGAAACAAGAAATTATAGGCGAAGCAGAAATTAAAGTTGAAAAAGTACAAAAACAATTCAGCCGTGGTTTAATTACTGAAAGCGAACGTTATGCAGCTGTTATTGAAATTTGGACGAAAGCGAAAGATGATATTCAAGCAAAATTAATGATGTCATTAGATAGCTTAAACCCAATCTTCATGATGAGTGATTCAGGAGCGCGTGGTAACGCATCTAACTTTACTCAATTAGCTGGTATGCGTGGTTTGATGGCCAATCCATCTGGTAGAATTATCGAGTTACCAATTAAATCTTCGTTCCGTGAAGGTTTAACAGTACTTGAATACTTCATCTCAACACATGGTGCGCGTAAAGGTCTTGCCGATACAGCACTGAAAACTGCCGATTCAGGTTACTTAACACGTCGTCTTGTTGACGTTGCACAAGATGTAATCGTTAGAGAAGAAGATTGTGGAACTGACCGTGGATTACTCGTTTCAGATATTAGAGAGGGTTCTGAATTAATCGAACCATTTATCGAGCGTATAGAAGGCCGTTACTCTAAAGAAACATTACGTCATCCAGAAACTGACGAAATTATCATTACAGTTAATGAATTGATTACAGCTGATATTGCGAAACAAATCGTTGATGCTGGTATTAATCAAATGCATATCCGTTCTGCATTCACATGTAATACACGTCATGGCGTATGTGAAAAATGTTACGGTAAAAACTTAGCAACTGGTGAACAAGTTGAAGTTGGTGAAGCAGTTGGTACAATTGCTGCACAATCAATCGGTGAACCAGGTACACAGCTTACAATGCGTACATTCCATACTGGTGGTGTTGCCGGAGCCGATATCACTCAAGGTTTACCTCGTATCCAAGAGTTGTTTGAAGCACGTAACCCTAAAGGACAAGCTGTCATCTCAGAAATTAACGGTGAAGTAACTGAAATTACAATCGTTAAAGATCGCCAACAAGAAATTAAAGTTAAAGGTGAAAATGAGATCCGCACATACCTTGCTCCTGGTACTGCTCGACTTAAAGTTGAAGAAGGCCAATATGTTGAACGTGGGGAAGTAATGACAGAAGGTTCTATTGAGCCTAAAGGATTACTTGCTGTAGCAGGTTTAAATGCAACACAATCTTACTTATTAAAAGAAGTTCAAAAAGTTTACCGTATGCAAGGTGTTGAAATTTCAGATAAACACGTTGAAGTTATGGTTAGACAAATGCTTCGTAAAGTAAGAATTATTGAAGCTGGCGATACTAAATTATTACCAGGTGCTTTAGTTGATATTCATACATTTACAGATGCAAATAGAGAAGTATTTGCTACACGTAAACGTCCTGCAACTGCTAAACCTGTATTACTTGGTATTACTAAAGCTTCACTTGAAACAGAAAGTTTCTTATCAGCTGCATCATTCCAAGAAACAACAAGAGTTCTTACAGATGCTGCGATAAAAGGTAAACGTGATAACTTACTTGGACTTAAAGAAAATGTTATCATCGGTAAATTGATTCCTGCTGGTACAGGTATGAGAAGATATACTGGTGTAGATTTCGAAAAAGTTGAAAAAGAAGTTGTACCTGAAGAAACAGTAGTCACTGATTAATCTATATGAGCTGTTCTAGGTGTCTAGAGCAGCTCGTATTTTATGATAAAAAGACACTGAATTATATTGACTTTATGTGGTCATAATGTTATTATTGTTAAGGTTGATGAAAGCAGACGCTTTGGAGGATATCAAATGTCTAATGAAAAAGCCTTAAGCTTAAATCAAGACAATTATGTCATTGGTTTAAAACAAACCACTAAAGCATTATTGAAGCATGATGTGCGTCAAGTGATCATAGCTCAAGATGTCAATGTTCATATCTTGTCAAAGGTGCTAACTTTAGCATTAGAGACAGACGTTCCAATCAGTTATCGTCCTAGCAGACAAGAACTTGGATCGTATTATGGAATTGAAGTAAAAGCAACAGTTGTTGCATTACTTAAATAAATTTGTAAGCTGAGCTTACTATTTTTATTTGCCTTTAAATGAACCACCTGGATGTGTGGAATTAAGAAATAAAGAGAGGAGGACATTAAAGATGCCTACTATTAACCAATTAGTACGTAAACCTCGTACTAGTAAATCACAAAAATCAACTGCACCTGCATTAAACAGAGGTTACAATAGCATGAAGAAAAAAATGACTACTGTATATTCTCCACAAAAACGCGGTGTATGTACTCGTGTGGGAACTATGACACCTAAAAAACCTAACTCAGCGTTACGTAAATATGCTCGTGTTCGTTTATCAAACAACATCGAAGTAAACGCGTATATCCCTGGTATCGGACACAACTTACAAGAACACAGTGTTGTACTTATTCGTGGTGGACGAGTAAAAGATTTACCTGGTGTGCGTTACCATATCGTTCGTGGTGCTTTAGATACTTCTGGTGTTGACGGTCGTATGCAAAGCCGTTCACTTTATGGTGCTAAAAAACCTAAAGCTGCTAAAAAATAATCTAACGTTAAATTTCTGTAAATAACAGTTTTTTAAATGACGATAAATTAATTAAACTTTATAATAGGGAAGGAGGATTACAATATGCCTCGTAAAGGTCCAGTTGCAAAAAGAGATGTATTACCTGATCCAATTCACAACTCAAAATTAGTAACAAAATTAATCAATAAAATCATGCTTGATGGTAAACGTGGTACTGCTCAAAGAATTCTTTATTCAGCATTCGAACTTGTTCAAGAACGTTCAGGTAAAGATGCTATCGAAGTATTTGATGAAGCTATCAACAACATCATGCCTGTACTTGAAGTTAAAGCTCGCCGTGTAGGTGGTTCAAACTATCAAGTACCTGTAGAAGTACGTCCAGAGCGTCGTACAACTTTAGGTTTACGTTGGTTAGTTAACTACGCGCGTCTTCGTGGTGAAAAAACTATGGAAGAGCGTTTAGCTAATGAAATCTTAGATGCTGCCAATAACACTGGTGGTGCAGTTAAGAAACGTGAAGACACTCACAAAATGGCAGAAGCTAACAAAGCATTTGCTCATTATCGTTGGTAAGATAGTACTTAAAACCCTAAGCGTTAAAATCATAAAGATTCCTTCTTCAAGGTTATCTCTAAATTTTTAAACACTTAGGGTATCAAAGTATCTATACGAACAACAACCAAATATCCAATATTTTGGAAGGAGTAAGAATACTATGGCAAGAGATTTTTCATTGAAAAACACTCGTAATATCGGTATCATGGCTCACATCGATGCTGGTAAAACAACGACTACTGAACGTATTCTTTATTACACAGGCCGTATCCATAAAATTGGTGAAACACATGAAGGTGCTTCACAAATGGACTGGATGGAACAAGAGCAAGAACGTGGTATTACAATCACTTCTGCTGCCACTACTGCACAATGGGACGGTCACCGTGTAAACATCATCGATACACCAGGACACGTAGACTTCACAGTTGAAGTTGAACGTTCATTACGTGTACTTGATGGTGCTGTAACTGTACTTGATGCTCAATCAGGTGTTGAACCTCAAACTGAAACAGTTTGGCGTCAAGCTACAACATACGGTGTTCCACGTATTGTATTCATTAATAAAATGGATAAAATGGGTGCGAACTTTGAATATTCAGTTGGTACATTACATGAGCGTTTACAAGCAAATGCTCACCCAATTCAATTACCAATCGGTGCGGAAGATGATTTCAGTGCTATTATTGATTTAGTAGAAATGAAATGTTTCCAATACAATAACGATTTAGGTACTGAAATTGAAGAAGTTGAGATTCCTGAATCTCATAAACAACAAGCTGAAGAAGCGCGTGAAGCGTTAATCGAAGCTGTTGCAGAATCAAATGACGAATTAATGGAGAAATACTTAGGTGGAGAAGAAATCTCTATCGAAGAGCTTAAAGCGGCTATCCGTAAAGCTACTTGTGATGTAGAATTCTATCCAGTACTTTGTGGTACAGCATTCAAAAACAAAGGTGTTCAATTAATGTTGGACGCTGTTATTGAATACTTACCATCTCCATTAGATGTTAAACCAATCGTTGGTCACAGAACTGACGATGACGAAGAAGAAGTAATTGCTAGACCTGATGATTCAGCGCCATTCGCTGCATTAGCGTTTAAAGTAATGACGGATCCATTCGTTGGTAAATTAACATTCTTCCGTGTTTATTCTGGTACAATGGAATCCGGTTCATACGTGAAGAACTCTACTAAAGGTAAGCGTGAGCGTGTAGGTCGTATCCTACAAATGCATGCTAACTCTCGTGAAGAGATCTCTACAGTATATTCTGGAGACATTGCTGGTGCTGTTGGTCTTAAAGATACTGCTACTGGTGACACTCTATGTGATGAAAAAGATAATATTATCTTAGAATCAATGGAATTCCCAGAACCAGTTATTCACTTGTCAGTTGAACCTAAATCTAAAGCTGACCAAGATAAAATGACTAACGCATTAGTTAAATTACAAGAAGAAGACCCTACATTCCATGCACATACTGACCATGAAACTGGTCAAGTTATCATCGGTGGTATGGGTGAGTTACACCTTGATATCTTAGTAGACCGTATGAAACGTGAATTCAAAGTAGAATGTACTGTTGGTGCTCCAATGGTATCTTACCGTGAAACGTTCAAATCATCTGCACAAGTACAAGGTAAATTCTCTCGTCAATCTGGTGGTCGTGGACAATATGGTGATGTTCATATTGAATTCACACCAAACGAACAAGGTGGCGGTTTCGAATTCGAAAATGCTATCGTCGGTGGTGTAGTTCCTCGTGAATACATTCCATCAGTTGAAGCTGGTCTTAAAGACTCATTGGAAAACGGTGTATTAGCTGGTTATCCATTAGTTGATGTTAAAGCTAAACTTTATGATGGTTCATACCATGATGTCGATTCATCAGAAATGGCCTTCAAAGTAGCTGCATCATTAGCTCTTAAAGAAGCAGCTAAAAAATGTGATCCTGTAATTCTTGAGCCAATGATGAAAGTTGAAATCGTTATGCCTGAAGAGTACATGGGTGACATCATGGGTGACGTAACAAGTCGTCGTGGACGTGTTGAAGGTATGGAAGCGCGCGGTAACGCTCAAGTTGTTCGTGCATTTGTTCCACTATCTGAAATGTTCGGTTACGCTACAAACTTACGTTCTAACACTCAAGGTCGTGGTACTTATACTATGGTATTTGACCACTACGAAGAAGTACCTAAATCAATTTCAGAAGAAATTATCAAGAAAAATAAAGGTGAATAATTAAGTCATCTTAATAAATTGATTTTTTCATCAAAATGATTTATAAAGTAAATATAGGTTATCCTCATGATGGTGAGTAACCATCATGAGGCTTAAATAAAAAATAATTTTTAATATGAATAGGAGAGATTTCATAATGGCTAAAGAAAAATTTGATCGCTCAAAAACACATGCCAATATTGGTACTATCGGTCACGTTGACCATGGTAAAACTACTTTAACAGCTGCAATTGCAACTGTATTAGCAAAACGTTCTGGTGACGGAGAAGCTCGTTCTTACGACCAAATCGATAACGCTCCAGAAGAAAAAGAACGTGGTATTACAATTAATACTTCACACATCGAATATGAAACTGATAGCCGTCACTACGCTCACGTTGACTGCCCAGGACACGCTGACTATGTTAAAAACATGATCACTGGTGCTGCGCAAATGGACGGTGGTATCTTAGTAGTATCTGCTGCTGACGGTCCAATGCCTCAAACTCGTGAACACATTCTTTTATCACGTAACGTAGGTGTTCCTGCATTAGTAGTATTCTTAAACAAAGTTGACATGGTTGACGATGAAGAATTATTAGAATTAGTTGAAATGGAAGTTCGTGATTTATTATCTGAATATGACTTCCCTGGAGACGACGTTCCTGTAATCGCTGGTTCAGCATTAAAAGCTTTAGAAGGCGACGAAGCTTATGAAGATAAAATTGTTGAATTAATGGAAGCTGTAGATACTTACATTCCAACACCAGAACGTGACTCTGACAAACCATTCATGATGCCAGTTGAGGACGTATTCTCAATCACTGGTCGTGGTACTGTTGCTACAGGTCGTGTTGAACGTGGACAAATCAAAGTCGGTGAAGAAATCGAAATCATCGGTTTAATGGAAGAGTCTTCTAAAACAACTGTTACTGGAGTAGAAATGTTCCGTAAATTATTAGACTTCGCTGAAGCTGGAGATAACATCGGTGCTTTATTACGTGGTGTTGCTCGTGAAGATGTAAACCGTGGTCAAGTATTAGCTAAACCAGGTTCAATTACACCTCATACAAAATTCAAAGCTGAAGTTTATGTATTATCAAAAGACGAAGGTGGACGTCATACTCCATTCTTCACTAACTACCGCCCACAATTCTATTTCCGTACTACTGACGTAACTGGCGTTGTTCAATTACCAGAAGGTACTGAAATGGTTATGCCTGGCGACAACGTTGAAATGGACGTTGAATTAATTTCACCAATCGCTATTGAAGACGGTACTCGTTTCTCAATCCGTGAAGGTGGACGTACAGTTGGATCAGGCGTTGTAACAATCATCGAAGCTTAATTCGAAATTGTTCTACTGATTTTACAGTATAATAAACAACGCACATTCTTGTTTACAAGAATGTGCGTTGTTTTTTTATGTTTAAATATTGTTTAGGCTTTTAATTCTGTACTATGTTCAATAATCGATAAGAATAGTTTTACGCTATTTTGTAATGATTGCTCATCTAAATCAAACTTTGGATGGTGGTGTGGGTAAGTTGCTTTAAGCACTTCGTTACCGACACCTGTAAAGAAATATGAGCCTGGTACGTGTTGTAAGTAATAACCGACGTCTTCTCCACCTAATGATGGTGGAAAGTCGAATGCTTCTTCAACCGTATCAATATTATTTGCTAAACCTTTAATCCATGTTGTTTCTTTTTCATGGTTAATGACAGGTGGATAGCCATCGTTATAGGTTAAATGACATTTTACCCCATAACTTGATTCGATACCATTGAGTATACCGTTTAGGCGTTCTTTTATTTGGTCTTTTACAGTAGGTAAATAAGTTCTAATCGTACCTGTGAGTTTAACCTTATCAGCTATTACGTTAAATGCTGTGCCGCCTTTAAAGGTACCAAATGTGACTACAGCAGATTCTAATGGATCCACTGTTCTTGAAACGATACTTTGGGCTTGTACGATGAGTGATGAGGCTGCAACTACTGGATCTTTAGCTAATTGTGGCATTGCACCATGGCCACCTAAACCTTGTATGTCAATTTCGAATGAATCAGCTGCTGCATAGGCTGGTCCTGCGCAAAATCCAACTTTATTAGCGTCGATATGACTAGCAGTATGTGTGCCGAATATATAATCAACTCCATCAAGAGCACCTGCTTCAATCATAGACTTAGCGCCCCCTGGTATCACTTCTTCAGCGTGTTGATGTATGAGCACGACATTTCCGTGAATTTCTGTCTCATGAGCCTTGAGTATCTTTGCGGTGATTAGTAGGCTTGCAGTATGCGCGTCGTGTCCACATGCATGCATGACACCATCAACTTTCGATTTATATGGTACATCTTTTTCATCTTGAATGGGTAAAGCATCAAAATCTGCTCTCAAAGCAATGGTTGGTCCATCATGACCGCCTTTAATATATCCTAATATGCCATTACCTCCAACATCTTTTTTTACTTCGATGCCTAAATTTTCAAGGTAATCCGCGATATATTTTTTCGTGTTTTCTTCTTTAAAAGAGAGTTCAGGATGTTGATGCAAATATCTTCGGATTTCAATTAATTCATCCAGATGGTTTTCAACTTCAGAGGTGAAATTCATATTAGTCAATCCTTTCCATAAACTTGAATGTAGTTAATAAAAATACTTTGACAGCATTGATTAAGCCTTGTTCATCAATATCGAACTTTGGATGATGATGTGGAAAATCAGCTTTAAAGTGTTCATTTCTCGTTCCAGTATAGAAAAAGGCCCCTGGTACACGTTGTTGATAATATGAGAAGTCTTCGCCACCTAAACTAGCTTCTAATTCTACTAATTCTTGGACACTACTAATTTCTTGTGTCGCTTCTAATATTAAATCAGTTTCTCGTTCTGTGTTTATAACTGGTGGGTATCCTTTACTGTACTTTAATTCGTATGTAACGTCTGTTGATGTTACTAAGCCCTCGAGTGCTTTTTTGAAACCTTCAATGACACTAGATTGTGTATTTGAATCAAATGTTCTAATCGTTCCGCCAATCTTACATGTGTCTGGGATAACATTATTTGTTTCTCCTGCATTAAACATAGTAATAGATAGAACGGCAGGAGAGAGGGCACTTGTTTTACGTGAAACAATATATTGTAAGTCATTACATAATTGTATTCCAGCAGCTAGTGGATCAATGAGTTGATCAGGATGTGCGGCATGTCCACCTCTACCTTTTAAAGTAATCCAAAAATCATCGGGAATACCTGTTGTTGTACCATATTTATAACCGATCTTTCCAACGTCTAAGCTACTTGATACATGTTGACCAATAATTGCATCCACACCTGTAAGACATCCATCAGCAATCATTTGGATGGCGCCGCCTGGGTCTACTTCTTCAGCGTGTTGATGAATAAATACGACACGTCCATTGATATCATCTTTATGTTCAGAGAGTATCTTAGCTGTCATTAATAGAACTGCAGTATGTGCATCATGGCCACACGCATGCATGACACCATCGACTGTTGATTTGTATGGGACTTCTTTTTCATCTTGAATGGGTAAAGCATCAAAGTCAGCTCTAATAGCTAGCGTAGGTCCAGATTTATCCTTGTTTAAAGTTCCTACAACACCTCTGCCACCAACACCTTCACGTACATCTATCCCTAAATCACGTAAATATTGTGCAATATATGCAGGTGTTTTTTCTTCTTCAAAAGAAAGCTCAGGATACATGTGTAAATGTCTTCGAATTTGAATCATTTCGTCATAATATGCTTCAACTTTATCTAATAAAATATTATTCATTCTTATAGAACACCTTCAATTTCTAAAATTTTTAAGAACATTTCGGTAGTTGTCTTCATTGCTTCTTCGTCTAAATCAAACATAGGATGATGGTGAGGTGCAATAGAAGCTTTATCTTTATTGCCACTTCCTGTTAGGAAAAAACAACCTGGTTTATTTAATAAGTAATAAGAGAAGTCTTCCCCAATCATCATAGGAGGAATATCTTCAAATGATAACGACAATGATTCTGCTGATTGTTTAACGATGTCATATTGATCTTCATGATTGACTACAGTAGGATAACCTCTGCGATAGTTAAATTCATATGTTGCATTATTACCGATGCAGAGTCCTTTTAAGATGCGTTCTAGTTCTTCTTCTATGATGTCTTTAATTTCTGGTTTAAATGTGCGAACGGTACCTTCCAGCGTGGCAGTGTCGCTAATGATATTAAAAGCATTTCCTGCATCAATCTTCCCAACAGTAATGACACCACGTTCAATAGGGTCAACATGTCTGGAAATGATTTTTTGAATGCTAGAAATATATTCTGCAACAATGACGATGGGGTCTATAGATGTATGAGGTTTGGCACCATGTCCACCTTTACCTTGAATGGTTACTTCGAAAAAGTCTGGAGAAGCCATCATTTCTGATGATGTTGTTCTAATGGTAGATGTATCATGACCACTCCAAAAGTGATTGCCATAAACTTTATCTACATCATCTAAAGCACCATCATTCACCATTGGATTTGCTCCTCCGGGACTCAGTTCTTCAGCATACTGGAATATAAAAACAACATTACCCTTAAGTAAATGTTGATGTTCGTGCAATATTTCGCATAGCGTAAGTAACGTAGCAGTATGACCATCATGTCCACAAGCATGCATGACGCCATCGACTGTTGATTTATATGGAACGTCTTTCTCATCTTGAATCGGTAATGCATCGAAATCTGCTCTAAAAGCGATTGTTTGTCCAGGAAGTGCACCTTCTAATTTCGCAACGATGCCATACTCTCCGACGCGTGATCTAATTGTCAGATTCGGTAATTTTTTCAGTTCAGTTAAAATAAAATCATGCGTTTGCGCCTCATGAAATGATAATTCAGGATGCATATGTAAATAACGTCTAATTTCGACTAATCGGTCGAATTTTTTGTTTACTTCTTCAGTCCAATTTACCATTTATTAACCTTCTTTCAGTTCTTTCACAATAGATTATGATAATTGTAGCAAAATTTATAGAAAATTTAAACAATTCAAATTCCTATGATAACGCTTAATTGTTTGATTTTGATGTGTTATGATAAATAAAAACGTGCTAAAGGAGATAGTTCAAATGGTACAAACATTAGATGCATTTTTAGAAACAAATTTAAACGATTTAAAAGATAACGGGTTGTACAATGAGATTGATATCGTTGAAGGGGCGAATGGTGCGGAAATCACTATCAATGGTAAGAATTATATCAATTTATCATCAAATAACTATTTAGGTTTAGCAACAGATGAAGACCTTAAGAACGCTGCAAAAAATGCAATCGACACGCATGGTGTTGGTGCAGGGGCAGTACGTACAATAAATGGTACGCTTGATTTACACAGAGAATTAGAAGAAACATTAGCACAATTTAAAGGAACTGAAAGTGCAATTGCATATCAATCAGGTTTTAACTGTAATATGGCAGCAATTTCAGCTGTAATGAATAAAAATGATGCAATTTTATCAGATGAATTGAATCATGCGTCAATCATTGACGGTTGTCGTTTATCAAAAGCAAAAATCATTCGCGTTAATCATTCAGATATGGAAGATTTAAGAGCTAAAGCGAAAGAAGCAGTTGAATCAGGACAATACAATAAAGTAATGTACATTACAGATGGTGTATTTTCAATGGATGGCGATGTTGCTAAATTACCTGAAATCGTTGAAATCGCTGAAGAATTTGGATTAATTACTTACGTTGATGATGCACATGGATCAGGTGTAATGGGTAAAGGTGCAGGAACTGTTAAACACTTTGGTTTACAAGATAAAATCGACTTCCAAATCGGTACACTTTCAAAAGCAATTGGCGTTGTCGGTGGTTATGTTGCAGGAACTAAAGATTTAATCGATTGGTTAAAAGTCGCTTCAAGACCATTCTTATTCTCAACTTCATTAGCGCCTGGAGATACTAAAGCTATCACAGAATCAGTGAAGAAATTAATGGCTTCAACTGAATTACATGATAAATTATGGGATAATGCTAATTATTTAAAAGAAGGTCTAAAAGGAAAAGGTTTCGATATTGGTCATTCAGAAACACCAATCACACCAGTTATCATTGGTGAAGAAAAACAAGCACAAACATTTAGTAAACGACTAATGGATGAAGGCGTGTATGCTAAAGCAATCGTATTCCCAACAGTACCAAGAGGAACAGGACGCGTTAGAAATATGCCAACAGCTGCACATACAAAAGAACAATTAGACGAAGCAATTGAAACATATGCGAAAATCGGTAAAGAACTAGGATTAATATAAAAATTAGATTTCGTAGTCCCGCTCAGTTATCTACAGACAAGATACTAAAATAGGTTGAGACATTATATTATGTCTCAGCCTATTTTTTATGCACATGATTTTCCGCAGGCGTATTGCTAGTGCGCATTAATATATAACATTTTCTACATTATTTCTGTTGTATAAAGTAACGATTTTAATGCATTTGTGTTCTTCTGAAGTATACAAAATAGGTGATTTATAGTAGAATAGTGAGGAAGAAAGCGCTTTTTGTATTCCTCAAAAATACAAATGAACATTTCGACTATACAGGAGGATTTTATAAATGAAAAAAATTATTATCACTGGCGCATTAGGGCAAATCGGGACAGAATTGGTTTTAAAATTAAGAGAGAAATATGGTAATGAGAATGTATTAGCAACGGATATTCGTGAACCTGAAGCGGATAGCGTAATTAATAATGGACCTTTTGAAATTTTGGACGTAACAGATAAAGATAAATTATTCGAATTAGTACAAACATTTAAAGCAGATACATTAATGCATATGGCAGCTTTACTTTCAGCTACTGCAGAAAAAAATCCACTATTTGCTTGGAATTTGAATATGGGTGGTTTAGTAAATGCGCTTGAAGTAGCGCGTGAATTTGACTTACAATTCTTCACGCCAAGTTCAATTGGTGCATTCGGGCCAAATACACCTAAAGATATGACACCACAAGTAACAATTCAAAGACCAACTTCTATGTATGGTGTAAATAAAGTTGCTGGAGAATTACTATGTGATTACTATTACACCAAATTTAATGTTGATACGAGAAGCATGAGATTCCCGGGTTTAATTTCATATGTAAAAGAGCCAGGTGGCGGAACAACGGATTATGCGGTTGAAATATACTTTAAAGCGATTCGTGAAGGTAGATATGATAGCTATATTGCTAAAGATACATTTATGGATATGATGTTTATGGATGACGCTATCGATGCAATCATTCAATTGATGGAAGCGGATGGTAAACAACTGATTAATCGTAATGCTTACAATGTTACTGCTATGAGTGTTGATCCGGAATTAGTTAAAGCTTCAATTCAAAAAGTGCTTCCTGAGTTTGAACTTGGATATGACGTAGATCCAGAAAGACAAGCTATTGCAGATAGCTGGCCAAATTCTATTGACGCGACTTGTGCAAAAGAAGAATGGGGCTTTAACCCTAAATATGATTTAGACAGTATGACAAAATTAATGCTGAAAGCGATTAAAGAAAAAGACAATATAGCAACAAAATAATGTTGATAATATGTATTTTTTAAATTTTCCAAAAATTCATTGAATAACGTCTCTATGCCTGTTATACTAGTTAACATTAATTATTAATTAGCCTAGGAGGAATCATTATGTCAGAAACATTTTACGTAGAAAAGCGTGACCAGCTCAAAGAAAAACCGGACTTTCAAAATTTAGTGTTTGGCGAAATTTTCACTGATTATATGCTATCTATGTCATATAAACAGGGTGAAGGCTGGTCAGAGCCAAAAATTATTCCATACGGGCCAATTACATTATCACCAAGTGCACAGGGATTGCATTACGGGCAAACGGTATTCGAAGGTATGAAAGCATATAAAGATGGAGACGACGTTACATTATTTAGACCTGATCAAAATTTCGAACGAATTAATTTATCTTTGAAAAGACTTGAAATGCCACAAATCGATGAAGCGAAAGTATTAGACGGTTTAATTCAACTGATTGATTTAGAACGTGAGTGGATTCCAAGTGGCGAAGGTCAATCATTATATGTAAGACCATTTGTTTATGCGACTGAACCATATTTAGGTGTACGTTCTTCAACAGATTATGAATTCCTAGTGATTCTTTCTCCAGTAGGCGCATATTATGGTGACGAACAAATGAAACCAACAAGCATTTACGTTGAAGATGAATATGTACGTGCGGTAAGAGGTGGCGTAGGATTTGCTAAATGTGGTGGGAACTATGCGGCAAGTTTAATCGCACAAACACGTGCCAACGAGTTAGGTTTTGACCAAGTATTGTGGTTAGACGGTGTTGAACAAAAGTATATCGAAGAAGTAGGTAGTATGAATATCTTCTTCGTTATCGATGGTAAAGTTGTTACGCCAGAACTAAATGGTAGTATCTTACCAGGGATCACACGTAAGACAGTCCTTGAGTTAGCGACTGAACTTGGCTATGAAACAGAAGAGAAACGTTTATCTATTGATGATATTATCAATGCACATCAAGATGGACGCTTAACTGAAATCTTTGGTACAGGTACGGCAGCGGTTATTTCTCCAGTAGGCTTCTTAAAATATGAAGAAGTTGAAATTACGATTAATAATAATGATATCGGTCCAGTCACTAAAGAATTATTTGAAGAATATACAGCGATCCAAACTGGTAAGAAAGAAGATAAACATGGTTGGAGAGTTGTCGTAGGTAGTGAAAGTCACATCGAAGTATAAAGATGGATTTGGTTATAAATTGAGAATAAACATTTGAAAGCTGGGACATTGAACAATGCCCCAGCTTTATTTTGTAAAATAGGAGAGACGAACAATGATTAAATGGTTATTATTTGATAAAGATGGAACATTAATTAAATTTGATGAAACGTGGTCAGAGATTTCTTTAGTCATGATAGATCGTTTTGTGGAAAAATATCACATCGAAGATAAAAAAACATTACAAGAAGAATTAGGATATGAACAAGGAACATTTCTTTCAAGTGGCATTCTTGCTTCAGGGACATTATCAGACGTCGCACGTGTATTTCAACAATATGCACCACATGCAGCATCAGATGAAATTGAAACGTGGACAGTGACGTTAAGTAAAGATCTCGTGGAGGAATATCAACCAGAAACAGTAGTCGTAGATAAGATGAAAGAAACACTAACTACTTTTAAAGAAAAAGGCTACAACATCGCGATTATCACAAGTGATGATATAGATGGTACAGAAAGATTTATAAAAGACGCTGACGTAGCGCATTTGATAGATGAAAAAATTACTGCATCTATCAATGGATATCAAAAACCGAACCCTAAAATGGTAGAAGATTTTTATGAGAAATGGAATGTATCACCAGAGGAAATTGCGATTATAGGAGATACACCAACAGATATTCAAATGGGGAAAAATGCACACTTCAAAGTTGTAGTTGGTGTGCTCAGTGGAACTGGAAATAAAGAAGATTTAGCAGAAGCGGATTATATTTATGATGATATTTATTCATTTTATAAAAATGAAGCTGAGTGGAATGGATAATAAAAAAGCTTGAAACCTTACTCAAAATAAAAAACAACTCATTACGCTGATAGATTCAGTATGAAATGAGTTGTTTTTATTATTCAATCTACGATTTTGTTCGTGCATGCTTGTCTAGGGTATGGTTCGAGCCTGTAGTCTCTCACGCATACTATTCCCTCAGGCGTCAGCACGTTACAAAATCGGTATAATATTAATCTTCCTTTTTATCAAATAATTCATCAATGAAGAATAAAAAAATAGCTAAGATGCAATCTAGTAATTCTGATTGTATCTTAGCTATTTTTAGTTAAATTATTTTACTCTTGTATCTATTGAACGGTGTGTTTCAATGACGTGTGCGATTTTATCAATAATGTGATTGATTGAATCTGGATCATCGTACAAGTCATAGTCATTGATGTTTACACGAATAACTGGACATTCTGTGAAGTTATTAATCCAGTTGTCATAGCGTGCGAATAGTTTCTTCCAATATGCTTCATCAGTCTCTATTTCCATTTGACGTCCGCGTCTTTGGATTCTTTGTATCACATCATCATAGTTACATTCTAAATAGATGAGTGCATCTGGTTTAGGGAAGTATGGTGTCATGACCATTGCTTCAAATAAATCTTTATATGTTGCATAATCTTCTTTAGTCATTGTGCCTTGTTCTTCGTGCATTTTAGCAAAGATATCAACATCTTCATAGATTGAACGGTCTTGTATGAAACCACCACCGTATTCGAACATTCTCTTTTGTTCTTTAAATCTTTCTGCTAAAAAGTATATTTGTAAGTGAAAACTCCAACGTTCGAAATCGTTATAGAATTTTTCTAAATAAGGATTGTTATCTACTTTTTCAAAAGATGTTTTAAAGTTGAGACGTTCGCTCAAAGCTTGTGTTAATGATGATTTACCAACACCAACAGTTCCTGCAATTGTGATGATTGCATCACTTGGAATGACTTTATTTGTCATGGTTTTTCTCTCCAATCAATGGTTGTAATAAATTTAATACATGCTGATAATCTGCGGTGTTATTAACGAAATCTAAATCAGAAGTGTCAATTTGAATTGCGTCAATTTCGTGTTTAACTTCTTCATAGAAATGGTGATAGTCTGTTCTGAGTTGTGCTAAGTAATCATTTTCAATTTGTGTTTCATAAGATCTATTTCGATGAGCAATACGTTGTTGAAGGACTTCTAAAGTTGCATCGAGAAAGATGATTTGGTCAGGCATACGAATATCTTCAGTTAAGATATCGTAAATTCTACTAAACTTATCAAATTCAGTGTCATTTAATGTATTTTTAGCGAATATTTTATTTTTAAATATATGATAATCACTGACAATGCCATTAATATTTTCTAAATCTGTTAATTGCTTATATCGATGACATAAGAAGAACATTTCAGTTTGGAAACTCCATTTAGAAACATCATCATAAAAATCACTTAAGTATGGATTTTCGTCAACAATTTCAAATTCTACAGTGTAATTTAAAGCTTCTGCAAGCTTTTTAGTTAAGGAGCTTTTACCGACGCCGATAGGTCCTTCTATTGCTATAAAGGTTTTTTTCATTTTTATCTCTCCAGGTGTTAAAATAGACATACTTATTCTATCACAAATTAATCGGGGTGAAATCGACCATGCATGAATATTATATGAAACTTGCGATACAAGAAGCGAAAAAAGCATGGACAATGGATGAAGTGCCCATTGGGGCCATTGTTGTATATAAAGATAAAGTCATTGGAAGAGGACATAATTTAAGAGAGCATGACCAAAGTCCAGTTGCGCATGCTGAAATGTTGGCGATACAAGAGGCATCGCGTTATTTGAATTCTTGGCGATTAGAAGATACAACATTGTATGCAACGCTAGAACCTTGTGTCATGTGTTCAGGTGCCATTGTAATGAGTAGAATACCCCACGTTGTATATGGAGCAACTGATCCTAAAGGCGGTTGTAGTGGTAGCTTGATGAATCTTCTGGAAGATGAGCGATTTAATCATCGTTCTCAGGTGGAAAGAGGTATTTTAGAAACGGAATGTGGCGACATGCTTCGTGCGTTTTTTAAAGAGAAAAGGCTACAAAAGAAGCAACTTAAGCAGAATAATACAGATTTATAGAGATTATATCAGTAATTTGTTAAAATTTATGTTGAATATAAAGAAAAGGGGTTACGTTCATGATAAGGTTAATCGCAACAGATATGGATGGTACTTTATTAAATGCAGCACATGAAGTTTCAAATGAAAACTATGAGGCTATCAAGTATGCACAATCGAAAGGTATTACCGTTGTTATTGCTACCGGGAGAGCATTTTACGAAGCAAACGGACCAATTGAAAAAACAGATTTAACTTTACCATATATTTGTTTAAATGGTGCTGAAGTAAGAGACGAAGAATTTAATATCGTTCATACCTCTAAATTAACACGTCCTTTAATCAATAAAATTACGGGAGTATTGGAAACTGAGGATATTTATTATCAAGTGTATACGAATTTTGGGATTTACACAGAAGATCCAGAGAAGGATTTAAGTATTTATATTGATATCGCTGAAAAAGCTGGCCAAAAGGCAGACGTGAAAAAAATACGTGCGACAATTCAAAATAGAATTGATAACGGAACATTGAAAGTTGTTGATAGCTATGATGAAATTAGAAGTCGTCCGGGTGAAATTATCTTGAAAATCTTAGCGTTTTCAAGTGATTTAACTAAGTTAGATAGAGCTAAAGCAGAAATAGCAGCATCACAAAGTTTAGCAGTGTCATCTTCTTCACGAGGTAATATTGAAATTACACATTCTGATGCACAGAAGGGTATTGCATTAGAAGAAATTGCGAGTCAATTAAACATACCAATGTCAGATGTAATGGCGATTGGTGATAATTTAAATGATGTGTCTATGTTAGAAAAAGCAGGATTTGCAGTAGCTATGGAAAATGGCGCACCTGAAGTGAAAGAAATCGCTGATTATGTAACAGAGACTAATGAACGAAGCGGTGTAGGTAAAGCGATTATTCATGCTTTGAAAGATTACGATCGTTAATTTATCGGCCAAAAGAATGATTTTTGTTAAAATTTAATTCATAGTTTATTAGTATGTTATAATGATATAAATATCATTAAAATATTGAGGTGACAGCATTGAAAGTATTACTTATTGTAGGTAGCGCTAAACAATATTCACATACACATGCACTTGCACAATTTGTTCGAGGAACGTTAGAAGAACAAGGTGCAGAAGTGACATTGTTTGATTTATATGATAAGCCAATACCTTATTTAGACGTGTCCGGGCAACACTTGAATGACGAACGTATTAAGAATAACGTTAATGAATTGAAAGCTTATGCAGAAGAAGCAGATGCTATTATAATTGGAACACCAAATTATCATGGATCTTATTCTGGTATATTGAAAAATGCATTAGACCATCTCACTATGGATCAATTTAAGATGAAACCAGTAGGCTTAATTTGTAATAGTGGTGGTATGAGAAGTACAGAACCATTATCACATTTAAGAATTATTATGAGAAACTTATTAGCAATTGCAGTACCTGTACAAATATCTACACAAGATGCTGACTTTGCGAAAACAGAGCAAGGCACATACTATATAGATGTAGATGATATTAAACTACGTGCTAAATTATTCTCAGAACAAATTGTGAAATTGATGCAAAATAATCCATGGATAGAAACAGAAGAAGTAAATCAGTAAGAAAAGATAGAGCTGGAACAACGTTTTCGAATGTTGTTCCAGCTCTTTTTAAATTTTAAGTATTGTGGTTGGAGTATAGTATCGAGATATCGTGCGATTGGATATGAAACGCACGAAGACTTTAGGGATAGTGCTGAGATATCGTGCGATTAGATGTGAAACGCACGAAGAGTTTGGAGATAGAGACGAGATATCGTGCGATTAGGTATGAAACGCACGATATCTTTTCTCCCAATCTCCCAATACGAACAAAAGGCTGAGACATTGTGTCTCAGCCTTTTGTTATTTATTTTGTATAGTTCAATCGTGCGAATGCGTCGTGTTGATGTATAGATTCTTCGTTTCTACATTCTATTTCAAAGCCGTTAACCCAATCGAGTTCAACTAAATCAGCAGCTACTAATCTAATTAAATCTTCAACAAATCTTGGGTTTTCATATGCTTTTTCTGTTACTGCTTTTTCGTCAGTACGTTTCAATATTGGATATAACATTGAACTTGCGTTAGCTTCCATACCATCTAATACAATCTCTTTGTAATTGTTAGGTAAGTCAATTTCAGGATCTAAATCAATTAGTACTGTGATAATACCACGTTGGTTATGTGCGGAGTATTCACTAATTTCTTTAGAGCAAGGACATAATGTCGTCACTGGTACTTTAATACCTAAGGATTTTTTAGTCACTTTATCATCTGAAACTGAAAGGATATAACGAACATCTGCGTTACCTACAGCTTTTTGTTGTGTAATTGGGCTATAACGATTAAAGAACCATTTAGCTGTTACATCAACTGATGCAGTGTCTTGTAACATTACTGTTTGTAAAGTATTGAGTAATGTTGTTAATGCATCAAATTCAAGTTCGACACCGTTATCATAATGTTTTTCAACACTTTCTATGATACGGCTCATGTTGATGCCTTTTTCATCTTGATTCAAACTTGTTGAAAATTCGAAGTTACCAACAGTTTGAAAATGATCTATTTTGACAGGATAAGTTAAGTTTTTAATACCAACATGTTCAATTTCGAAAAGGAAGTCTTTCTTAGAACTTTGTAAATCGGGCATTTTTTCTTTTTCAGTAGGTTTGTTACCTTTAATTGGGTCTACTGAACCGAAATGCTTCCATCTCGCTTCACGTGTTGATAAATCTAATTGTGTCATTCACATTGCCTCCACTATCTATTCAATATGATATGTCCAGAAATGTTCTGTTTTTAACCACATATCTTTAGCCGCTTCACTCTCTTGTGTATTTGAAGCGAGATTTTGTAACATTGGTCCAGTTTGTGATGCGTGTGCTTGAAGGACCTTCATCTTGCGATCTTCATAACCTCTAATATCTACTTTAATATCAGGTTCTCCTAAATCACTCAACGTATCGTTGCTAAATGCAACTAAATGTAATTTAGGTCTTGATGCTTCGTCTATGCGACCAACTGTTCTTACTACTGCATCTGCAGTTGCTTCATGGTCAGGATGAACGGAATAACCAGGGTAGAATGAAATGATAAGTGATGGATTTAATTCATCTATTAAAGATTTCACCATATTATCTAAGTTATCTTTAGGTTCAAATTCGAGTGTTTTATCTCTGTATCCCATTTTTCTTAAATCTTTAATGCCAATTGCTGCTGCCGCTTCATCAAGTTCACGTTCCCTTATGAATGGTAATGATTCGCGTGTAGCAAACGGTGGATTTCCTAAGTTACGTCCCATTTGACCTAAAGTTAAGCAAGCGTAAGTGACAGGAACGCCACGGTCAACAAATTGACTTAGTGTCCCTGAAACACCAAATGCTTCATCATCTGGATGGGGGAATATAACTAATACTTGTCTTTCGTCTTCCATTGTATGCACCTCTTAATCCTTGAACGGGTTGCTACTGATGTGTAATGCTGCAGCAAGTTGTCCTTCGTAATTTAGTCCTGCTAATAATAATTCTTTATCTTCTGTTACTTCATAATGTGTAAGTCCCTGTACATATACCCAGCCATTGTTGTCTAATTTTAAACCGACACGATGGGGCTCTTTATTCCCGCCTGTTAAATGTGCATGCGTAAATGTAACTTGAATATTTCTTAAAAATGTACCAGCATTAAATACTTTGTTATCAAAATGGTTTGCGTAAGCGCCATTTGTTGTTTCAACATGGAGATAAACTGGTTTGTTTTCATATTCTGATATTAGTGATTGTACGTGATCTACTTGAATTAATTCCATGCCTTCCACTCCTCATAGTATATACTTTTCTATTCTACTAAATTATAGACTAAATTTATATATATTCTGCTCACAAGTTACGAATTATTACCTTTTAAGATGACATCTCTCGTATGTTGATAATGTTCCATATGGTTTCCATGTTCAAGCAACATATAACTTACAACATCAATCAGAAAATGTGCTGAAATTTGTGTGTTAATAAACCTTTTATCATTTACTCGAGTTTGATCAATCGTCATGATGACAATATCAGAATGTGCAGTAAGTTCACTACCAGCATAATTTGTAATGGAAATGACGGTAGCTTTTTGTGCTTGGGCAATTTTAGCTGCGTTAATGACTTCCTCTGTATGTCCACTATTTGAAAAGATAATTAATGCATCATCTTCTGTCAGTAAAGAAGCACCAATTTTCATTTGATGTGCATCTGTTACAGCGTTGCCAATAATGCCCATTCGCATTGTACGGTAATAGAATTCAGTCGCACTTAGACCTGAACTTCCAAGACCGGCAAATAAAGTTTGTTTGCTTTGCGTTAAAGTTGTAATGAGTTGATGGATTTTTTCATTAGAGATAAATTCACCTGTTTGCTGGAGTAACGTTTGATGGTACTCATGAATACGTTTGATGAGAGGAACGTTATGAATATCTGTCTTCTCATACGTTTGTTGAATATTAAATTTCATATCTTGAAAGTTCTGATAATCTAACTTATGGCTAAATCTTGTAATACTTGAAGTAGAAACACCTATCGCATAAGCCAGTGATGTAATTGTTGAGAAATGATCACCAACAGGATTTTCGAGAATGTAATTTGCGATTGTATCATCTGCATTAGTGAAAAGATATGAAAATTGTTGAATACGATTTTCAAATTTCATCGATAACACTCCTATTTATGAATTATATACTAGTATATATGAAAAACTTTTTCAATTCTATTGTAAACATTGACTAGTATTTTCAAGGTGTTATATTAAGGGTAAATTGAGAGGTGGGGATGGGAATGAGTAAAGTATTTGATAAAGCACAACAGTTCGGGAAATCATTTATGTTGCCTATTGCAATACTACCTGCAGCAGGTTTGTTGCTTGGGATAGGTGGCGCGCTAAGTAATCCAAATACAATTAAGGCGTATCCAATATTAGATATAGATTTATTACAATATGTATTCATATTGATGTCGTCAGCGGGGAATATTGTATTTGCGAATTTACCAGTCATATTTGCTATCGGGGTAGCGATTGGCTTAGCAAAGAGTGACAAAGGAACAGCCGGTTTAGCAGCAATGTTAGGATTCTTAATCATGAATACAACAATGAATGCATCGTTAACGATTACTGATGATGTTGCTACACAAGAGAATTTGGCCAAAGCAGGTCAAGGAATGGTCTTGGGTATTCAAACAGTTGAAACGGGTGTGTTTGGCGGGATTATTGTCGGTATCATGACGGCAATGCTCCACAATAAATATAACAAGATTACATTACCACCGTTTTTAGGATTTTTTGGAGGATCAAGATTTATACCTATCATTACATCTGTTGCTTCAATTGTACTTGGTGTGGTTTTGTTCTTTGTTTGGCCAACGATACAAGGATGGATTTTTAACGCAGGCGGTCTTGTTAATAAAACAGGGGTTATCGGGACGTTTATATATGGATTTGTATTGCGTATGCTAGGGCCATTCGGATTACATCATATTTTCTATTTACCATTTTGGCAAACAGCGCTTGGTGGAACGATGGAAATTAACGGTAAGATTGTTCAAGGTACACAAAATATATTCTTTGCACAATTGGGAGATTCGCATTTAACACATTACTATTCAGGTATTTCTCGCTATATGTCAGGGCGATTTATTACGATGATGTTTGGTCTGCTAGGTGCAGCATTAGCGATTTACCATACTGCCAAACCTGAAAAGAAAAAAATAGTCGGTGGTTTAATGCTTTCAGCAGCGTTGACTTCTTTCTTAACAGGTATCACTGAACCATTAGAATTTAGTTTCTTATTTATCGCACCAGCGTTATATGTGATACATGCAATTTTTGATGGTTTAGCATTTATGATGGCAGATATATTTAATATCACAGTAGGGCAGACATTTAGTGGTGGATTTATTGATTACGTGCTCTTTGGTGTTTTACAAGGTAATGCTAAAACAAATTATTTACTTGTAATACCAATTGGGATTGTTTGGTTCTTACTTTATTATGTAACGTTTAGATTTATGATTACGAAATTCAACTTTAAGACACCGGGTCGTGAAGAAGAAGCTGCTGTTCAAGCAGTGGATGCGAGTGAACGTGCGATGACGATTATTGAAGGCTTAGGTGGAAAAGAAAATATAGACACAGTAGATTGCTGTGCAACAAGATTAAGAGTCACAGTTAAAGATGGCGAGTTATTTGATGAAGATTTGATTAAATCGACTGAATCTAAAGGTGTTGTGAAAAAAGGGACAGGTATTCAAATTATTTATGGTCCACATGTTACAACGATAAAAAATGAAGTTGAAGAAGTATTAGAACAATAAATGAGGAGTGTATGTTATATGTTACCAAAGGGATTAATTGTGTCGTGCCAAGCTTTACCAGATGAACCATTACATTCATCATTTATTATGAGTAAAATGGCATTAGCGGCATATCAAGCAGGTGCTAAAGGTATTAGAGCAAATTCGAAAGAAGATATAATAGCTATTAAGAAAGAAGTAGATATTCCTGTCATTGGAATTGTGAAACGGGACTATGAAGGATCAAATGTATTCATTACAGCAACATCACAAGAAGTAGATGAGTTAATAGAAAGTGGTTGTGAAGTCATCGCATTAGATGCGACGAAACAAACAAGACCGAAAGAATCATTAGAAGCACTTGTTGACTATATTAGAACACAGGCACCCGATGTAGAAATTATGGCGGATATTTCTAATTTAGAAGAAGCGGTACAAGCTGATAAACTTGGTTTCGATTATATAGGAACAACTTTAAGAGGGTATACTGAATATACGAAAGGTCACATCTTATATGAAAATGACTTTCAATTTTTAAAAGATGTCATGAACTTAGTTGAAGCTAAAGTAGTCGCTGAGGGAAATGTGATTACACCTGAAATGTTGAAACGTGTAACTGACTTAGGTGTACATTGTACAGTTGTTGGTGGCGCAATAACGAGACCATTGGAGATAACAAAACGATTTATTAAAGAAATTGAGGGATAATCATGCGATTTATAAATTTAGGGACGAAAGAGGAAGCGTGCCATTACGTTGCTAATGAATTGTTAAAGCAAATGATTTCGGATCATCAAAGTGTCTTAGGACTTGCAACTGGTGGAACGATGAAGGATGTTTATGCACGTCTCGTGGAATTAATCCAAATGAATCAACTTGATTTAAGTGAAATAAAAACTTTCAATTTAGATGAATATATTGGTATTGATTCTGATCACCCTGAAAGTTATAACACATACATGCATCAAGTGTTGTTTGATCACTTTTCATCTTGGAATGAAGAACATATACACCTTCCAAACGGTTCAGTAGAACAATTAGATGTTGAAGCGGAAAGATATGAAGCGCTGATTGATGAACAAGGACCTATAGATGTACAGATTTTAGGTATCGGCGAAAATGGACATATTGGGTTTAATGAACCAGGGACGTCATTTAATAGCTTAACAAGTGTGGTTAATTTAACAGAATCAACAATAGAAGCGAATAGCAGGTATTTTGATGACGTAAATGAAGTGCCAAAACAAGCGATATCGATGGGGATCAAGTCTATACTAAAAGCAAAACGCATTATATTATTAGCATATGGACCTAAAAAGAAAGAAGCGGTTCAACAATTATTATCTGGAGAAATAACGACACAATTACCTGCGTCAGTACTTTATAATCATCCAAGCGTTGAAGTAATATTAGATGCAGACGCATATCCTAATCAATAAAGTAATGCCACCAGCCCAAACTTGAATGATGCATATGTTTGAAGTACAATAATTAGTGGAAAATATGCCTTAAGAAATGGCGGGTGGAATGTGTGGAAAGAATAAAAGTTTCATTTAATGATGAATCCGTTTTAGATTATTGTAATATAATGGGGTATCATTATCGTGAAGAAGTACCGGTACAATATTTATTGAGTATGCTTAGAGAGTTTAGTAGTTTCAGCCAATTTAGAGGGAAGAAAATTAAACAAATTAAAAGTGAATTTGAACAGACAGAACGTATAATGACATTGGAAAATTATTCTGCTGAACTAGAGTGCCTAAATACAGAACGTAATTTAGGGAATACATTTTACGAATATCAATTTAAATTATATAAAAAACACAAAGTCATCGCTAAAATCGTTGCAGAATTTAGTGTAGAACAATAAAACAAAAGAAGAGGCTAAGACATTATATTATGTCCTATCCTCTTCTTTGTTTTGTATCATTTACACTTCTTCAGTATAAACTTCGATTTTTTCGATACGGTTTGATGCACCGTGATCAACAGGTCCAACGAATTCATTCATTTTCCATCCGTTTTTAATTGCTGATGCTACGAATGCTTTTGCATGAATAATCGCGTCTTCTGGTGATTCACCATTTGCTAAGTTAGCTGTCGTTGCTGCCGCAAATGTACAACCTGCACCGTGATTATAACTTGATTGGAATTTATCTGTTGATAATAGTACGTGGCGTTTTCCATCATAGTATAAATCATATGCTTTATCTGATTCTAATGCTTTTCCGCCTTTAATGACGATATATTGAGCACCGAGTTCATGTATTTTTTCTGCTGCTTTTTTCATATCTTCAATTGAAGTCAGTTTACCTAAACCTGATAATTGACCTGCTTCAAATAAATTTGGTGTTACAACTGTTGCTCTTGGTAATAGTTCAGTAATCATTGCTTCAGTATTTCCTGGGTTAAGTACTTCGTCTTCCCCTTTACATACCATTACAGGATCGACTACAAATATTTCGGATCCTGACTCATCGTATGCTTGACGAGCGCGTTTAATTACTTCTTCAGAACCAAGCATCCCGGTTTTAATTGCGTCTGGACCAATTGAAATAGCAGTATTTAACTGTTTATCAAGTAAATCAAGAGGTAATGGTGTTACATCATGACCCCAAGTTTTTGGATCCATAGTAACGATTGCTGCTAATGCAACCATTCCATAAGTATCATGTTCTTGGAATGTTTTTAAATCTGCTTGCATACCAGCGCCAGCACTTGTATCAGACCCTGCGATTGTTAAGACTTTTTTTAATGCCATTGATGATTCCTCCCAATATTTCATATGCTTTATCATATCATGTTTTTAAATTGTAAAAAATAGTTATGATTATTTCATTAAGGCTATGTTATCATTTTTAATGAGGTGAATTATATGGATTGGCAGGATATATTTCAAAATATAAAATCGCAATATGATTTTTCTGAAATGGAGTCTTTTTTAGAAGAAGCTTATCAACATAAAACGGTGTATCCAGATAGAGAAAATATATATCAAGCGTTTGATTTAACGCCTTTAGATCAAGTGAAAGTAGTCATATTAGGACAAGATCCGTATCACGGTCCGAACCAAGCACATGGACTTGCTTTCTCAGTGCAACCAGATGCTGCATTCCCGCCGTCTTTAAGAAATATATATAAAGAGTTGGAATCAGATTTAGGCTGTAAACGTGAATCTCCGCATCTACAAGACTGGGCGAGAGAGGGCGTATTGTTGTTAAACACAGTATTAACAGTCGAAGCACATCAAGCGCATTCACATAAAAATATTGGCTGGGAAGTGTTCACGGATGAAATTATAAAAGCAGTTTCTCGTGAAAAAGAAGATGTCGTGTTTATTTTGTGGGGGAAACCAGCGCAGACGAAGATTAAATTAATAGATACTGAGCGACATCATATTGTGAAATCCGTTCACCCAAGTCCTTTGTCTGCCTATCGAGGATTCTTTGGTTCTAAACCATTTAGTCAAACGAATGAATATCTTGCCTCAAAAGGTATCCAACCGATTAATTGGTGTGGAGGTGAAAGTTTATGATAAGTAAAGATAAAATTATTGCAGCTATAGAAGAAGAACTTGTTGGTGCAGATAATGCGTCTACAGATGAAACGTTTAATAAACATATGTATACCATTCATACTTTAAGTGGGTTATTCACGAAAGAAGAAAGTGTGACACATGACATACAAGTACAAAACAATACAACGATAAAAGCAAAACCATCAAATACACAATCAAGTACTCAAATATCTAATGAAGAAATTAGAAAAATGGGTGGTAAAGTATCACAACCATCTACAGAAAAATTAACAGAGAATCAGTTAACTACAGATGATGGCATTGGCAATGGAGATTCATTATTTGATTTTTAATGATAGAAAGGAAGGTATAATATGAAATTATTTATAATAATAGGTGCAATCAATGCGATGATCGCAGTTGCAGCAGGTGCTTTTGGTGCACATGGTTTAGAGAATAAATTAACTGCTAAATACTTAGATATTTGGGAGAAAGCAACAACTTATCAAATGTATCATGCATTAGGATTAATTTTAATCGGTATTATTTCAGGAACAACGACTGCAAGTTTAAATGTTGCAGGATGGTTAATGACATTTGGAATTGTATTCTTTAGTGGATCATTATATATTTTGGCAGTGACACAAATTAAAATACTAGGTGCAATTACGCCAATCGGTGGAGTACTCTTTATCGTAAGTTGGATACTACTTGTCATTGCAGTATGGAAGTTATAAGTTAAATATTGAAGTTTAGAGAGGTACAGAGCAGAAATCTAGAGATAGAAGATTTCAAGTTCTGTATCTTTTTTTATTTGTGGAATTATAAGGGTGAGTAGTGGTGCAGAGATATCGTGCGATTAGGTGTCAAACGCACGAAGAGTTAGTGGGTTGGGCCGAGATATCGTGCGATTAGGTGTCAAACGCACGAAGAGTTAGGGGGTAGAGCCGAGATATCGTGCGATTAGGTGTCAAACGCACGAAGACTTAGGGTGTAGAGCCGAGATATCGTGCGATTAGGTGTCAAACGCACGAAGACTTAGGGTGTAGAGCAGAGATATCGTGCGATTAGGTGTGAATCGCACGAAGAGTTAGGGGGTAGGGCTGAGATATCGTGCGATTAGATGTCAAACGCACGAAGAGTTAGGGGGTAGAGCTGAGATATCGTGCGATTAGGTGTGAATCGCACGAAGAGTTAGGGGGTAGGGCTGAGATATCGTGCGATTAGGTGTGAATCGCACGAAGAGTTAGGGGGTAGGGCTGAGATATCGTGCGATTAGGTGTGAATCGCACGAAGAGTTAGGGGGTAGGGCTGAGATATCGTGCGATTCAAGGTCAAACGCACGATATCTCTCACTATTTCATTCGCAAAAAAGCCTGAGAGACGAATAAATCGTTTCTCAGGCTTTTACATATTAATTTAATTTAAAGAATGTATCTAATTCATCGATATTTAATAAGTTTCCTACGTAGAATGCACCGAAGTCACCGTATTTTGCAGATACTTCATCAAAACGCATTTCATAGATTAATTTTTTAAACTGTAACATATCATCACTAAATAATGTTACGCCCCATTCGTAGTCATCTAAACCTACAGAACCGGTAATGAATTGTTTTACTTTACCTGCATAACTACGTCCGATTAATCCGTGTGAACGCATTAAGCTACGGCGTTGTTCCATATCTAGCATATACCAGTTGTCTTCTCCGTCACGGCGTTTATCCATTGGGTAGAAACAAACGTATTCTGAACGTGGTACTTCTGGATATAATCTTGCTTTAACATGTGGGTTCTCATATGGATCTTCGTTTGAGTCACCTGCAAGATAATTTGAAAGTTCAACTACTGAAACGTATGAATAAGTTGGTATTAAGAAGTCACTAATATCTAACTTGTTGAATTCATTCTCTAGTGCATTGAGTTGTTTAACATCTGGACGTAAGAACCATAACATTAGGTCTGCTTTTTGTCCTGTAATGTTGTAAAACGCATGTGAACCTTCTTTATTATTATGAACTGTTTCTAATCCTTCAAGGAATGTTTTGAAAGATTGAATCATTGTGTTTCTATCTTCTTCTGGTACATTTTTAAGGCTTGTCCAATCTATTGCATAGAATAAATGCAAGCTATACCAACCGTCTAAAGTTTTTGCTGCTTCGTTCATTTTACTTTCGCTCCTTTTAGAATCTTATATTCAATATAATTCTATCATACTAGAAATGGCTTCACTGACTCAACTTTTTACATTGTTGTGAAAGGAAAAGATTAAAAAAATAATGATGTAAATAAATATGACGTAGAAGGTAATTTATTTTTACACATATTTGGTTTATTTACATTCATGGATTATGATACCTTTAAGACGTGATCTAATAAAAGGAGTGATAATATGCCAATGTTAAAATCTGTATTCTATCTGTTATCTCAAAATGAACGTTTAAATCAATTTGCACAAAAATATTCTGATAAACTAGGTGTAAATGCTTTTGTTGCTGGTACTAATTTGAAAGAATTGGACTTAAATACGAGGATGTTAAATGATAAGGGAATTGCTGTAACAATTGATCATTTAGGTGAATTTGTAAGGTCGTCAGAAGAAGCATTAGAAGCAAAACGTAATATTCTTGACATTTTAGACTATATTTATGAGGAACAGTTGGATGCGCATATGTCAATTAAGCTCACACAATTAGGTCTAGATGTGGATGAAGATGTATGTAAAGCTAACATCATCGAAATTCTTAATAAAGCGCAAGAGTATCGTATTTTTATTAATATTGATATGGAAGATTATAAACACGTTTGTCAAAGTTGGAAGATGATTGAATCATTGAAAGATGATTATGATTGTGTTGGAACAGTAATACAAGCAACGCTTCATCGAACACGAGAAGATATCACTCAACATTCCGATATGCGTTTACGTATTGTTAAAGGCGCGTATAAGGAGAACGAGGATATCTCTTTTTCTAAGAAAAAAGACATTGATGCGCATTATTTGATGTTGGCCAAAGAACATTTATTAAATGGCAATTTCACATCTATTGCGACACACGATCACAAAATTATTCAAGAACTTCAACAGTTTATTATTCAACATAATATCGCTAAAACTTCTTTCGAGTTCCAATTCTTGTATGGATTTAGAACAGATCTACAAGAATCGCTTAGTCAAGATGGATACCGTGTATGTGTGTATATGCCATATGGCGTTGACTGGTACGGATATTTCATGAGAAGACTTGCAGAAAGACCGAAAAATATTATGTTAGTCATTAAAGAAAACATTAATAGAAGAAGAGTAGAAATAAAGTAGCAATGTAACGCCTAGTCCTTTGTGTAGATAATATTAATTCATAATTTGAAAACGTGAAAATTTATAAAAAGATGTTATAATTATGAATGGAAAAATATTAGCAAACATATATAGGAGGCAATTATGTCTAATTTACTAAATGTCTTAAGTAACAAATTAACAGGGAAAAATGTACGTATCGTATTACCAGAGGGTGATGACGCGCGTGTATTAACTGCAGCAGTTAAACTACAATCTACAGATTTAGTTTCACCAATCGTTTTAGGTAATGAAGAAAAAATTAAAGAAACAGCTTCAAACACTAATTTATCAATCGATGGTTTAACAATTATCAACCCAGAAACAAGTGAGTTGAAAGCTGATTTAGTAGAGAAATTTGTTGAACGTCGTAAAGGCAAAGCAACAGTTGAACAAGCTGAAGAATTATTAAACAATGTAAACTACTTTGGTACTATGCTTGTATACACAAACCAAGCAGAAGGTTTAGTAAGTGGTGCTGCACATTCAACAGCAGATACTGTACGTCCAGCATTACAAATCATCAAAACAAAACCAGGTGTAACTAAAACATCAGGCGTGTTCTTTATGACTAAAGGTGAAGAACAATATGTATTTGGTGACTGTGCAATTAACCCAGAATTAAATGCACAAGATTTAGCAGAAATCGCAATCGAAAGTGCTAAGACAGCACAAGCATTCGGTATGTCTCCAAGAGTTGCTATGTTAAGCTTCTCAACTAAAGGTTCTGCAAAATCACCTGACACTGAAAAAGTATCTGAAGCAGTTTCAATTGCACAAGAAAACTTAAAAGAAACAGACATGAAAGATGTTGTATTAGATGGTGAATTCCAATTTGATGCAGCAATCGTACCAGAAGTAGCAGCTAAAAAAGCACCGAATTCTGACATTCAAGGTGATGCAAATGTATTCATCTTCCCAAGTTTAGAAGCGGGTAACATTGGCTACAAAATTGCACAACGTTTAGGTGGATTTGATGCAGTTGGTCCTGTATTACAAGGCTTAAACGCACCAGTTAACGATTTATCACGTGGTTGTTCAGCAGAAGACGTTTATAGTCTTTCAATTATAACAGCTGCTCAAACATTATAATCATGGCAAGTATGCAAGATTATTTTACACAAGAATGGCGATACATTGACCACACTTCAGGACTGCAGCCAATGCAGTCCTTTAGTTTCGATGATACATTTTGTGATCAAGTAGGAAACGATAGAAGTCCAAGTGTAGTAAGAACATGGATACACAACCACGTCGTGATATTAGGTATACATGACTCTAGATTACCATATTTGAAAGACGGGATTGCTTACTTAAATGACGTTAAAGGCTATAGTGCAATCGTTAGAAATTCAGGTGGATTAGGTGTTGTACTTGATAAAGGTGTATTGAACATTTCTTTAATCTTTAAAGGAAAGCACGATGTGTCAATTGATACCGGGTATGAAGTGATGTTACGTCTCATTCGTGAAATGTTTAAAGATGAAACAGATCAAATCGAAAATAAAGAAATTGCAGCTTCGTACTGTCCAGGAAGTTACGATTTAAGCATTAATAATAAAAAGTTTGCAGGCATATCACAGCGTAGAGTTCGCGGTGGCATTGCAGTTCAAATCTATTTATGTGTTGAAGGATCTGGTGCAGAACGAGCAGAAATGATGAGAGGCTTTTATCAAGAAGCACTTAAAGATGAAAAAACTAAATTTATCTATCCAACAATCATGCCAGCATGTATGGCATCAATAAATGAATTATTAGATACATCATTTACGACAAATGATATATTGTTCAAACTATTACAAAGCTTGAAGACATTAGGTGCTCAATTAAGCATGGATCCAGTCACAGAAGAAGAATGGACGCTATATGATAAGTATTTTGAAAGAATGATCGAAAGAAATAATAAAATGCTTCGAAATATGGAGAAACAGTAATATAACATTCTCAAAAGAATCATCAAGTGGTATAATAATTTATTGCAAAATAGAAAAACAGAAAGGTGGGAAAGCTAATGCGAAATAAATTCCAAGTCTGTGATGATTGTCAGGCTGTTAATCTACCATCACTACTGAAGAAATTGAAGAAGATAGATCCAGAAGCGGAAGTAGAAGTCGCATGCCAATCGTATTGTGGACCAGGACGAAGAAAAACATTCGCATTTGTTAATAACCGCCCATGTGCCGCGTTAACAGAAGAAGAACTTATGGAAAAAATTCAAAAACAACTTCAGAAGAAACGAGATCCAGAAGAAGAAGAAAGATTGCGTTTGAGAAACGAAGAACGCAAACGTCGTCAGAAAGAAATCGATGAGAAGTTGAATAAGAAATTAAATAAAAATAAGTAGAAACAAGAATAAGGCTGGGACATATCGTCCTAGCCTTGTTTTTTGTTGAATAAATGTGTGGAAAAACGGTGAAGTTTTTGCGCTAACGAGATAGTTTTGGGAAACAATCCCGTTAGAGCGTAAACAGACTGCAATCATTATTATTATTTTCGTCTAATTGTTACTACTCTGTTTCTTCATTTTAAATACTTCCGAAACAAGATAAACAGCATTTATAAAAGATAATAGATCAAAAATTATTATAAGCAATAGATTGTCAGTTCGATATACGATAAGTAGACTAAGTAGCAGTATGACATTCAAGCAGGCTGCTATTATGAATCGCTTTTCTTTTTGAGCATTCATTTCAACACGTCCTTTCTTTATTTCATCTTAACATTAAAGAAATTATTCGAGAAAGGGCAGTCTTGAAATAATCAATTCGATATTCTTATTAATTGACTTGAAGTTAACTTCAAGTCGTATACTGAAAATATATTTTGTTAGGCTTCTGTGATAAGCAAAATATCTATCTTGAGATGGAACAATTTGGATAAGGTGTTTAGCAAATCATAAATAATTAGAAATGGAGCGATTAAAATGGAAAATCAATACGATGCAATTTTTGAAATAGGAGACAAAAACGACAAGTTTGCGGAGTACTTTGTAGGTCAAAGCTATTTGAATATGTTGAGTACTGAGCGTGTAGGTATTGGTAATGTCACTTTTGAACCAGCTTGTCGTAATAATTGGCATATTCACCATGAAGGCGGACAAATTCTTCTTGTTACTGGAGGAGAAGGGTATTATCAAGAGTGGGATAAACCAGCACAAAAATTAACAAAAGGTGATGTTGTGAATATTCCACCAGAAGTTAAACATTGGCATGGCGCAACGAAGAATAGCTGGTTTACACATATAGCAGTTGAAGTTCCAGCTGAAGGCGCATGGAATGAATGGTTAGAACCAGTAACAGACGAAGACTATAATAAACTTTCTTAAGAAAACAATATTAAGAAGGTAAAAATTAGAATGTAAATTTTAAATCAAAAGCACCCTTAAAGTTGAACCAAAAATTCAACTTTAGGGGTGCTTTAATTATGTTTTAATAGCTATTTTTGAAGTATATCTTTTTATTTATAATGATATCTACACGATGCAACTAAAATAGTATGGTTGTTTACTGTATATACTAATCTATGTTCTTGGTTAATTAGTTTGTTAGTTTTACATTTCCATGTTCTAGGTTTTCAATTGATTCAGATAAATGTTTTGCATTGGCTGGGTTTTGTTGTAGATATAGTGTTTCCATTATTTCATTATAGCTATCTTCGGACATAATTACGGCATTATGCTTTTTAGTTGTAATAATGATAGGTTCACAATCAACATTAACTTTATTAATGATTTCTTTGAAGTGTTTACGTACATATGAGTAAGATTTAACAGTCATATTCACTACCTCCATACATTAATCATTATTATTTTAGGGATTTTTGGAGTTATATTCAACAAAATCTTGCATTAAATCATCAATAACTGCTTGAACGCTTCGTATCTCTTTGATAGGGCTAATACCTGTACCTACAGAGACATATCCGTTTTCTGTATCGCCTTTAACCATACCTAATCTCATATTTCTACCTGCGCCCATATGTTGGGCGATCTCTTCTCTACTTGCACCTTCTTGATCCATTGCTTCGAGTTCCTTCGCAAGTTTCCCGGGTAATGATCGATAATAAGCAGGTAGGGTTCTAAATAGAATTAAATCTTCTGCATTTGAATCAACGATATATTGTTTAACATTTTCTGCAGCTGGATTTTCAATGGTAGGTATGAGTAAACTACCTACATAAACACCTTCAGCTCCTAGTTGAATAGCAGCGCGCACGCCTCTCACATCACCAATACCACCTGCAGCGATTACTGGAATATTGATTGCATCGGCTATCATAGGGACGATGGAGAATGTACCGATAACGCGTTCTGGCACTGTGCCACCTTCATCAAATCCAGTTGCTACAAACACGTCAGCACCCATTTGTTCAGCAGCTTGTGCATTTTGAATCGTTGGTGTCAGCGGTCTGAATATGATTTTTATTTGATGACTTTTTAGTTTGTCGAAAAGTGCTTTATCTAATAAACCATTAATCAATACAACTGGTACTTGTTCTTCAATAAGCATATCAACAATGTAGGTCACATAAGAAATATCGTCACTCACCATGATTGTTGATGCAAATGGTTTATCAGTAAGTTGTTTAATTTTCTTGATTTCTACTCTCATTCGTTCAGTCGTTTCAATTGGAGAACGTGAAACTTTGGCATTTCCAGCATTCGGACCCATAATACCTAAACCACCTGCTTCGCTGACAGCAGCAATAAATTCTGGATTCGTTAAAGCGTTCATCGGACCTTGTATGAACGGTACTTTTATATTAAAAATTTCGGTCACTCTATTTTTCATTTTCATATTCCTTTCCAATGTTTATCATGAAGCGTATATTAAATTAAATGTTAATATAAATGAAGTAGGCAATAAAAAATGACATAGTATTAAAAATCGTACTTATGTGAATTGGAGAGGATTTTGTGGTTAAAATTTGTAATTATGGTTTTAATGAAGAGGCCATTGAAGAAAATAGAGACGTCTATGGTATCGCATATACACAAAACATATTATCTGGACGTTATAAAAATCTAATCATCTGGTATTTAAAAGAAAATGATCGTCGATATAGTCATATAAAAAAATTCCTTGAAAATATATCTCAAGGCTCTCTAACAAAACAGTTAAGAGAACTGGAAAGTGATGGTATTATTAGCCGTACAGTATATCCAGAAGTACCACCTAAAGTAGTTTATGGATTAACGGAAAAAGGCGAAGACCTGCTACCTATTATAGATATGATGGAAGAGTTCGGTAAACGTCATGGGGAACAGCCGAAGAATAGTCGTGTTTAACTTCAAAGTATATTATTAAATCATTGAAGGTGAATCAATATGATAGAAAGAACAGAAGTAGAGAACTACATTAAACGTGAATTTAATATTGATCCGGATTATCCTTGGAAGAAACATACGAATTACGCTGTGTTTCGGCATAAACATAATCAAAAATGGTTCGGTCTTCTGATGAATATTAATGAAAGTAAACTTAATATTGATGGAGACAAAGAAGTAGAAGTATTAAATGTTAAAGTGATTCAAGAATTTATAGGATCTGTAAGAATGAAAAAGGGCATTTACCCTGCATATCATATGAATAAAAATAATTGGGTGAGTATCAATCTAAATGAATGTGATTCTTTAGAAGAAATAGAATATCTAATTATAGATAGTTATGAGCTCACACATTAATTTGATTATAAAAACAAGCATATCGACAGGCTGAGTATTCAGTCGTCGATATGCTTGTTTTTATGATATTAACTACTTATTCTATTACCAAGGTTGAGAAGTAGGTCCAACTGTAAATTCATTAATGTTTACTTCTTCTGGTTGATCAATTGCAAAGGCAACAATATTTGCAATACTTGCTGGAGAAATTTGATATTGATCGTATAATGCTGCCATTCCTTTTGCAGACTCACTATCTGTGATTCTATCAATCAGTTCTGTTTCAATAGCTGCTGGATATATTGTAGCTGTACGAATATTTGTACCTTCTTGTGCAGATTCCATTCGTAATACTTCCATCAAATCTCGTACTGCCCATTTAGTTGCACCATATACGGCGCCACCTGGATATGCTTTTAATCCTGCAACTGATGACGTTGTTATGATATGTCCTGATTTTTGTGAAGTGAATTTAGGTAATACAGCTTCAATGCCATTTAGAACACCTTTAATATTTACGTCTACCATTTGATTCCATTCGTCAGATTTTAACTTGGATAATGGAGAGTTTGGCATAATACCGGCATTTAAGAAGATGACATCTACTTTTCCATAAGTTGAAATTGCATGTTCAACAAGTTGTTTATTATCTTCTGGATTAGTGACATCAGTGACTACGTATGTCGCATCTCCATTTTTAGATTGAATTTCTTCAACAAGTTGTTTGAGTTTGTCTTCTCTACGTGCGGATAATACTAACTTAGCACCTTTTTGAGCTAAAAGTTCAGCTGTTGCTGCACCAATACCTGAAGAGGCACCTGTTATAATGACTACTTTATTTTCTACTGTCATAAATCATTCCACCTAACTTAGTATATTTATAGTTTGTTACATGTTATATTTAGCATGATAATACTTAAACCTAACTTTAGGTCAAGCGTTTTGAATAATTTATTAAAAGTGAGGAATTTCAATGTATTCTATAGGACAAGTATCAGAAAAGTTTCAATTACCAAATTCAACGATAAGATATTATGATAAAGAAGGACTATTACCAAATTTAAAAAGAGCAGATTCAGGTGTTCGTCAATTTGATGAAGATGCAATAGAGGCAATCAGAGTGATCGAATGTTTAAAAAAATCAGGAACACCAATTAAAGATATCAAACTTTTTATGGAATGGTGTGAAGAAGGACCAACAACATACGATAAACGATTAGAATTATTTGAAACACAAAAAAAGAATGTCGAAGAAGAAATTAAAGCGTTAGAAAATACATTAAACATGATTCATTTTAAATGTTGGTATTATCAAGAAGCGGTTAAACAAGGGAATGAGGAATTTACTGAAGGAATTCCAGAAAGATTACCTGAAGAAATTAAAGAAAGCTATATAAAAGCACATTCATAAAACAAAAAGACTTCATAGGCTGAAGTCTTTTTGTTTTTAATATTGGTATTAAATCTACTTAATTAATAATATCGCCTTTATTTTTAGCTAATTTATCGTGCCATTCATTTCGTTCATCCGTCGTTAGTTTGTTCCACTCTGTTGCTTCTCCAATGATTTTTAAAGGTGTTTCGGAGCGATAAGAGCGTGTTAAGTTACCTGGGAATTTTTTATCAGTAACGTTAGGGTCATGTTCAAATTCACCAGTAGGTTCAATGATGAAAACACGTTCAGGATCTTCACCTTTAGCTAAAAATGCTGCAAGACCGGCACCATCAGGATTAGCAGTGAAATAAATGTGGTTCATTTTAAGATCAGATTTGTAATTTGAATTTCCACCGGCAGTAAGTAAATCACCGACTTCCAAATTTGCTTTTGTTCCATGATAAAAAGGTCCTTTATCAGAAGGTTGACCTTCATAAGAATGTGCTAAAGCTTGATTCTTTTTAGCATTTTCAGAATCAGAAAGTGCCGAATAGCATTCAGCAATAGCTGAATATAATGTTGGGTAGGCGCTTTTAACATCATCATCATTAATATTTAATGCACACTGTAAAGCAGTTTCCATCCACTTTAATTTATCGTTAACATCCTTCTGTTGTCGTCCGAAATGGTAAGCCGCAATAAATTTTTCAAAGTCATCGTTTGCAATATCCCATGCTTGTTGAAACGCTGCGTAAGCATCTTCCGTATTGCCTGCATCTTCAAAGATCGTTCCAGTTATACACTGTTTTACAACAACATTGTTCGGGTTAAATTTCATAGTCATAAGATCTTACCTCCTCATTAATACAATCACATTTCTGAAATATATTTCTCTAAAAGCCTTGTTCACGCAAATTTTTAAAGATGTAAGATTATGTTTTATTCGTCGTTGTATTATCTTTGATAGTGACATATCTCTTATATATTAGATTTGTATGTATTAGTATAGTCTACGCAACATAGAAAAGGTAGTCTATAATATGTTTGGAATTCATAGTATAATAGAAGTAGAGAGAAAGAGTGAGGGGCTACTTACTCATATTTTCCGGTGGAGTTAGAAATATAAAATAAATAATTACAAATAAGATGATAAATAAAATTAGGAACCCTATATATTTAGAGAAGGCATTACTTTTTAAGAATCCATAAATTAATAATAATAGAGATAACAAACTTGAAAATAATAAAATTAATGACATATTTAGTATCCTTCTGAGTATGATTGAGTAAATCATAGAGTAACATTAAGTAATGTAAGTAAACAATGGGTGATGAACTTTTTTCATAGAACATAAAAAAACAGCCTTTCACATTAATTTGTGAAAGGCTGTTTTGGTGTATGATTCATGAATTATGATTGAAGACTCTCTGAAAGAAGGGTTTGTAGATTAGAAATTGTATTTTGATTATATGCAATTAATCCAATTTTTCTATGATGTTGTGATAATTTTTTAGAATTGAGATTCATACTTTCTAGTCTTGTTGCTAGAGACTGTGGAATAATCGTAATGCCTTGATTTGTTTTTACGCTTGCCAATATTGATTCTAAATTTTGTTTTAATTCAATATTTAAATGTAACGTTGAAAATTCATTTCTAACAAATGCTAAAGTGTCACATGGTGGTTCTAATAGAAATATTCGATATTCTAGTAAATCTGAAATATCTATATTTACTTTAGAATTTAATGGATGGTTTGTTGGAAAAACGATGAGATAATCTTCACAATATAGTGTTTTATAGTTTAGTTGTCGATTGTTTGTTGAAGAAATATCTCCGATGATAATATCGAGTTCACCATTATTCAAGTGATTTAATAATATTTGCGTATTGTTTTCAATCTTAATATCTAATTGATTGAATGCAGTTTGTTCTTTTATGTTTGGTAATTTATATAACGAGAAGCTTGGTAATGTACCTAGGCTTATTTTAGAGATTTGAATTGAAGCGGTAGTCTTTTTTAATTCTTGTAATGATTGTTGGATATTAATAAGTTTTTCTAGCACGATTTCACCACTATTTGTTAAATATATGCCTTTTGAAGTTCTATAGAATAGATCGCAATTAAAATAGTTTTCTACTTGTTTGATACGTTTACTTAAGGCTGGTGTACTAATATTTCTAAGTAATGAAGCTTTATTAATACTTTTTGTTTCAGCTACAGCTATAAAATCTTCTATATATTCAATGTTCATAACATTTCTCCTATTAACTTTTGTTTAATACCTCTATAAATATATTCGTTATTCCGCAAAGTTTATTGTCATATTATGCTTACTACATCTTAAATAAGCAAAAAGATGAATTCAAGAATATGAGACTTTAAATAATTAAGAATGGATTGATAATGTATGAAAAAGATATGGGTTTTAACGTTAGGTATGTTTGCATTGGGAATGGATACTTACATCGTAGCTGGTTTATTACCGGATATGGGTAGGGCATTTCATAAAAATAGTGCAGAAATAGGTCAGGGTGTGACGGTATTTACGTTGTTTTATGCATTATCGGCACCTATATTTTCAACAATATTGGCTAAGTATTCTGTAAAGAAAACGTTGCTCTTAGCCTTACTAACATTTAGTTTTGCAAATATCATCACTATGATTTCTATGAATTTCACTCTATATATCATTTCACGATGTATAGCTGGATTAGGCGCAGGATTATTTTCACCAATGGCAGTAAGTTCAGGTGGGTATTTAGTTGAACAAAAAGATAAAGGAAAGGCATTAGCATTTATTGTTGGTGGTATGAGTGTTGGTACAGTTATTGGTGTACCTGCAGGACTACAATTAGCACAGTTGATTAATTGGCGTTGGGCAATGGGCGTTATTGTATTAATAGGTATTCTTGCGATTTTTACCACATTAATTTATTTACCAAATTTCAAATTACCAGCAACTCCAAATTTGAAAGAAAGGTTTTCACTTTTTATAAATCCAAGTGTTTTAAGTGTTGTATCAGTTACGATTTGTACAGCGATAGCAAGTTTAGGCTTATATACGTATTTGTCACAAGTGATAAGTGAGTATTTATCTATAAATGCGGTGAGTCTTTATTTAACAGCTTGGGGGATAGGTGGATTAATAGGGAGTTTTGGCGTTGGATTTATTATTGATAAAATTAAAGATACTAGATATTTAATATTGTTTATTTTAATAGCACTAACAATAAGTGTACTACTGATACCGATATTGATAAAAATACAAATACTATCAGTCATACCATTCATACTCTGGGGAGCAATGGGATGGGCAACACAAGCACCTCAGCAACATATATTATTAAAACATCATTCCAAACAAGGAAGCACTTCGGTAGCATTGAACAGTTCTGTGAATTATTTAGGGAGTGCACTAGGTGCAGCATTAGGAGGTTTGATCCTAGCACAAGGGTTAAATGTTAAAGTGTTAATATATAGCGCAGCTGCTGTTCTTTTAGTAGCTATTCTTATTCAATTAAGGAATATAATTTGTGGGAAGAACAAAGTTACAAATGACTGAATATTCTAATTACAAATGTACAGTTAAATAAGCATTTGATATAGTTTAATAAATGGAAAGCATACAATGTACCTATTTAGACATGATCATGTCTAAATAACAGGAAAAGAAAAGGGTGATGGAAAGTGTATTTTTTAGGTATAGTACCTCCGGAGCGAATTTATAAAATTATTATTGATGTCCAACAAAAATATATGGAGAAAATAGGTGTGGAGCCTCATATAACTTTGAAAGCACAAAGTTGTTTAACTAATAATCACACGTGGTTTCCGAAAGTGGAAAAAGTAATTAAAACCACAGAACAATTTTTAGTAAAACCAAAAGGATTGGAGTTTTTTGGAGAAGAGGTGTTATACGTTTCTCTTGAATCTCAAGAATTAAAAACACTTCATAACCAGCTCATTAATGTATTAGAAGTTCCTAAACAATATAGAGAACAGTATTTTGAAGGCGAATTATTCGTGCCTCATATAACTATTGGTAAAGTCGATTATTTTAATGACATAAGTAGCGGTATGAATTATCAAACTTTATTAAAAATTAAAAATGAATTACTAGAAAAAATAGCTTTCGAACCTTTTTTGGTTGAACAAGTTGTTATATATGAATATAGAGATGACAAATACATTCCATATCAATCAATTGATCTAAACACGACCATTTATTAAAAATCCCTACATTTCTATTTACATTTATTAGGATATTTTGTATAATTGATTCATAATATAATTTCCACAAGCATCACCAAACCCCCTTACTAGGTGGATAGTAAGGGGGTTTATTTGGTGTTGGTTATTTGTCGTCTTTCTTACGTTGATCTAACCAATGTGAAAGCAACGCAAGTGTCACACCTACAATGATAGGCGAGATTATTTCTGAAAACATAACCTCCACAGGCATCACCTCCTTCCATAGCAAGTTACGTCTATAGAAGTTTGTTAGACGACAATTTAATTATAAATTATACCGACTTTGGAAAATATTGTAAATCGGTCTTTTTATTATATTTATTTGCACTATTAAAATTTTGTAGCAGCAGAAAGCATGTATTTTTATAGATATTTACATTTATTAGGACATTTTGTATAATAAGTTCATAACATAATTTCCACAAGCATCACCAAACCCCCTTACTACTCGTGATAGTAAGGGGGTTTATTTAGTGTTGGTTATTTGTCGCCTTTCTTACGCTAATCTAACCAATGTGAATGAGATGATAGTGTCAATCAACATATCAATATAATATATTTTTGATTAACTACTAATGATAAAAGATATTTATTTTATATGATATAATTAAATTGATAAATAATAGTTAATGATAAAAATAATTTAGAAAGGTGTGATTGTTTGATTGCGTCGGTTAAAAATGTAAACAAACGTATAGATGGTCGGGTGATTATTGATGATATTAGTTTCACTTTGAAGAAGGGACATATTCATGTCATTCTTGGACCTAATGGTGTTGGTAAGACTTCGACGATAAGGTTATTAACAGGTTTATTGAAGTCAGATAGTGGGTCTATTGAAATGTTTGGTTATAACGTGAATGATCCTCGTTTCAATAAAGTGCGTGCTAAGATTGGTGTGCAAAATGACGGCAATTTATATGAGAATTTATCTATTAAAGAGAATTTAGTTTTGTGGGCGAATTTTTATAAAATTCCAAAGAAAATGGTTCATAGTAGAATTGAAACGTTGTTAAATGAATTTGGTCTATACGATCGGTTAGATTCTAAAGTTGCTTCTTTAAGTAAAGGGATGAAACAGAAGGTCGCTTTAGTTCGTGCTGTATTACATGAACCTGAATTATTAATTCTTGATGAGCCTACTTCTGGATTAGACCCAGAAGCTGCTGAGTCGTTGATACAGTTCTTGAAGAAACTCGTCGATGAACAAGGTGTAACGATATTTATGTGCACACATCATTTAGATGGTCTAGAGAATATTGCTGATGACATACTTATTATGAATAAAGGTAAGTTTATTGTATCAGGGGATGCAGATGGTTTATTGAAAGAAGCTTGGCCACATTATGAATTTGAAATCAAAACTAATGATGCGAATCAGGCTTATGAATGTTTGAAATCACTGGATAACATTCGAGATTGTCATTTGAAAGATGATAATAAAGTATGGTTATCTATCGATGACTATCAACAAATTTCTTTAATTATTGAAACGTTAATTAAATCTGGTATTCAAATTTATACGGTCAATGAGCATAAGCATTCAATTAAAGAATTATATTTTAACAAGATTGGTATGGTGAATGTGAATGGACAAAAATAATATTAAAAATCTTATGCGAAAAGAATTAATAGAAGTTAAAAGTGATAAAGGCACATACATACCATTATTAATTGTTCCCATCTTATTTGCGGTGATTCTTCCATTATCGATATTCATGTTAGGTTTAAACAATTCAGCAACACAATTAATTACGGGATTGAATGCGTTTATTGAAAACTTGGACACGCACATGTTTCCATCTGATTTGGATAAAGATAATGTAGTGATTTATGCTATTTTCATGTATTTCTTTGCGCCATTATTTCTAATGATTCCTGTGTTATTTTCTACTATTTTTGCTTCTTCAAGCTTTATTGGTGAAAAAGAAAAGAAAACGATTGAGGGTTTATTATACACACCTATATCCATTAAAGAGTTGATGATGGGTAAGATTTTGGCAGCTGCTATTCCTTCTATTTTGATTACTTGGATAGCGCTACTTATATATGGAACAATCGTAAATATTTACAGCTTTAAATTTATGGGCCAGCTCATATTTCCTAATTTAAATTGGATTGTATTAGCATTTTTATTAATTCCATTGATTACTTTTTTAACAATTTCATTGGTGATTGCTATTTCACATCGTACAAAGACGAGTAAATCCGCACAATCTTACAGCATGATTATTATCTTGCCAATAATTAGTTTTGTGATTTCGCAATCAACAGGGTTGATGGTATTCGGATTACAAATTATTTTTATCCTAGTTGTCGTACTCATTGTGGTTAATTTCTGTTTATTTATGTTTATCACACGTACATTTAATACGGATAAATTTTTAACGAAACTTTAGAAGTATTTTTAATAGATAATGGTATTGTTGCTAATAATAAAACGTCTTGAATATTATAGTTTTTAGGCTAAAAATGCTATAATAAGCTATATTAACAGTATATGGACATTGACATCATTGATTATTAATCGATGTGTAAGGTAGATAGAGGAGAGAGATATATGACAAATGTAAGAAAAGCAACTTTAGAAGATTACTCTGGAATTAAGACTGTAGCATCAAAGGCTTGGTACGATACGTATACCAACATCTATACTGCGAGCACAGTGACAGCATTTTTAAATGCGTCATATTCTAAAGAAATGTTACAGAAGAGAATTAAAGAATCCGATTTCTTTGTTGCTGAGGAAGAAGGCAAGATTGTAGGTTTTGCTAATTTTATTAAAGGCACAGAGTTATATTTATCATCTCATTATGTTCTACCAGAAGCACAACGTGCAGGTTACGGAAAAGAACTACTTTATGCTGGGTTGAATCAATACGAAGGTTTATATAATGAAGTTTATTTAGAAGTTGATGGCAAAAACGATATTGGAATTGCATTCTATAAGAAGGAATCCTTCGAAGTGATTCGCGAGTATGAAGAATTACTATTTGGTGATACAATGCGTACAACACTTATGAAGAAGACATTCTAAAATAAAAAACGAATGATAAGGAATGGAGGTTACAAAGTGACAGAAGATTATGGAATGAAAAAATTACCTGAAGAGAAAGTCTTTAAAGATCCTGTTCATCGCTACATTCATGTACGTGACCAATTAATTTGGGATTTGATTAAGACGAAAGAATTTCAACGATTAAGAAGAATTAAACAACTAGGCACACTTTATTTATCTTTCCATACAGCTGAACACAGTCGCTTTGGACATTCCTTAGGTGTTTATGAAATAGTAAGACGTATGATCGATGAGGTGTTTGATGGTAGAGCACCTTGGGATAATAAAGATCGACCATTAGCATTATGTGCAGCGTTATTACATGATTTAGGGCATGGTCCTTTTTCACATTGTTTTGAAAAAATATTCTTAACTGACCATGAAGCGTTCACGCAAATGATTATTAAAGGAGATACAGAAGTTAACGAAGTGTTAAGACGTGTGTCACCTGAATTTCCGGATGAAGTAGCGGAAGTCATTAATAAAACGCATCAGAATAAATTAGTCATATCAATGATTTCATCTCAAATAGATGCAGATCGAATGGATTACTTGCAGAGAGATGCATATTTTACTGGTGTGAGTTATGGTCAATTCGATATGGAACGTGTCTTGCGTTTAATGAGGCCATCGAAAGACGAAGTACTTATCAAAGAAAGTGGAATGCATGCAGTTGAGAACTTTTTAATGAGTCGATACCAAATGTATTGGCAAATTTATTTCCATCCGGTTAGTCGTGGTGGAGAAGTATTGTTAAATAGATGCTTTAAACGCGCGAAGGTGCTATATGATCAAGGTTACTTGTTCAAAGAACCACCTAAATATTTAATACCATTCTTTGAAGGTGAAGTAACGATTCCGGATTATATTCGTTTAGATGAAACAGTTGTAATGTATTACTTAGAAGAGTGGACTGAAGAAGAAGACCAAATCTTAAGTGATTTAAGCAAACGATTCGTTAATCGAGATTTATTTAAATATTTACCATTTGACGGGTCAGTCATTACGATTGGTGAGCTTACAGATCTATTTGAAAAAGGCGGCATTGATCCAGAGTACTATTTCGTATGTGACTCATTTTCAGATTTACCGTATGATTACGATCGACCTGGGTCAAACAGACAACCGATCCATCTGCTTCAGAAGACTGGTAATATTAAAGAGATTAGTAGTCAGTCAGTGATCATTCATAGTATTACAGGGATTAAACGATTAGATTATAAATTGTATTATCCTAAAGAACTGATATTAGGCATGACTGATGAAACGATTAAGGGCGAAATAATTAATTTATTAAATGAACTTGTCTAATTGGCTATGCAAGTTTGGATTAGACATGACATGTATGAGGTGAAATAATTGGCTGAAAATAAAGGATTTCAATTTAATATAATAAAGAACGATCCATTAGATGGACATAAAGGAACAAATATAGGTTCAATAAGTTTAGATAATGTTGCACCAGTTTTTGTTGATGTTGCAGATCAAACGGCATTTATCGACGTAGGTGCCATGCACGCAAGAGCAGAAGTAGAAAAGCGTGTGAAATGGGTAAAAGACATCGAAGAAGTTAAAGGTGAAGAAGCGAAATCATATTGGTTATGTTGGGTCACAACTGAACGTGGTGAACAAGGGCCATATTATGCTGGGTTAACAGGTTGTTATTTATTAGTAAACAAACCGAAAAAACGTGGATATAAGAGTATGCCTGAACATGTTAATATGATGGATAAATCTATGAAACATCAAATTGTTATTGACCAAATTGGTGATGAGAATAAAGTTGTACTCAAAAAATTCTTACAAGAACATAACAAAGAAATGTGGGATAACAGTAGTGATGAATTGAAAAAATCACTTGAAATTAGTTAAATGTGTCTAATTTGTGACTTAATTGTGAAATATGACAATTCAATTAAATAGCTATTGTCTTTTCGCGGTTTCATCAGTAAAATAGTTGATAGCTACTATAGCTAGGACAGTAAAAAAAGCAGGCGCTACTAGCCCTGCTTTTTTTATTTTAATGTGTCAAATATGCTATAATAATGTACGTTCTTATACGATGAGGTGGCTAGCGATGAAAGAAGATATAACAATTAATATTAAACAGGTCGTTAAACAAAACGGCGAAAAGTCTACGTTTCAAACAGATACTACAGGTACTTATCACAAGAAGAATAGTGATATTATTAGGTATGAAGAAACGATTGATGATCAAATAGTAAAGAATATGCTGAAGATAGAAGATAATGGCGTTAAAATTCACCGTACAGGTACAGTGAAAACGGTATTTCACTTTGTCGAAGGCCAAGACACTATCAGTTATTATGATACAGAAGCTGGACGTATGACAATGAACGTTCATACATTATCCGTTAAGCACTTTCAAGATGATAATAAAGGTAAGCTCAAAATTCACTATCAATTAAGTGATCAATCGGGCTTACTCGGGACATATCAATTTCAAATTAATTTTAAGGAGACAAATGAATGAATATCATTGACCAAGTTAAAGAAACATTAATAGAAGAAATTAAAGCTAGTATATTAAAAGCTGAACTTGTAGAATCAGTTCCAGAAATTAAAATAGAATCACCTAAAGACCCTAAAAATGGTGATTATTCATCAAATATTGCGATGGTGTTAACAAAGTTAGCACGTAAGAACCCTCGTGAAATTGCAGAGCAAATCGTGGAAAATTTAGATACAGCTAAAGCAAATGTTAAACAAGTAGATATTGCTGGCCCAGGATTTATTAATTTCTACTTAGATCAACAATATTTAACAACAATTATTGAAACAGCATTAACTAAAGGTGAAACTTTTGGACAATCTGAAGAACGTAAAAATGAAAGTATCATCGTGGAATATGTTTCAGCAAACCCAACAGGTGATTTGCATATCGGACATGCACGTAATGCAGCAGTAGGTGATACTTTATCAAATGTACTAAATGCAGCTGGTTATGATGTAACACGTGAATATTATATTAATGATGCAGGTAAACAAATTGAGAACTTAGCACTATCAATTGAAGCACGTTACAATCAAGCATTAGGAACTGAAACTACACTACCTGAAGATGGATATCATGGTAAAGATATTATCGCAATCGGTAAAGATTTAGCAGAAAAACACCCAGAAATTAAAGATCAACCTGAAGCATCACGTATTAAAACGTTCCGTAAACTAGGTTTAGATTATGAAATGGTTAAATTGAAACAAGATTTAAATGATTTTAATATTCATTTTGATAACTGGTTCAGTGAAACATCATTATATGAATCTAACAAGATTGCTGCTGTATTGGATAAAATGTCTGAACTTGGATACACATATGAACAAGACGGCGCAACATGGTTAAAAACGACAGAATTCGGTGATGACAAAGACCGCGTGTTAATTAAACAAGATGGAACATATACATACTTCCTACCAGATATCGCTTATCATTATGATAAAGTTGAACGTGGTTATGATAAATTAATTAACTTATTCGGTGCAGATCACCATGGTTATATTAATCGTTTGAAAGCATCATTAGAAACGTTTGGTGTAGACTCTAAGCGTCTTGAAATTCAAATCATGCAAATGGTACGCTTATTACAAGACGGCGTTGAAGTGAAGATGAGTAAACGTACGGGTAATGCAATCACATTACGCGACATTATGGATGAAGTAGGCGTTGATGCAGCTCGTTATTTCTTAACGATGCGTAGCCCTGATACACACTTTGATTTCGATATGGAATTAGCGAAGAAAGAATCTCAAGATAATCCAGTTTATTATGCACAATATGCGCATGCACGTATTTCTTCAATTATTCGTCAAGCAGAAGAAAAAGGCATCTCAATTGATAAAGATGTAGATTTAACTACGATTACACATGAAAAAGCATTTGATTTATTAAAGAAAATTGCTGAATTCGAACCTACGATTGTATCAGCTGCAGAATCACGTAGCCCACATCGTATTACGAATTATATACAAGACTTAGCAGCACAATTCCACAAATTCTATAATGCAGAAAAAGTATTAACAGATGATATAGATAAAACGAAAGCACACTTGGCACTTATTGAAGCGGCACGTATTACATTACGTAACGCACTGAACTTAATAGGTGTGTCTGCTCCAGAATCTATGTAATGATATTTGAAGTTTTCATTGAGGTGCAGCTCAATCTTGTTTGAGTTGCGCCTTTTTGTGTACCATTTTTTAAGTAATGATAGTGAGGAGTGTTAAGATGAAAGGTATTAAAGTTATTTGTTTTATATTCATTGCTTTACTTGTTTTATCAGGTTGTCAAACGAATCAAAAAACATCAGATCATAAGGCATATCACCGTATTATCTCTCTCATGCCAAGTAACACTGAAATCCTATATGAACTTGGATTAGAGAAAAGTATCATTGGTGTGTCGACCGTTGATGATTATCCGAAAGGTGTTAAAGATAAACAACAATTTGATGCGTTTAATTTGGATTATGAAAGTTTACTAAAAGCAAAGCCGGATTTGATTGTGGCGCATGAATCTAATAAATCTACTCAAGAAAAAGTCTTGAACAAGTTAAGTAAATCAGGCGTTAAGGTCGTTTATGTCAAAGATGCGCATTCCATTAAAGAAATGTATCAATCGTTTGAACAAATAGGTAAGGTGACAGGAAAAGAACAAGAGTCTAAGGATCTCGTAAATCGGGTTAAGGGTGAAATTACAGAAGTTGTCAAAGATATTCCGAAGAAACAACAAGGTAAAAAAGTGTTCATGGAAATATCGGCACAACCTGATATTTATACAGCTGGTTCAGATACCTTTTATGATGATATGTTGCGCGAAATAAAAGCGAAAAATATTTTTCATGATGAAAAGGGATGGATCAAAACAGATAAAGAAATTATTGTTAAACGTAATCCGGATGTCATGATTGATACAAGTGGCCAAACGGAATCAACTTATCAGTCACTTAATAAAAAGAGAGATGGCTTTGATCAAATACAAGCAGTGAAAGACAATCATATACATGCAATCGATGCGAATAAAATATCTAGACCTGGTCCACGCATTGCCGAAGGTTTAAATGAACTAGCGGACAAAGTATATGACTAAACAATTTCATATATATCGATTGCTTGTAGGTTGGTTGATTGTACTATTACTTGCTGTTGTTATGTCTTTATTGATAGGCTCAACAGGTATCATGTGGCATTTGAATAGCGCGTTAGACTGGACGATATTTTATGAAATTAGAATACCGAGAACGTTATTAGCACTCATTGCAGGTATGGGGTTAGTACTGAGTGGACATATCTATCAGACAATACTCAATAATCCTTTGGCGGATAGCTTTACGCTAGGTTTAGCAAGTGGTGCAACATTTGGTAGTGCCTTTGCTGTCTTTATTGGTTTATCACTATGGTTTGTACCGCTATTCTCTATTATTTTTAGTTTATTAACATTGATTATCGTTGTATTTGTGACCGAAACGTTAGTGAAGTCATTTCACATTGCGACGATGATATTATCAGGGATATTTATTGGTGCATTTTTTAGTGCTGCATTATATATATTAATCTTGTTGAAACCAAATAAAGTAAATAGCATGATTTCATATTTATTTGGTAGTGTGGCAAATGCTGAAAGTACGACAGTCATCATTACAGGGAGTGTAACGGCTGTTTGTATATGTTTATTATTGAGTATGAGTCACTTCATTAAACTATTACAACTTGGAGACGAGAAGGCACTTACGCTTGGACTGAATGTAAGGATGATTTCATGGTTCTGTTTATTAGTTGCAGCGGTTATGACAGCAGTCATTATTAGTTTTACAGGTATTATTGGTTTTATAGGCATGGTTATACCGCAAATTGTAAGAAGAGTTTATCGTGTGCCTATGCACATACAAATGATATTAAATATTTTAATTGGCGGTACCATCTTATTAATCGCTGATACGCTAGGACGAATATTAATTAGTCCTGTTCAAATTCCAGTTGGCGTGGTATTATCAATAATCTCTATTCCAGTTATGATGTATTTAATGATTACTGAACAACATCATAAAGACAATCCAAATAAATAAAGACGAAACTTAAGTGGAATAAACTTTTGTTTTGTCTTTTTTATGTCTTGAAAGTGAAAGTTTGTATTGCTTTATTAATGGAATAGTTTACAATATTTCTATGAAAGGGATGATGACATGAGTTCGTGTGATATTCGAGCGATTATCTTCGATTTAGAAGGCACGCTTGTAGATCGTGAGAAATCACGACTTAAATTTTTGGAAGAGCAATTTGAAAGATTTCATGAATTGATGGTAACAGTCCAAAGGCGTGATTTTGAGAAGGTATATTTATCATTAAATCCCTATGGTTTAGAAGATGTTGAATGGGTTTATAAAGAATTAGTGAAGACTCTAAATATAGAAAGAATTTCTTGGAAAACATTTTATAATGATTACAAAACGCATCATTACAGATACCATTTTCCTTTTTATGATACGTTAATTACTTTAGAACAATTGAGAAAAAAGGGATATAAATTAGGCGTTATAGCTAACGGGAAAAGTGATGAAATTATGCATGTGATCAATGCAATCGGCATTGATCCTTATATACATTATGTGTCTACGTCTGATGAGGTTGGTGTGATGAAACCAGATCCAATCATATTTGAAGACATCATGAAGCATTTAGGTGTGACAGCAGAACAAGTCATATACGTTGGCGACTGTCCATTAAATGACATTGCTGCTGCACATGCAATGGGAATGAGAAATGCTTGGGTTACTAATGCTGTCCTAGGAACACCGGAAGAGGATGAGGTTACTTATAAAATTGAAAGCTTAAGTGATCTTTTAAATGTTTGTAACCAGATTGAAAGGGATGATGAATAGTGGAATTATTTTTAACAAAAGAGAATGTTGCCATTCATTATGAAACGAATGGAAGCGGGTATCCAATCATATTATTGCATAGTTTATTTCAAGATATGAATGTATTTGCACCGCTTGTGAAGAAATTAAGTAAACAATATCAAGTGATTTCAATAGATTTGAGAGGTCATGGATTAAGTGATACACCACCGACTGATAGTAGGGTGGATAATTATATTTCTGACATACAACAATTGCTTAAGTCGTTATATATTCATTCTACCTTTGTGATTGGATTGGAGTTAGGTGCCACAATCGCTACTGGACTAACATATAAGTCACCAGGACTAGTTAAAGGTATGGTATTGATTAATCCTACTGAAGATCACTCAACGTGCCCGGATAGTCGTATTTATGATAGACATGCAGATGAAATTAGAACGATGACAAGTCAAGAAAGAGAAAAATATTTATTAAAGTTTAGATATAAAAACGTCAAAGAAGCTAAGAAGTTTGTGAAATCACATGTACCTTCTAATGATTTACAAACAATAGAAGAAAAAATCACTGTCAAAAGATCCTTCAAAGACTTTGATATCTTGTCGTTACTACCTGAAATTAATGTGCCGACGCTTGTCATATCAGGTTTGTATAATGGAAAAGTTTTATATAATGAAGGTAGTAGAATAAGTGGATTATTACCTCAATCTCAGTTTGAATTATTTGATGGTTCAGGTGAATTACCATTTGTTGAAGAAAAAGACAAATTTATGAAAGTATTAAATGAATTTTTGATAGAAAAAAATTGAATTAATCTGTTCGTTACACGATTGTAATAAAAGTGGTCATTTTGTAATCTGTATGATATAATGTGGTTAGTTAAATGCATAGCATATAAGACAGAGAACGAAGGAGAACTTCATATGAAAAAATGTCTCTTATTTATAGTAATGGCACTTATGGTATATCCATTTTCATCCTATAGCGAGGCAAATGCTGCAACTACAAACCAATTTGATATTAACGATCAGAACGTACAAACTTATAAAGAGGGTACAGTGAGCATCGAAGGTATTAAAATTGGCGACAAAATGTCTAAAATTAAATCAAAATATCCTGATCTTATGTTTTCGTATTCAGATGATAGTAACGAAAGAGAAAATTATTACGAATTTGATACAAAAAATGGCCACATGATTGTTACAGCGAAGGTCCATAATAACAAAGAAACAGTTAAACGTATAACAATGATTTATAATCAACTGACAGATGTAAACTTAGATCAACTTGTATCAGTACTAGGTAACCATACAACAAAACGTGTACAAAATAATAAATATACTGGCGGATACGCATATGTAAATAATGAACAAGCGCATTTCCAACTTTCAAAAGCAACACCAAACAGTAAACAGTTTAAAGTATATCGTATCGATGTTGGTAAGTATTAAATAGTTGAACATTTTAATCCCCTATTGTGTAATATTCATATTGCATAATAGGGGATTAATTTATACAATATTAGAAAGAAGGTGGTGTATTTATTTGCGTCCAAACAACAACGTATTGTTGGAGAACGTCAACGACTACTTACAGCATGTCGGCGTGTTACCTAATCAAATAGATAAGGTTCAACATTCATTAAAGAAAGAAATGAAAAAAACTGATAAAAAAGACATGGATTATGCAGAAAGTAGGCAAAAATCTCATGCAGAAATATTACAAATCATTGAGCGGAATATTGTGATTGTTAATTATAATCCCATCATATTCTATACACTTAACTTCTTGCTAATGGCATATTTATTTGATAAAAAGCTTATCCCATTTAGTGCAGTTACTGGGCTGTATATATTATACTTTGTATTCATATTGTTCATTTCATCTGTAATATATATGGTTATTAAAAAGAATAGTTATCTATATCCTAATCAATCGTTAATGACGATAAATATACTGTTGTTTAGTATAGGTGTCATTTTGTGTATTTTAAAGATATTTAATGTGAATTTAGGTATTTTTGTAGTGCCACTCATACTATTCCAGATTTTATTCGGTATAGGTATTATATTAGTACTTATATCGCCGTTTATTAAGAAACCTGAAGTAGCAGCAATGGGTCTAGCAGTAATGCAGAAGACGATAGCATCTGTTACTTCAAACGAACTCTTTATTTCAATATTAACAGTATCAAGTTGGTTTATTATAATTGTCATTATATTGTATTTCGTAATGATATATTCAACGAGAAAGTACGTATAAATGTGATAAAAACAAACCAAACGCAGACCATGCGTTTGGTTTGTTTTTTTATGAGGGATTTTGAATGAATTTAAAATCTGATAGTGTGAAAAATTGTAAAAGGGGTATATGTTTATTGTAAAGTAGGGAGGTACAAACTATGGGAGAAATAATCGCAAGAGACGGGACTCATATTGTATATGAGAAACAGGGTAAAGGGAAACCATTAATTATGTTACATGCACTAAGTATGAATTTAGCGACATTTAGCTCAACGGTACAACTACTGAAAGATCAATTTACAGTTTATACTATAGATTCAAGGGGACACGGTAAATCGGGAAAACCGAGTCAAATTACAATTCAAGATCATATTAATGATATTGTGGATTTAATGCATTACGAAGGTATTGAAGATTCTTATATATTGGGACATGATATGGGGGGCGTTATTGCTCAAGAATTAACCAATCAATTTCCTAATAAAGTTAAGAAACTCGTACTTGTATCATCTATATCTAATCACGGAAAGCAGCCACTCATTAAATTGATAGCAAAACATAGAGATAAAGTAGCTGGATTTAGTAAAGAGGAAGCGATTTTAATTTTATTTAATGAAATTTTTCATGATGTTAAATCAACATTTAAATGGTATCAAGAAGCGAAGAAATATTATCGAATGTCAGAAGAAGAAGATGCAATTTCAGTTAGATCTATTAATGGCATCGATGTCAAAGCTGATAATATAGATGTACCTACACTTATTGTGCAAGGTAAGTATGATCCTTACGATGTAGATAATGATTCACATTGTATTAAGCATGCAGAAACGGTTGTTTTTGAACATTCTGGACATGCACCATTTATAGAAGAAAGTGAAAAGTTTAAAAAGGTCATTTCAAATTTTTTGAATCAAAAAGTGAGAGATAAGCAAGCAATATAAACAATTTAAACAAAAAAACACGTCCACAATTACTGTGGTCGTGTTTTCTGTTTATGATATTACTCTTCGATTTGTGTTTTTGCGATTTCGTTGTCAATCTTCTCAAGTAATTCAGAGATTGTTTTACGTTGTTTTTTATCAACGAAGATTAAAACTGTACGTTCATCATACTCGTTTCTTCTTTTAGTGAAGAACTCTTGTTGAGATAAGTTTTTAACTGCTTTAACAATTTGTGGTTGTTTGTAGTTTAACTTATTGATGATGTTTTTTAAGTGATACTCTTCGTCTTGTACGTTTTCGTTAATGTAAGTTAATACAGCGAATTCTTCAAAACTTAATTTGAAGTCTTTCTTGATGATTGATTTCAATTTATCGACATATGTTACTAATGATAATAAATCTGCACAATTTTCTATTTTAGAAATTGCCATGTGGAGGCCCCCTATATATTGATTGTTTTCCTTTAATTGAAGAAAAAATGAAAGCGATTGAAAGGCGCTACATCAGTCAATTGAAAGGTTTTTTATTAATCTGGTTATTAATTATTTACTTATTTTAGCCTAAATATAAGTGTATGTAAACTAAAAAGAGTGGGATTTAATTAAATAATAATAAAAATAATATAACTGTCACAAATGAAAGGAAATCACAATATAATTCCTTGAAATTTAAGTATCTGGTTATTAGTCATCCTTCTAATAAAATAAATGCAAAATTTCGAAATAGTCTAATATTAAATATGATTATGATTAATTAATTGAACTTAAGAAAGCCGTATACGAATATACGGCTCGTTTTATATACTATTTTTCGATGGAAGTATATTGAATGATAACTTCTTCGATAAGAGAAGCATCTAATTCTGCATATTTGTTTAAGAACTCAGCTACACTGTGATCCTCGATATATTGATTCTTTTCAATTGTTTCTTTATCATTTTCATCTTGATATTCTAACAAGAAGCATAATGCTTTGATGAGTTCTGAATGTTTTTTGTTGGATTTAGTTAATGCAACTAATGGTTTGACGATACGATCGTTTGGACCGACTTTACGTAAGACACCGCGACCAACTCTTGTAACATCATCTGATAAATAAGCGTTTTTAAAGCGACCAATTATTTTTTCAACATAATATGCTTGATCTTCTTTTGTGAATTCATCAAAGTTCATTACGAGATATTCACTTGTTTCAGCTAAGATCTCATGTAATCCATCATTGATTTCCTTATCTTGAATTGCTTCAAGAATTGTTTGATAACCTTTATATTGACCAAAGTAAGCTAAATAAGCATGGCCAGTATTCACTGTTAATAACTTTCTTTCAATATAAGGTGTTAAATCGTCTACATAATGCACATCATTTAATTGTGTACCTTGCCATTTTGACGCTTCAACTACCCATTCAAAGAAAGGTTCAACGAGTACATCTAAAGAGCCTGCCTTTTGACCTTGTGGAACAATACGGTCAACTGCTGAGTTAGGGAAACTGATATCTTCTGATAATGGACCAGTGATTTCTAGAATAGCTTTTTTCAGTTGATCCGTAGCCATGATTGCATTTTCGCAAGCGACAACATTTAATACATGTCCAGGTTTACGAAGTTTTAAGAATGATGCGAAAGATTTAGCAATAATCGGCAAGATGTTTACACCAACAGCAGTTGTGATGATATCAGCCTCTAGTATTGCTGTCTTTAAATCTTCAGTTTGTGTAATGCTATTGATACCGCGTACTTGAGATACGGGTTCTTTAGTATTTTCTTCATTTGCGATAACAACTTGATACGCTTGTTCTTCATTAATTTGATTAATAACTTGCTCGTTAACGTCAACAAAGGTTACTTCATAGCCATTATCACTTAATACTTTACCAATAAATCCTCGTCCGATATTACCTGCACCAAAGTGAATTGCTTTCATTAGAGTTCAACCTCCTCAAAGATAGCAAGTATTTCTTCTTTAGACGATGCATTAATAACACGTTCAACATTTTCTTCTTCACTAAATACAATTGCAATTTGTGAAAGGATATCTAAATGTTCACCGTCTTTACCAGCGATACCTACAACGACTTTAGTTTCATTACCATCCCAATCTACACCGTCTGGGATATGAAGTAATACAAGACCTGATTTAAGTACTTCTGTCTTAGCTTCATCTGTACCGTGTGGAATAGCTAAAAAGTTACCCATAAATGTTGTAACGATTTGTTCGCGTTCTTTCATCGCTGTAATATATTTTTCAGTGACTGCACCATCTTCAACTAATGCGCTTCCTGCTTTTTCAATTGCTTCTTCTTGTGATTGGACAGATACGTTCATTAAGATATTTTCTGGGTTAAATAATTTTGTCATTTTAATTCACTCCGTTTTCATTAATTTTTGTTTTAGTTTATTTAAGAAAAATGATTTGAGTGTATTTTCAATTAATACACGGTCATTTAACAACTGATCTATATCATCTAAATGTTCAGTAATTAAAGATGATACTTCGCTCATAAGTTGACCTTGTTCAGAGTTTTTAGGTATGAACATAGAAACGAGCCAATTCACTTGTTGCGCTTGTTGATCTACCGTCTTAAGCGTTAACGGTTTAGTTAATTGTGTGATGATAAGTTGAGGTTTTTTAATTAATTCATCTGAAAGGTGAGGTATCGCAATAGGGTAGTCAGTTAACGCGAACCCTTGTAATGCTATACGCTGATTAAGCCTTTCGATAAATGGTCCTTCATCTTCAATCACTTGATGCTTGGATAAAGTTTGAGCTAAATAACGTTCTAATTGTGTTACTTTTTTCTCTTCAATCACCATATTTTGAATTAAAGATAAACTGTCTTCGATAAACGAAACGGTATGATCATAGTCTTTATAAGAGAGTGGTTGCTCACTTACTGTGTTGTACCGTTCATTAACAATGCCTGGTTGTAAATTTAAAAAGTATTTTACATTTTCGGCATCTGATTCAGGTAATAGTGGGTTGACTGTAATATGAGGATATTTAGTATCAACAGCTACAGTAGAAATCATGCCATCATAATTTGAAAGGTCGATTGATTTTAAATGACTGACTGAAACTTCAGTTGTCTGAGTAATTTCAGAAAAATGTTGTTTCAAACGATTTGAAAGTATACGACTCGTTCCAATCCCACTGCTACAAACGACTAATACGTGCAATGAACGTCGATGTTTTTCCTTTAACATGCCACCGAAGTGTAGTGCGATATACGCGACTTCACTTTTCGGAAAATGATATTCACTGAATACAATCTTTAATCCTGTAGAAACGGCTTTAAATAAATCTTTGTCATACGTTTCTATCATTTCAGTCAGCGGATTGTATGTTTCGATATTGGCTTCCAAACGATTGATGGCAGGCTCTAAATGTAGGTTAAGTCCTTTGAATAAAGCTTCCGTATCTTTAAACTCAAAGCCTTGATTCTCAACGTAATCAATGAGGGCATTAACATGTTGTTCATGAATTTCGCTATTATCATAAGTTGATTCATGACGACGTCGGGCACCTCTTAAATGCATCGTGATAAATGCAATTTCAGAATGATTGAAAGTCAGATCATAAATGTTACTGAGTACACTGGTTAGACGTTCAGATACTAAAAATTCATCAGTAGGCATTAATTCGTTTAAAATATCAGGTTCGATTTCTACATGACCATCTTGCTTAATACGTTCAATTGCTAGAACAATATGGATGGTTAAGGTTAAGTAACTAGCTTCGGTTAATGTGTAAGGCAACGTACCGAGTTCATCCATTAACAATCGTTCAACATTAAATAATCGATCTATATCTACGATGCCTTGTAGGTGTTTTTCATTTAATGTGTGGTAAACAAAGTGATCTTCGACAACAGAATAAACACTATCGCTATCAAGTTTTTCTAACATGATCTTTGCGAGTAGTTGTCTTTTGTTCGCTTCATCGCCTTCGAGTATTAAACCTTCTCCACGTTTTCGTTCAATAGATAATTCATAGGTAACTAAGTCATCTTCGAGTTGTTCAATGATTTTATTGAGTGTATGCGTAGACGAACCTATTTCATTTGCAAGACTGTATAGCTTCACAGGATCTCTGGACTGTATCAAGTTATACAGAATGATTACTTTTCGTTCTTCATCAGATAAATCGATGGTATGTTGCTCGTTTAATGATTGAACGAATGCATCAATATCTTCAGGTGAACCTTCTATGCGTAAACCTAATTTAGGAACTCTAGATAAAGTTAAATGAAAGTCATTAAGTGTTTGTTCGACACCTTTCATTTCGCGATGGACAGTTCTTGATGAGATACCTAAAGTTTGTGCAATATCATGAATCGTTAAAAAAGAGTGAAGACGTTCCGATAGTAATTTGAGAACACTTTTTTCTCGGTTACTGATCATCATTGCACTTCACTCCTTTGTTTAAAATTATTTTTTCAATTCGTTAATGAGCTCTTCATATCTAGGTGAATTTAAGAAATTATCTACTGAGATATGAATGGCTTTTGGATTTTTCTTGATAGCTCTGTCTGTTAAAGTCTTCTGAGTAATAACGACATCTGCATCATCAGGTAGTTGGTTGATAGCAGTGTTTGTGACCTCTATATCTGTTAACTCAGCTTTCTTAAACTTGTTTCTCAACATACCTGCACCCATAGCACTTGAACCCATACCGGCATCACAAGCGAAGATGACTTTTTGTACATTTGAGAAATCATGTGCATCAATATTTTCAGTATCATACTTATCGAGTAATTGTTCTGACTCATCTTCATTATTTTCAGAAGTCGTTTCAGCTGAATCTTCTTCTTTAGTGCCAGTTAAAGCACCACTTACTGAAGATTTTTTACCTTTACGCGCTTCCATTTCAGCAGTTGCTGCTTCAATGTCACCTTCAGGATCTTTAGTGAACTTCAAGATGATAGACGCGATGACGAATGAAACTAATGTTGCTAAGAATATACCTAATAACATAACTAAGTAGCTGCCTTTAGGTGTAATTGCAAAGTAGGCAAGTATAGAACCTGGTGATGCTGGACCAGTTGTACCGAAGTCGAACATGCTAAATGTTGCGACACCTGTCATACCACCAAATATAACTGCGATTAATAATAAAGGACGCATTAATACATATGGGAAGTAAATTTCATGAATACCACCAAAGAAGTGGATAATACCAGCACCATATGATGTTGCTTTTGCTGTACCTTTACCGAAAACCATATAAGCAAGTAAGATACCTAAACCAGGTCCAGGGTTTGATTCCAATGTATAAAGAATGGATTTACCTGCTGTTGTTACTTGTTCAGACGCGAGTGGTGTCAATACACCATGATTAATTGCGTTGTTTAAGAATACCGTTTTAGCAGGTTCAATAATGATACTTACTAAAGGTAATAAGTGATGAGAAACTAAGAAATCAACACCCATACCAAGTACTTTCATTAGTCCTTCAACGAGAGGGGCTAATCCTTTGAAACCAATAATAGCCATAATGAAAGCAAGAATACCTGCTGAGAAATTATTGAATAACATTTCAAAACCTTGAGGCGTTCTAGGAACTAAGAAGTCATCAACTTTCTTCATTAACCAACCAAGAAGCGGCCCCATAATCATTGCACCAATCAACATTGGTGTATCCGGGAATGCAGCAATAACCCCCATTGTTGCTGTAGCACCTACGACACCACCACGAAGACCGTGTACTAAACGACCACCACTAAAAGCAATTAACAGTGGAATCAAATATTTGATCATTGGATCTACCATTGTTGCGAGTTCTTTGTTTGGTAACCAACCATCTGGAATAAATAATGCTGTAATAAGACCCCAAGCAATAAAAGCACCGATATTCGGCATAATCATACTACTTAAAAAAGAACCAAAAGCTTGAACCTTAGGGCCAATACCTTTTTTCTGTTCTGTTTGTTCTGCCATAATTAACACACCTTCCCTACATGTAATTTGTTCTTTAATCATACGAAGATGTAAGCCCATACACAATGAATAGTAAATGCAAGTTTGTCACAGGGAGTATGACATATGTGACAATAGGTAATGAGTTAGTGATGATAGAGCAGTTGTTGCAGGTAAGTCGGGTAATTTATTTTTACAAAAGCGAAATAAATACATTGTTAATGTAATTATACACATAAGTAAGAGTAAGTCACAATAATAAGCGAAGCACGGGAGTGGTGGGGCTGAATAGAGGTAAATAGAGGTGAATAGGGGTGAAGAGACGATTTTCGGCTCAGTACTTGGAAAAACTGAGCCGAAAACAGGAATACCGGCTCAGCACTTGGAAAAACTGAGCCGAAAACGAAAATACCGGCTCAGTACTGAAAAAAACTGAGCCGAAAAACGAAAACAGGGCTGAGACAACGTGTCCCAGCCCTGTTTCTATTATTTAAATGATTTCTCTATATCATCTAGTTGTTGAATTGTAGCAGTGATACCACCTGATCCAAAGAACCATGTGTTTGAATCAAATTCTAATACTTCTTTGTTTTTAATTGCTTTTACATCTTTGATTACTGGATTTTTTAGTGCTTCTGGCATGCCTTTCGTATTGTCCTTCGTTCTATTTATATAGAAGATTTTATCCGGATTATTCTTCGAGATATATTCGTATGAAACAATTTGTCCACTTGAATTTGGTGGCATTTTTGAATCGACGTGCTTAATGCCTAAATCTCCATTTAAGAATCCACCATAACGACCAGTACTGCCGTAAGTTTTTAAACCTTTATTATCAACATTTATGAACATAACTTTGTCTTTGTTGATTTTAGTTTTTGTAGATTTCACTTTATTATCTAATTTTTTAATCAATGATTGTGCTTCTTTTGTCTTATCAAATATTTTTCAGATGTTTGTCGTATTTTCTTTAATTGAATCTATGTAACGATCGTCATCAGGACTGACATAGAGCACTTTGGCATTGGGTGCAGCTTTCTTAAATTCTTCAAAATTCTTTGTATAAGCTTGTCTAAATGAAATAAGGATTAAATCTGGATCTTCTTCAGCGATTTTCTCAAAATTCGGTCGACCTGGATTACCTAAGTTTGTATATTTTTTATCTTGAAATTGAGATAAATGTTTCGGTAAAAAGTTACCATTCGGACCTTTAGGTATAGCAGTAATATGGTCTTGTAACTTTAAATTTTGCATGATATCAAGTGCGCCGTAATCCATAACAATAACTTTTTTAGGGTTCTTAGGAATGGTTACAGTTTCTGTTTTTTTCTTACCGCGTTTATGATCTTTATTCTTTTCTTTATATTCAAACGTTTTTTTAATTGTTACTGAATTTTTGCTGTTGTTTTCTTCTTTTTTGTCGTTATTACTACAAGCAGTGAGCAGCAAAATTATACAAATGATGCCGGATAAATACTTTTTCATGGTGTATCTCCTTTTCTAATTGATAACTATTATCAATTATACAAAATAATCGATAATTAACAATCCTTTTTTTACAAAATTTTAATATTTTCAAAAAGAAAAAATGTATTTATAACACGAATGTAATTTAATTTTATAGGCAAATATAATATCATGGAGCGGGAAAGGAGATTTTAAATGTTTAAAAAATTATTAAGTATTGCGTTTGGTACGATATTGTTTAGTTCAATGTTCTATAATAGTGCAGAAGCTTCTGAACAAGCAGGTACGATGGGACAAGGATATAAAAAATACATAGCTCAAGAGGGTAAACAAGAAAATAAAGCAGGTCGTCAAGAGACAATGGAAGAGGCAGCTGTAAGAGCGAGAGAAAATTCAGTCTTAGATTTGTCAGAATGGCAAGGTACATTGACGTCAGCTCAAGTGAAAAAATTAAAATCAAATTATGACTTTATCATATTGAGAGCGCAATATGGTTCGGATTATAAAGATAAGACATTCGCAACGAACTCACAATTATTAGATGCGAATAATATGAAGTACGGTGTGTACTCATATAGTATGTATGAGGATCCTAATGATGCAAGAGTCGAAGCACGATCATTATATAATAGAGCGCCGAATGCAAGTTTCTATGTTAACGATTATGAAGAAGACAGGGTAACTTCAGGTGATGCTAATGAAAGTACAGTGGCATGGTTAGATGAAATGAGAAAGTATTCAGGAAATAAGAAAGTACTATTATATTCTTACGAAGACTTTATGGAAAATAACATTGCAGAATCAGTTCCATCTTATGATGGTTTATGGTTAGCCGCATATCAAGATACTGAACCAGAAAGAGAACATGTAATGTGGCAATATACAGACAGTTATTATTCTGAAGAGCTCGACCAAAATGTGGATGCCAATGTACTAGGACCAAACGTTCAAACGAGTTGGTTATTGTCATAACAATCATTAAAAAAGTTCAATCCTTTTTATTTATATGAAATACCGTTGTATAATCATCAAGTAAAGAAGGTGAATAAATGGAAGTTTTAGATGCGTACTTTAAATTATTTGATGAGTCCAGATATAGTGAAGAAAGTTTTGAACAGCTCAATGCACTGTTTAGTGATGACATCGAGTTTGTCTTAAATAAGCAGTCTTATCACGGTAAAGCAGCTTGGATTCAATTTGTGAAAAGCGTTTATAAGTCCAACAAAGACTTGAAGCATATGTATAATGGCTGGGTTCAAAATGAAGATGGATCTTATGAGACGAAATGGGCGATTTGTGGTAATCGATTTGAAACAGGTGTATACACACAAGAAGGTATGGATATTGCACGATTAAATGCAGATGGCAAGATTATATATTTAGAAAATAAACCGAATGATGTAACATTCTTCTCAGGACAGTAGACAGAAGTTACACCATTCGATATTTGTTCCAACATTTATGAAGTAGCAAAGAGGTACGCAACGCCAAAAGTAATCACTGATAAAACAACTGATGTGATTACAGTAGCGACTAATGGTTTGAATGCTTTCGTGCGTATTTCTTTAAATGATACATTTAATCCTAGTCCAACCATCGCCATGATTAACAGTAGCGTTGTTAATGTGTTGATCATATTTAACACACTAGCTGGTATTGGAATAAAAGTATGGATTGCACTCATTAATAAAAATCCAATTAAAAAGTATGGAAATTCTATTTTTTGTACTGTTTGATTGGATTTTTTTCTGTTTAAAATGACTAAAAAGCATATGCTCAAAGGAATTAATAAGAATACTCTACCTAACTTTGTTATTAATCCATATTCTAATGCTTCTGAGCCGCCAGCATTTGCAGCTAAAATTACATGGGCGATTTCATGTAAACTTGCGCCCGACCATATACCGTACATTTCCGATGACATCGGGAATATGGCTAAAATAACTGTATATGATAACGACCAAATCGTTCCAAGAATGGCAATGAGTCCAACACTCATGCCGATATCACTTTCTTTTGATTTTAAAATTGGAGACATTGCTGCAATGGCAGCAGCTCCACAAACACCAGTACCTATACCGAGCAGTAATACTAACGATTTATCCCCTTTAATAAAATGATTGATGCATAAAATAAAAACAATCGAAAATATAACAACCCCGATATCTAATACTAATAATTTACTCCCGCTAAATAAAATCTTTGATAAATCCAATTTCAATCCGTAAAGAATAATTGCTAATCTTAAAAGCTTTTTAGAAGAAAAAGCAACTCCCGATGCAATATGTGTAGGATAACCACGAACTTGTCTATAAATCATCGCTATGATAATTGCGATAGCTAGTGCACCAACTTTATTGAACATTGGTAATACAGCTAATAACATACTGAATAAAGCAATGATTAACGTAAATCCAATTCCTTTCACAAATGACTGATTAATGTTCCCGAACATGTTTCTCACCTCACAATTATTGTAAGTAGAAAACGTTCATTTGTGAAATGCTATTATTAAATATATAATATAACAAAAATGATATGAAGGTGTTTGAGTGGAAGATAAATTACGTATATTAAAAATTATCGTAGAAGAAGATGGATTTACCAATGCAGCAGAAAAATTATATAAAACACAACCATCTATAAGTAGAGATATAAAGTATTTAGAAGAAAAATATCAAATTAAAATATTCGAAAAAACAAGAAAACAAATCATACTTACTGAAGCGGGAAGAGAATTATATGATTACGCATGTCAGTTAACAATACTAGACGAACAATTGAAAGTAAGAATTAATCAGCACAAAGAAGAAATACAAGGTGATTTTGTTATCGGGACAAGTCATACATTTGGTCAATCAATGCTTCTAGATTTAACCATTTACTTGCAAACAAAATATCCAAAATTACATATCCATATTAACGTGTATAATTCTGCTGACATCATTAGTAAACTAAAAGACTATTCCATTGATTTAGGAATAATAGAAAAACCAATCCAAGACGAAAAAATCACAAGTGAAGTTTTAACGAAAGATAAATTAATGCTAGTTAAAAATAAAAAAATAAAAGATAACCTAAACGATATAAGATGTTATGTACGAGAAACAGGATCAGGTATTAGATATTATCAAGATATGCTTTTACAACAACACCAATTAACATCTAGAAAAGTCGTCATAAACGACAATCAACTCATTCTAGAACTCGTTAAACAGAATATGGGCTATACTATACTCTCAAACTTCTCAATCAAAAGTCATGACGAACCCTACATCACAACACAAGAATTAAACTTAAATCGAAACTTCTTTATCGTTTCGAATAATGGGAGATATAAGACGCATAAATATCATACAATTATCAATGAAATAAAAACATATGAATTTAAATAGATAAACTTATCATAGACGCTGAGGCAATATTGTCTTGGTGTTTTTTTATAGTATTTTACTTAACTGTCCATTGAAGTGGACACACGTTAATAAAACGCTTACATTATTTTAGTTTATTATAAATATACAGGGAGGTTATTAAATTATGAAGGGAGAAAATGAGTTAAGATTAATAAATTATTTGCTTAAAGCACATACGTTTGTAGATTCAAGTAGTTTAGCAAACCAATTGAATGTTTCTACTAAAACCATTTATAGGCTTGTAAAACGTATAAATGAAAATCATCGGGAAGCGATTATTATTTCGGAAAAAGGAAAGGGATATCGTATTGATGAAAATGAATATGTAACAAACCAAGATTTATTAATTACTCATCAAAATGATTTGCTTTCTCCTATAGAAAGAAGAAATTCAATAACGAAGGATTTATTGTTAATCTCCCCGAAACCTATTTCAATATTTAACATAGTAGATCGTTATTTTATCTCTGAAAGTGTATTAAATAGTGATGAGAAAAAGATAGAAGAAATGTTAAAACAATTTAATTTGGAATTAGAAAGAAAAAATCGACATTTAATGGTCGTTGGTCTAGAAAGTGATATTCGTCATGCATTATTAGAACTTATTGGTGAAGAAAGAGCAACGCCATTAGTTAATAATATAGGAGGAATTAAAGACGAAGATGCAGCGTTTGTTCAAGAACAAATAAGTTATATTGAGAACGATGCAGGAATTGTTATTCCATACCCGTACAATGTGAATATTTTTTCTCATTTATATATTTTGATTATGCGATACAGAAAAAGAGGCGTCATTCATTATGAAAAAGATCGTGACAACGAGGAACTTGAGAAATTAAGAATAGAATATGAATCTTTTTATGAATTGAGTAATCAGGTAATAGAAAATGTCGAAAGATATCTTCGTATTAAATTACCTATAAATGAGAGGGTTTATTTATTCGAATATTTGATATCGTCTCGATTTGAATCTCAAAATGTACAAAATAGTATGGAAGAAAAGAAATATTCACCTGAAGTTATTAATATCACCAATGCATTTATTGAAGGTGCAAGTACGGAATTAAAGCACCCGTTTAATCATTCAGATATGGATCAACAACTTTTGAAACATATTAAACCGATGCTTAATAGAATTGAGCATGGCGTAATCGTAAAAAATAATTTGATAGAGCAAATTGCTATAGAGTACCCTGAAGTATTTCAAGTTGTTAAAAATATAGCTTATCAAATTTCAAGACAGTATAACCTTCAATCTATCAATAAGGATGAAATAGGATTTTTGACTTTATACTTTGCGAAAGAACTAGAAAGAAATCCTAAAAAAATAAAAACACTCATAACATGTACAACAGGAATAGGGACTTCTGAATTACTTAAAACTAAGATAAAGCGTAATATTTCAGAAATTGAAATTATAGATGTTAAGTCTTCTTTTGATGTAACAGATTATGACTTAGAGCAAATTGATTTAATCATTTCGACAGTTCAACTTCCAAATGTACAAACGGTTCCTATCGTCGTTATAAGTGCGATGTTTAATAAGAATGATCAGATTAAATTACGCAAAATGATAGAAATGTTAGGTGAAGATTATGAATGATAACTTATTTGAAAAAGTACAAACTTCATCTGTGCTATACGAAGATGTGATTAAAGAAATGGGTTCTAAATTAAAAGAATCCCAGCAAATAAATTCAGTTGAACAATATGTTGAAGAAGTGATGGATAGAGAAACTTATGGTGACATTGAAATTTATCCAGATGTGATATTACCACATATTCAAAGTAATAATATTTTAAAGACAGGCATTTATTTAATTCAAGGTAATAACCATTATATTGATTGGCATAATCAAAAAATAAAACTTATTATTCTGTTGAATCTTAAACAAAACGAAGAAAAAAGTGTTCAATTAAAAATTCAAAAATTCATGAGAAATTTAGCAGATACATCGTATATAGAAGCATTAATAAAATAGGAGGGGTTAGGATGAATATAGTAAGTATTTGTGCATGTACAGTAGGTATTGCACACACATATATCGCAGCTGAAAAACTTGAAAAAGCAGCAGAGAAAAAAGGACATAGTATTAAAATCGAAACACAAGGTACGATTGGGATAGAGAATGAATTATCAGAAGCGGATATTCAACAAGCAGATATTGTATTGTTAGCTGTTGATGTGAAGGTGAGTGCCAAAGAAAGATTTGAAGGAAAAAGAATTATTGAAATTCCTACAGATGTGGCAATCAAATCTCCAAATAAACTGATAGAAAAAATAGAACAAATTTCACAACAATAAAGGAGAGATAGCCGATGAATTTAATTGATGTTATTGATGAAAATACAATTCTAACAAAATTACAATCCCGCAATCGAGAAGAAACATTAAATGAACTTGTAAGTGTATTTGAACAAGAAAATTATATTTCTAGCCATGATGATTTTCTAAAATCAGTATATAAAAGAGAATCTGAAGGTGTGACTGGCATAGGGAATTTAGTAGCGATACCTCATGGCAAAAGTAATAGCGTAAATAAAGTTGGGGTAGCTGTTGCGATACTTAATGATGTTGTTGATTGGCCATCACTTGATGAAAATGGTGCTAAGATCGTCATCATGTTAGCAGTTGGAGAAGACAATGAACAATCAAAAGAGCACTTGAAATTATTATCATTGATTGCACGTAAATTAAGTCATGAAGAAATTATTGAACAATTATTAAATGCGACTCAGAAGTCAGAAGTAGTATCGATTTTATCAAAATGATAAAGGGGGAAGATATTTATGAAGTCATTTTTAAATCAATTGAATTTGAAGGGGCATCTACTTACTGCAATTTCTTATTTAATACCTGTAGTATGTGGCGCGGGATTTATGATAGCAATTGGAATGGCATTGGGTGGTGATTCGTCTGCGGATTTGACTAAAGCTGGCTATTCTTTCTGGGATGTATTAGCAACGCTTGGTGGATTAGGATTAGGTATGTTGCCGGTTGTTATTGCTACTGGTATTGCTTATTCCATAGCAGACAAACCAGGTATTGCGCCTGGATTAGTTATAGGTCTTACAGCCAATGCAGTTGGTTCGGGATTTATTGGTGGTTTGATAGGAGGATTTTTAGCGGGGTATCTTGTCGTTTTAATCATTAAATATATTAAAATGCCAAATTGGGCTAAAGGTTTAATGCCAATGCTTGTTATACCATTTATCGCATCTTTAATTGGTGGGTTAATTATGGTCTATGTCATTGGAGCACCAATCACACAATTCACACATATGCTTACTGAATATTTACAATCATTAAGTGGTACGTCTAAATTAATTTATGGAATCATCATTGGCGTTCTAGCAAGCGTTGATTATGGCGGACCTATCAATAAAACTGTATTTGCATTCGTATTAACTTTGCAAGCACAAGGTATACATGAACCAATTACAGCATTAATTGTCGTAAATACAGCAACGCCAATTGGATTTGCATTGGCATATTGGGTTGGACGTTTATTACGAAAAAACATTTATAAAAAAGTCGAAGTAGAAACATTAAAAACAGCATTTCCAATGGGCATCATTGAAATAGTAGAAGGTGTATTACCGATCGTACTTAACGATATTATAAGATGTGTTATTGCAACTGGTATAGGTGGTGCAGTCGGAGGCGCAATTTCTATGGTAATGAACGCTGATTCCAAAGTGCCATTTGGAGGAATGTTAGCCATTCCAACAATGTCGCACCCGTTAGGATTTGTAATAGCAATATTAGCAAATGTACTTGTAACAGCGGTTGTACTCGTAATATTGAAAAAACCAGTCAATGAAAGTGAAGAAATGGTAAGTGAAATTGAAGAAGAAGATATAGAATTAGGCGATTTAAAAGTTTACTAAAGGAGGCAAATAATGAAAAAAACAAAATTTTCACCATCATTAATGACGATGGATTTAGATAAATTTAATGATCAAATTACATTTTTGAATAATCATGTTGAATCGTATCATGTTGATATTATGGATGGGCATTACGTTCCAAATATTACACTTTCACCATGGTTTATAGAACAAGTGAAAAAAATATCCGACGTTCCTATATCCGCGCACTTGATGGTAACTGATCCGGCATTTTGGGTTGATGAGCTATTGAAAGTCGATACAGATTATATATGCATCCATGCTGAAGTTATTAATGGCGTAGCTTTTAGATTGATTAATAAAATACAAGATCATAATAAAAAGGTCGGCATCGTATTAAATCCTGAAACACCAATTGATACGATCAAGCCTTATATCAAATACTTAGATAAAATCACAATTATGACTGTAGATCCAGGGTTTGCTGGCGAGAAATTTATAGATGAGACGTTAGACAAGATTGTTGAACTTAGACAGTTGAGAGAAGAAAATAATTATAATTATTTAATTGAAATGGACGGTTCATCTAATAAGAAAACATTTAGTAAAATTCAAAGAGCGAATCCAGATATTTATATATTAGGAAGAAGCGGATTATTTGGATTGGATGATGAAATAGATAAAGCGTGGTATAAGATGATTGATGATTTTAATGAAGCATTATCACAAGTATAAAATTTAATAATAAAAAGCGGCACTCATGTTAAGAAATTTATTTTTACATGAGTGCTTTTTCCTGTCTTCTATATTCCTTTTAGTATCATTTTACATTTCGAATTATGTATAATTGAAGTAAGATGAAAGTATTTACAAATGTCGTTAAGGAACAAAAGGGGTATTCTATGAGAAACAAAAGAATTAGTATTAAAGATATTGCGGAGAAAGCAAATGTTTCTATTGCGTCTGTTTCTAGAGTGATTTCAAATAAACCTGGCGTTGGTAAAGACACAGAGAAAAGAATTAGAAGTATTATGGATGAATTGGGTTATAAACCTAATATCAATGCGAGAAGTTTAGTGAAAAAGAATACTGGTAATATTGGTGTTATTATACCTGGTGGTTTTACTACATTGCAGAATTCTTTTTTCTTAACAATTATTGAAGGTATTTCTAAAATAATAGATACAACAGAATACAATTTGATTATTTCTTTTACGAGTAAGCAACATGAGAAAATGCTTGATACAAATATTGTTGATGGCATATTAGTTTTAGCCCCGAGAGAAAATGAAATCAATCTACAATGGTTGAGTGATTTAAAATTGCCTACTGTAATTATTGGAAGTTTTATAGATGATTCTAACTTTGATATTGTAAGTGCTGATGAAAAATCAGGTGTGCGATTTTCTGTTGAAGAATTATATAAAAAAAATCATCGTCATATCGCATTGATCAACGGGCCGTCTACTTCATACCAAAGTAAAATTTATGAACAAGGATATAAGTCGATTGTTAATGAATTAGGTTTAGAAAAATATATTTTAGAATTAGATGAGTTTGACATTAAAGGTCAGGAACAACTCGTTGAAGAATTTTTAAATGATCACAAAGAAATTACTGGCATGATTTGTTCATCCGATAATATTGCGCTAGGGATTATTAATGTTGCTAAGGAACTTAATATAGATATTCCTGGACAATTATCTATTATAGGTAGTGATGATACACCTGTGAGTCATTTAATTACGCCAAAATTGTCAACGACACATGTTGATTTGAAAGAAATTGGAGAGACAGCCGTAACGCGGTTATTAATAAGATTATCGAATGAAAAAGAAGAACTTCGTCGAATGAATTGCATTTTTCCTATGAAATATATCGAACGTGAAACAACAACTTTCTTGAAATAAGAAAGTTGTTGTTTTTTAAAACATATTTATAACAGAGGCGACTATTAATCCAACACAGAATATATAACTGATGACCATTGCGATTTGTAGTAGATAAGGTCTCTTTTCTCCTTTGTTGACATCTTTTTTCAACAGAAGAATGGTCATAAATAATCCTGCAACAGGTGTCGCGATAGATGTTGCGATATTTGAAATGTAAATAAGTTCTATCGGTGATCCACCGTAGCTAAAGCTAATAATTGATGAAATGATGAGTACAATAACTGCACCTATTTGTATTGATTTATGATCTAAGTTAGTTGGCTTATCAAAACCAGCATTTAATAATACAACTGAACGATGTGTATTACCTAACAAAGATGAGAATGCAGCTGCTAATAATGCAACACCCATAACAATTGGTGCAAAGCGATGACCTAAAAATGGTTTCAATAAATCGCTTAATTGTGTAGGTGATGTAATTGATAAATTATAAGGATGTAAAACAATCGCACCAACTAACACGATTGCTCCACTGACAATAATGACACCGACAACATGAGCTAAAGCATCTGCTAACATACCACCATTATATAAATCATCTTTAGACCATTTCTTCTCTTTACTTAGATAGGTTCCATAAATACCAGTTGTAATAGATGCATGAGTGCTTATAAAACCTAATGCAAGCAGCAAGCTACCACCAGGTAACTGCCAATGCGTTAAACCGCTCGTCATTAGTTTAACATCTGGTCCACCAACACTCGCTAAAGAAATGTAAAATGCAATGATCATACCGAAAATACAAAGCAGAATGAGTTTTTCAACTTTTGTATATACATTTTTAGAAAAGTAACAATAAATGAGTACAAGCAACATAATGATTGCACCAATTTTCCAGTCGATACCAAACAATAAGTTCATTGCTGCACCGGTACCTGAAATGTTACCTATTGTAAAGAATACGCATGATAAAAAGGTCGAAACACCAACTAAAATCGAGGCGGGTCGTCCAAAATAATGCCTAATCGCTTTTATTGATGGCATACCTGTCAGTAAAGTAATTCTATATGATGCGATGACAAAGGTAACACCCATAAATGCTATAGGGATAAATAACCATAGTAAGCTGTAACCGTAAGATGCGCCAACCATAGAAGCGGTTGTAATTACGCCAGGACCAATGACGACACCGGTTAATACGATGCCGGGACCAATACGTTGGATGAGTTTAATAAAGTTTAATCTTTTTACATTTTCCAATAGTCATCACCACAGATTTGTTTAGAAGTTACACGAACTTCTAGTATTTTATTTTGTCGAGTAGTCCTACAGATTTTAATCCTTCAGTAATTTCATCCTTTTCTTGTTGAGTTAAAGGTTCTACCGGTTTTCGTGCGTGATTTGTTTTGATGATGCCACGTTGATACATTGCTTCTTTCATACGTAAATGAGAGCTTGATGATGGTTGATCCATTTTATAAATGGCGTGTTTTAATTTGAATATTTCATCGTATGTCTTTTTAGCAGAAGCGATGTCATCGTTTTTAACATGATTTACTAAATCAGAGATTAAATCAGGAACGAAACATCCAAATCCTACTAGTGCACCTTCAATACCTTGAACTAAAGTAGGTAACAAGTATTCGTCATGACATGTAAGTATCGCACAATCGGGTGCTTGTGCTTGTAAATTTCGAACGTGTAGTTCGTAAGTTGCGATGTCCCTTTCACCTAATTTGAAAGCTACTACATTTGGGATTTTAGCCATATCTAATAATTGTTGAGTTGAATAAGAAGATTTTGTATCAGCAGGATATTGATGTACAACGATGCCAATATCAATTGCTTCTGCGACATCAGTAAAGTAATTAACAGGTGAGTCATCTTGCATACTAAATCGTAACCAAGAATGTGGAGGCATTAATAAGATAGCTTCGCCACCAGCTTTTTCAACAGCTTGTGCATGTTGGATCGTTTCAATTGTACCTTCTGCCGAAACACCAGAAATAACAGGAATCTTACCTTGTAATTCATCGACAGCAATACTAACGACTTTCGCACGTTCTTCAGGTAATAAAGTCATAATTTCGCCAGTATGACCATTAACGACAATGCCGTTCACGCCATCATGATCTGCGACCCATCTTACTAAATCTCTGAAACTTTGTTCGTCAATTGAATCATCATCATTAAAAGGTACTAATACAGCTGGGAATACGCCACTCCATTTTTCTTTGTTTTTCATATTAAACACCCCTAAAGTTAATTTACGTAAACGTTTACGTTAAAGAGAATACTAAAGTAAGCGTTTCCATTTGTCAACGAATTTATTATAATTTTTCACTAAAAATATAAAAAGACCCCTACCTTCGAATTGAAATTCAAAGGTAAGGGTGCACTTCATATTAAAAAAATATTTCTATATAAGGGCCAGATTCTCTATTGTTTTTGTTTTCCAATTAATACTTATGTACTTGAATTTGTAAACTATCAAACATAAAAGTACTGTACCGAGAGCTTGTATTTAAATATAAAAAAAACCATTACACAATGTAATGGTTTAAAATGATTTATTTTTCTTTTACTGAATCGTCATCTGGTTGATCTAATTCAAATTTTTCTGTTTTATCTCCAACTTCAGTAACTAAATATCTGTAATCTTCGTAAGCTGGCTCACTGTAGCCATTATCTTCCTCAGTATAATCTATGTCACTCAAACCTGCTATTTTTGTATCATATAATTCCATCGGTGAGACTACATTAGTGAAATAACTTCCATAAATATCAGGATTGGCAGCTTCTTTACTATCCCTATAGATTCCATTTTTACTGTCTTCATCGAAATCATGTCCAGCTAAATTTATAAATTCTTTTTCTGTACTATTTCCTGTTTCGTCAGTAGAAGCTTCTATAGTTAACTTTTCAAAAGATGGTTCTTTGTATTTAGTGTTTTCAACTTTCTTAGCTATTTTTTTGTACAAGTTTAAATGTTTCTTAATTTTTTCATTTGATGTCATGTCATCAGATTCATTATTATTATCTCCATTTCGATCTAAGACCGTTTCATCATCTTCTATATTAGACTTATAATTATTTAATGTTTCGGTTTGGACCTTAGAAAAACTTTCTTTATCTCTATTTTTTATATAATCTATTTTTTCGTTATCTTTCATTTTAATGATTTTTCCTAAAGTCGTATTAGAGGAGTCTTCGCTCATGTCATCATTGTATACTGCTATTTTATTATCTTTACTGACTATGTATTTTACGATTTCAGAATCTTTTCCTAAACTCGCACTATCATCTGAGCTGTTTTTTACTACATAGGAAATTGATTCTTTTCCGTCATTAAATATGTCACTATACTTAACTGTTTCTTGTTCATTTACTTTGCCACAACCTGCCAAAATAATAGTGAATATACTGAATACTGTAATTATTTTTTTCATGTTCTATTTTCTCCTCAATTCTTTATTCTATTTTCTTGAATTTCATTCCATCAAGTATCAATTTATCGTCTTTATATTTAAGATCAGCTTTTTCTCCATCGATATTTGCTTTTAAATCACCATTATCCTTCTCTTCAATCTTTCCTTTTAACGTTAAACCACTTTGTGTGATCTCAAATACATTATCATCTATTTCTAATTGATACCCCTCATTATGTTCGTCTTCCCAGTTACCTTGAATTTTATCTTTAGTAGTACCACAAGCTGTTAAAATAACAGATACTAGCAATAATGGAATAAAAATTTTATTCATGACAATCCCCCTGTGAATATATATAATTATTAAAATATTTAATGCAATGTTATCATACTTTTCTTTATATATTCAATATAAAATTAAAAATAAAATAAGTGTAGTATTTTTCGTATTAAAAATTTCTGTAATTAATATATTTAAAAATCTATATTAAATAAAATACTAAAATAAGTGTTACGAGCCGATGATGATTTTATTATAATTTTTCACTAAAAATATAAAAAGACCCCTACCTTCGAATTGAAATTCAAAGGTAAGGGTGTACTTTATTTAAGCTTGAATATTGTTGAAGTGTGTTATGTTTGCGCATAGTTTAACAAGTTACCACTGTAATAAAACAGAGATTAAACCGACTATTTATTGCTTTTAAATAATTCTTTTTTTCTTTTGTAATTTCACATTATAAATATAAAGAAGTAATGGTATTACTAATAGAGCAGAACAAATAATAAACGTTAAATTATAGCCTAATTTTAAAATTATAAATCCAAAGATTATTCCTGATAGTATTTCACCTAAAGCTCCTGAAGCGCCATTTAAAGAAAATATAGTTGCCATACTTGTTGATTTATTAGACATTTCTTGGTTTAAAGCATTGTTAATTAAAGCGTTCATTAAATCATCTGCTATTGTTACTAAAGAAATACTGATAAACGCAACAACCTTTTTCCCGATCGATAATAATAAAATCAACAATATAGCTATAAATGTAATTAAAACATTATACTTTTCTGGTACTTGATTTAATTGTTTATCAAACATAGAAAACATATGTAATAGTATTAATAAAGCAATGCCTCCTACTGTAGTGACAAAGCCAAAAGTTGCTTCGTCTATGTTTATATGTTGAAAGTATGGTTGCCAATATCTATCAATGGTGTCTATGACAAAAGCAAAGAAGAAACTAGCTATGATAATGTTCAATGTTCTTTTATTTTTTAACAGTGTAACGCTTGAATTTTTAATAATATCAACTATAGAGCTTTGATTTTCTTCAGTTACATGCTGTTTATTTTTGCTGATTTTTACAAAAGTGATTAAATATAAAGTTAAAATTAATGAACTCATTCCAGCCAATGCAAACGGTAAAAACTCATTCACTTTATATAAAATCCCTGATAAAGGAGAAATTATAATGATGAACAAAATAAATATCTTTGTATTATTGAAGAGTACCTTTGAAAACTCATTTGGTTTTACTACTTGACTGATCCAAGATTCAAACGTTCCTGAAAATAATGTCTCAGACAAAGCCCAAGTTAATAACAATGTTATTAGTATCAGTACATTAGAAGAAAGCGGGAATAACAGCCAAGTTATTGAAAGACATATGAAGGAGGTTATTAAATTGGATTTAATTCCAAATTTATCAGCAATAGCCCCAGAAGGCACTTCAAATATGAATTTCATTATTTCAAAAACAGTTCCTATTACTCCTAATAAAAAAAGATTATATCCTGAATTATATAAATATATAATCCAAATCGGAGCATAAAATCCTATAGTAATACCCCTCAAAAGTGAAACTATGTATAGTTCTTTCATTTTATCGATACAACTCCTTTAAATTTGCAGGGGATGCAATTTTTATAAAACATTTTTTATATAATATTACACTAAAAATGATTCTTTAGTAAAGGTGTATTTTTAGCATAATTTCTTTAAAGCTAGGGTTATTGGAAATGGCATGAATTCGGTTTATGTAAGCAAGATAAGAGGAATGATAAATTAAAATTCAAAAAACAAAATGTGTTTATTTTACAGGATATGGGATATTTGATATTTAGAAGCATGTTCAGTTTTTGTAAAAAGAAGGTGAGATAATGGATAATCTAAAAGAATCATTAAATAATTTAGGGTGGCTAGATTTAATTTTCTTAATACCTTTATTCTTCTTATACTCATATTTACCTACTTATAATGTATTAAGTTTTATATTGAATGTAGTAATTGTTATTTTAGTCTCTATAGGATTAGCTACTTTATCATTAACAATAAAAAGTATTTTGAAAAATAAACATCCCAAAAGTTGAATGAGAACATTCGACTTTTGGGATGTTTTGAATTTTAATGTAAAAGTATTTAATGATTATAAATAAAGCATCTTATGATTTATAGTTCTTTAAGTAATAAGCGCCACCTAAAAGTCCAGCAGGGATACCGAATATTGGTGTGAATATGCTGCTTAAGACAAGTGCAGCAACTGCTAATACAGCAATGTTATACTTATTTAACTCTAAATCTAATAAATCATCAAAACTTTTCTTTAATACATCTTTGATTTTCAAGAGAAGCACCTCTTTCCGTAATGGTTTTATTTACCATATTATAATTTAAAATTGTAATATAAGTCAAAATTTTTATAACTCTATTGAAAAGACACTTTCAATAAATGAAGATACACTTTCTTTATGAGTTTGTGCATTGTAAAGAAGGTTCGTCTTGAGCGTTGTAAATTCATAATCTAAAGGAACTAAGTGTAATTGATTTTCTGCTAATTGCTGATCAACAACAAATTGAGGTAACAATGCAATGCCTCCGAAGTTTTTCAAATGAAGGAGTAAGGATTCTATACCAAGGAATTCTATTTTTTGCATCGGATTGATATTGTTTTTAAAAAGTATGCTCTCCATTTGTTCCCTATAACTACAGCCTTTTTCAGTAAAAAGTATAGTTGATCGTTCTATATCGCTTAATTGAAATGTTGAAAGTGGTTCACGTGTAACTAGAACGAGTTTGTCTTCTGAAATAGGGATGTTGTTTAAAGAATGATTGATAATATACTCATCAGTAATTAACGAAATATCCGTTTCAAAATTGGATAATTCTTCTTTAAGGTGAAAATTAGAATGTGCTGTTTTAAAAGTAATATTCACATTAGGATGATCGATAAGCCATTTACTGATTTTATCTGCATATCTATAGATAAATTGGCTTTCTTGCATATGAACAGCTAAACTTTCGGAATGGTGATATAAACCCTTGATTTCCTTTTCGAATTCTATATTACTATCGATGATATTTTGTGCATATTTTACATAAGTTAAACCTTCGTTCGTTAATTCAATGCCGTATTTCTTTCTATGAAAGAGGGTTACACCTAATTCGTTTTCTAGTTTTTCAATATGACCTGATACGGTCGATTGAGAATAATTTAATAAACTCGCAGTTTTAGATAGATTTTTAGTTTCACTTGCTACTAAAAAGGTCTTAATAAAATTAATATTCATCATGTACTCCAATCAATAATCGCTTTTCGTGATATCTGATATCTTAAAAATCAATTTTAATAATAACATAAAGTAGAGTAATATGAGTATATACAAAAATATAGGAGTGTAAAAAATGATTACTTGCTTATTAGGTAGTAGTAGAAATAATGGGAATTCAAATGCACTAGCAGAAAAATTACTCATAAATACTGAACATAAAATGATCAATCTTTATGATAAGAAAATAGATAAAGTAATAGACAACAGACATTCAACAGAAGGATTTAAGAATATACATGAAGATGATTATGACAATATTTTAGATGATGTTATGGATGCTGAAACTGTTGTATTTGCGACACCATTATATTGGTATTCCATGAGTGCTTCTTTGAAATTGTTTATTGACCGATGGACAGAAAGTCTGAGAGATACGAATAGACCACATTTCAAAGAGGAAATGGCGAAGAAAGAATTTATTGTCATTATAGTTGGTGGAGACAACCCAGCTGTTAAGACAAAGCCGTTAATCGATCAATTTAAATATATTTTTGAATTTATGAACATTACGAACTATTCATTTATTGTTGGAGATGCAGTTAAACCATTAGAAATAGAAAAAGACGTAAAAACACTTGAGAAAATAAATACATTAAATCAAGAACTCGTAAATCGAAATAAATGAGTAATAAAATGAATAAATTAGAAATCAGCACAATTATATTTTGTATCTTTATAATAGTCTTGTCATTGGCATTGCTAGTATGGGGGTATTAAACACAACCATAAAAAACACCCGTCTCAATATAACTGCACTAACCCCAGGATGTGGGAGTAAAATAAAAACACTTTCGTTGAATTCATATTAAAATGAATTTATACGGAGGTGTTTTTTCTATGAAAAGAGTGGCATATTCAGTTGAAACAAAATATAAAGTAGTAGAAATGAAACTTAAAGGATATAGCGCAAGAGAAATAATGGATGCTTTAAATATTAAAAATGAATCTCAAGTTAAAGTGTGGTGGAAATGGTATAGAAATGGGGAAACACATAGATTCAATCAACAAGTAGGTAAACAATATTCCTATGGAAAAGGAAATGAAGAATTTAGCACTGTTGAAACACTAAAAATTGAATTAAAGCGCAAAGAAGTAGAAAATGAAATTTTAAAAAAGTACAAGGAATTGGAAAGGAAGTGGTCCCAGAAGTAGTTGTTGAATTAGTAAATGAATTGAAATCTAAATATACAGTGAAAGTCATTTTAGAAGCTTTAGATATTCCAAAATCAAATTATTACAGATGGAAAAACAAAGATTTCAGTATATCTGAGGATGAACGAGAAATTATAGAACTATGTAAGAAACATCGTTTTACATATGGTTATAGAAAAATAACTGCCTTGTTAAATAGAAAAAATAATAAAAAAATTAATCACAAGAAAGTACAAAGGATTATGCAAAAACATAAATTAAATTGTAAAGTACGCGTGAAGAAATCGAAAAGACCAGGAAACCCATATTATAAGACACATAATCTATTGAATAGAAATTTCAAAGCAGAGAAACCTTTAGAAGTACTTTTAACAGATATCACTTATTTACCCTTCGGGAATACAATGTTGTATCTTTCATCTATCATGGATGCTTACAATGGTGAAATTGTGGCATATAAAATTGGTAAAAACCAAAATCAAGAATTAGTAAATGAGACATTAAAACAACTTCAATTGGAACCAGGAGCTATATTACATAGTGATCAAGGAAGTGTGTATACTTCTTATGAATACTATGCCCTATGTACAGAAAAAGGCATTACCAGAAGCATGTCCCGTAAGGGAACGCCAGCTGATAATGCCCCAATAGAATGTTTTCATGCCTCTCTAAAGTGTGAAACATTCTACTTAAACAGTGAGCTTAGAAGCTCTAATACTATTGTAATAGATATTGTCGAAAATTACATTGAAAACTATAATAAAGTTAGAATTCAACAAAAACTAGGCTACTTATCCCCTATAGAATATAGGAAATTAGCAGCCTAGAAAATAGTGTTTTTATTGAGCTCCCTTAGTAAGGGTGCAGTGCCTAACTAATAAAAGTTAATGAGAAGGGTGTTTTTGTTGATGATTTAATTTTTTCGAATATGTAAGATTAATAATTAACCAAGCAATTTGAGTTAAAAAAGGTAAGATAAATAATGTAGACATAATACCAATAGACATCCATTTTATTTCTGTCGTTTGAACAGCGCCAGCAGCATCAACTTCTCTAAACCATAAGAATAAAGCAAAAGCGATAAATGCACCAAGTTCGATAACAGTTAATATCCACCATAAAATCCATGAAACCCTCATGACAAACTCCTTTCTAAATAACTTATATCATTGTAGTTAAATCGTATCATTCGTTTTGTAAAACAGCAATATTTGTCAAAAAAGACTACAAACATCAATACTAAACCTATTTTATTAGACGAGCCGATTAATTTATCTTTTGAAGGTTAAATAGAGAGTAGAAATCTATAAGAAAGAGTAGAAATTACAGAAGTTTATAAGATTGATACTTACTATAATATAATAGTAAGTGAAATAGATGGCGGCTAATTCCATGGAAAAAATGGGGTGATGCCTATGTTATTGGTTTAGCTCCTAGAAAGGAGTAACATGACTGATTATGAATTACTCGTGATCGTGCTTATGATCATAGCAGTCATACAGAAAAGTAATAAAAATCAATAAAAAAATAACCATCTAAGTATCAACTTAAGCTGATTTTTAGAATGGTTATTTTTTAACATAACTAAAAAAGCTACCGTCTTTTTAACGGGCTTACATCAAGGGTGGCATGTTACTGCATGTCGCCCTTATTTCATGTTTATAATATCACGATTTGGTATATTTTGTCTATTAATTATGAAGTTTTAATATATGATACTTATGTTATATAAATTTATTTTTATGTTATGCTATAATGAAAGGAATTGTAAACATAAAAGATTTAATAAAGACTAATAATATAGGGGAGATATAATGGTTAAAAATATTTTGGAATGGATTGCTTCTATTGGTGTTGCGCTTGTTGCGGCATGGGTAATCACGACATTTGTAGGAACTAAATATCAAGTACATGGAGAGTCTATGCATCCAACTTTTGAAAATGGCGATAATCTTGTGGTAAGTAAAATTTCTAAATCACTTGATACTATTAATAGAGGCGATGTGATTATTTTACATGGTAATGAGAAAAAAGATTATATTAAAAGATTAATAGGTGTTCCTGGCGACACAGTTGAATATAAGAATGATCAACTTTATATAAATGGTAAGAAAGTTGATGAACCATATTTAAATTATAATAAGGAACATAAATTCTCAGAGTATCTAACAGAGAATTTTGATGTTTCAGATACGAGAAATTCAGGCGGCAATAAAGTAATTCCTAAAGACAAGTATCTTGTGTTAGGTGATAATCGTATGAACAGTAATGACAGTCGTCTTGAACTTGGTTTAATTACGAAAGATCAAATTGTTGGAAAAGCTAAAATGAGAGTTCTACCAATGAAGAATATGAAATATGATTTTTATTCAGATTCTTTTGATAAAGTGAATTAAGACATTTGTAAAACACATCTTTATTAATTATTTTATTAACTATGATAAAATTTAAATACATTAACCTTAACAATATAGAATAGAGGCAAGTATATGGCTTTTAATATTGAAGTATTAGATGAAAATAAAAATATCGATTTAATTACAATTTATGATGACCAATCAGAAATTAAATTTACGAATTTTGGAATGAGAATCGTTGATTGGAAAGTGAATGGGCAATCGGTTATATTAGGACCGACTAAACAGGACGATATTATTAAATATTATGAAGAGAATCCTTATTTCTTCGGAGCAACTGTCGGAAGATATGGTGGACGTATTGATGGCGCTATATTTGATTTGAACGGTGAAAGTTACCAATTAGAACAAAATGATGGTAAACATAATCTTCATGGTGGATCACATGGTTTGCATACACACATTTGTGATTACGATATTGTTAATGAAGAAACAGCCGTTTCAGTGATTTACTCAGTAGAATTAAAATCTTCAATTGATCATTTCCCAGGTGATATGGATATTAAAATCACACATCGTTACGATTTGATTGAAAAAGAATGGCATATTGAATATGAAGCAACAAGTACAGAAGATACATTATTTAATCCAATGAATCATGTGTATTTTAATTTGAATAAAGAAAAAAATACAATTGATAATCATACCATTCAAAATGACATTAAAATGTACCGTTTAAATGATGATCAAATTGTGGAATCGAAAGAAACAGACGATATTAATGAAATATTAACTAAAGAGAGTTTAACGTTCAAAGATATTTTTGAAAGTGACTTGCCACAAATTAATCAGTATAACGGTTTAGACCACCCGATAGATTTAAAGAAACAGCCATTTAAAGTATCGTATGAAACATTAGAAGTAGAAATGAATACTGATCATGATTATGTTGTATTGTTTACATTGAATGATGTTGATTGGAATGATCAAGAACAATCTATTGTAGAACATGCAGGATTCACATTAGAAGCACAGTCAATTCCAGATGATATTCATTTGCTTGAAGACCAAGCACCTTCTATTTTGAAAAAAGGACAAACTTACCAAAGTAAGACAAGTTATAAACTTAATATATTATAGTAGAAATAGGAAAAGTTGGATGATAGTCACATCCAACTTTTTTGTTTGTTGAGCGTATTTCAATCTTCATTAAATATTTCTTTCAACTTGAGTACAGCAGGTTCTATGTCTTCTAATTTGATTTTTGCAAAACCAATAATAAGTGTCTTTTGATTTGATTCTGGCGGTTCATCAACCATGAAGCGTCTTAAAGTATATAATTCGATATTTTTTTCGGAGGCTTTTTGTTCTATTGTTCCGTAACTGTGGTTTGTTTTGATGTTCAATAGAAAATGCAGTCCTGCTTTCATATCGTATATAGAAATGTCTTCTTTGAATGATTTTTTTAGTGTTTTTAATAGGCATTCTCTTTTTTCTGAATAGATGTGGTGCATTTTACGTATATATTTCTCATAGTTGCCTGACTTAATAAACAAGTGTAATGCGTAGGCGTTGATTGAACTTAAATCTGTGATTGATGTGTGAGTCGCCAAATCAAATGGATATAATAGTTGTTGCGGTAAAATCATATAACTGATTCTTAAACTTGGCATCAACGTCTTCGAGAAGGTACCTAAGTATATGACGCGATCGTTTTTATCTAAACTATATAATGAAGGGATATTATCTGTTCCATATTTGTATTCACTATCATAATCATCCTCTATGATGAATTTATTGTGCTCAGTTACCCAGTTGAGCAACTCAATCCTTCTTGAAATCGGCATAATTGTGCCTGTTGGAAATTGATGTGAAGGCGTCGTAACGATAAAGTCAGGCTGATTAGATTTGATATGATTAACAGATAAACCTTTCTTATCAAGTGGGACATTTATGATTTCTTGTCCCATGCTTATAAATAATTGTCTCATACGAGAGTAACCTGGATTTTCGATAGCAATTTTTTGATGTGATGCAAATGTTTGAAACAATGTACTTAATAAATTTCCTGTTCCTGAACCGATAATAATTTGTTCTGGACGACATACGACACCACGTTTATACGAAATGAGTTGAGCAATGGATTGTCTTAATTCAAACGGACCTTTAAAAGGTGGTATTTCAGACATTTCATTTTTGAATTGATAATACGCTTCTTTAACGTGTTTAGACCAAACATCAATCGGAAATTCAGTGATGTCTGTTGTCATATGAGAAAAAGAATATTGGAATGTTGAGTTTAGTTCTATCGATTGTGTATTTAAAGGTTGAGTTATTTGTTCGTCTTGTATAATGAGTTGGTTCAAAGCTTCGACGAAATAGCCTTGTCTTTCTTTTGTATAAATATATCCTTCTGCAAAAAGTTGCTCGTACGCATTTTTAACGGTGTTAATGCTTACGTTTTGATCGTTAGCTAATTGTCTCTTGGAAGGCAATTTTTGATGACTGCTATATTGTTGAGATAGGATATCTTGTTTTAATTTAAGATAAATTTCTCTATATTTGTAAGAATGTTCCACAAAACCACCCCTTCTGGTACCATTTGAAATTAAAAACTGGTACTTTTCATTATACCAATAATTTTTTAAGATGTACTAAATAAACAATAGGAGGGATTTTAGATGGGTAAAACACAAGAAGAATTAGTAGCGTTAAGAAATGAATATGTAGCAAGAGGTGTAGGTAACGGTAATACACATATCGCTGATTTTGCTAAAGGGGCAACAGTTACTGATAATGAAGGTAAAGAATGGATTGACTTTGCAGGGGCAATTGGAACATTGAACGTCGGTCATTCACATCCTAAAATAACTGAACATTTAAAAAACGAACTTGAAAGATTTATTTTACCTGGATTTAATGTGATTATGTATGAGAGCTATATTAAATTAGCTGAGAAATTAGCGGAAATTACACCAGGTGATCATAAGAAGAAAACAGTACTATTAAACTCAGGTGCTGAAGCTGTAGAAAATGCAGTTAAAATTGCACGTAAATATACAGGTAGACAACAAGTGGTTTCATTTATAAGAGGTTTCCACGGTAGAACGAATTTAACAATGTCTATGACGAGTAAAGTTAAGCCATATAAATTTGGATTTGGACCATTTGCACCAGAAGTATATCAAGCACCATATCCATATTTAGCTGACAAGCCAGAAGGACTAAGTGATGAATCATATATTGATTCAGTTATTAAAGACTTGAACAATTTCTTTATTGCAACGGTAGATCCTTCAGAAGTCGCTTGTGTGGTTATTGAACCAGTTCAAGGTGAAGGCGGATTTATCATTCCTGACAAAAAATTTATGCAAGCGTTAAAAGCAATTTGTGAAGAACATGGCATCGTGTTTATCGCTGACGAAATACAAACAGGTTTTGCTCGTACAGGTAAAACATTTGCGATTGAACATTTTGATATTGTTCCTGATTTGATGACTGTATCAAAATCACTTGCTGCAGGATTTCCATTAAGTGGCGTTGTTGGTAGAAGTGAAATTATTGATAGTCCAAATCCAGGTGAAATTGGTGGTACATATGCAGGAAATCCACTTGCTTGTGAAGCGGCACTTAAAGTAATTGAAATTATTGAAGAAGAAAATTTAAATGCAAAAGCTGAACAACTAGGTGCAACTTTAGAATCGACATTAAAATCATACAAATTAGAGCATGATTATATTGGAGATATTCGAAGATTAGGTGCGATGGTAGCGATGGAAATCGTTAATCCAGAAACGCAAGCACCAGATAAAGCTAAGACAGCACAAATCGTTAAAGCGGCAAACGAACAAGGATTGTTATTGTTATCTGCAGGTATTAATGGTAATGTGATTAGATTCTTAGCACCATTAGTTATTACTGAAGAAGAACTAAACAAAGGATTATCTATATTAGAATCTAGTCTATAAGAAAAATATAAGACTAATAAAAATGGGGTATGTATATGAGTTCTCAATTTAATAAATCAATGAATATTGTAGATGTATTATTTCTTGCGATTGGAGCAATGCTCGGATGGGGCTGGGTTGTTCTTTCGGGAGAATGGATATCAGAGGCAGGATTTTTAGGAAGTGTCATCGCATTTGTACTGGGTGGTTTACTCGTAATATTTATCGGATTAACATATGCTGAACTCGCTTCAGCAATACCCGAAACAGGTGGGGGATTTGTGTTTGTTAAGAAAGCATTTAGTCCTGGCGTAGCCTTTTTCTCAGGGTGGTCTGTATTATTTGGATATGTTTCCGTTATTACATTTGAAGCAGTAGCATTACCAACTGTTATCGACTACGTCATTCCTTTTGAACATAAAGGACTCTTGTGGAATATTGCAGGTTGGGATGTTTACTTAACATGGGTATTAATTGGTTCAATTGGTAGTATTATTTTAACTTCATTAAATTATTTCGGTGTAAAACCAGCAGCAATTATGCAAACGGTATTTACAATATTTATTGTCGGTGTGGGACTAATGCTTGTGTGTGGTGCAGGATTTAATGGTGACTTCACACATTTAAAACCGTTATTTTCAAATGGTGTAGGCGGTACGATGTCTGTACTGATTATGATTCCGTTCCTATTTGTAGGATTTGATGTTATTCCTCAAATTGCAGAGGAAGTGAAAGCACCATCAAAGAAAATTGGTGGCATACTTGTCATTTCTATCATTGCTTCTGTTATTTTCTACTTATTAATTGTATTCGGTGTAGCAACAGGATTAACACCAGCGCAATTAAAATCTAGTAATTTAGCAACTGCTGATGCAATGGCGAATCTATTTGGATCAGGTGGATTTGGCATCTTGCTTGTACTAGGTGGCGTTGCAGGTATTATTACAAGTTGGAATGCATTTATTATCGGTGGTAGCCGTATCTTATATGCAATGGCTAAAAATAACATGATACCTAAATGGTTTGCATATATACATCCAAAATATAAAACACCAACGCATGGTATTTTATTCTTAGGTGTGTTGGCATTTATCGCACCGTTATTAGGTCGACCAGCACTTGTTTGGATTGTTGATGCAGGTGGTATTGGTGTTGTATTAGGTTACTTACTTGTAGCATTCTCATTCTTAAAACTAAGAAAAAGTGAACCAAACTTAGAACGTCCATATAAAATTAAAAGTGGTAAACTTGTCGGATGGATTGCCGTGATTTTAAGTATCGCATTTATCTCGATTTATTTACCTGGTATGCCATCATCACTTGTATGGCCACATGAATGGATTATTGTATTTGTTTGGTACGGTATAGCTGCAGTTCTTTATTTAACTAAACCAAAAGGGGATGAAGCATTTGAAACAGCACAGCGTTTACAATCCAGCAACAAATGAAATCGTCAAAACAGTTGATTTTACAACAGAAGAAGAAGCAAATAAAAAAATCGAAAAAGCGCACGAAGCATTTTTATCTTGGCGCGAACTTGATGCACATGATCGTTCAGCTCGATTATTAAAATGGTATCAACTTATCGATGAGCATAAAGAAGAATTAGCTGAGTTGATTACTTTAGAAAATGGTAAGCCATATAAAGAAGCGTTAGGTGAAGTAGCTTATGCTAATAGTTATATTCAATGGTATGAAGCTGAAGCAAAACGTGTTTATGGTTCAACGATACCAGCGAATAATCCAAATAAAAAAATTATTACAGATAAATTCCCTGTTGGTGTCGTTGGCGCGATTACACCGTGGAACTTCCCAGCAGCAATGATTGCTAGAAAAATGGCACCAGCTTTAGCAGCAGGTTGTACAATCGTATGTAAACCTGCATTGGAAACGCCATTAACGACAATTAGAATGGTAGAGTTGGCGCATGAAGCAGGTATACCTGAAGATGCGATTCAATATGTGATTTTAAGTGGTCGCGATGCAGGACGTATTTTCACAGAAAGCCCAATCGTACAGAAGATTACTTTTACAGGATCAACACCAGTCGGTAAGAGTTTAATCAAAGCATCAGCAGATACTGTTAAAAATGTAACGATGGAATTAGGTGGCTTAGCACCAGTCATTGTTCATAAAGATGCAGATTTAGAATTGGCAGTAAATCAAACGATTGCTACGAAGTTTAGAAATTCAGGACAAACTTGTATTAGTGCAAATAGAATCTTCGTTCATCAAGATATCGAAGAAGAATATGCACGACTACTTACTGAGAAAGTACATGCTTTAAAAGTAGGTAACGGATTAGAAGAAGACGTAGACATGGGTCCATTAATCAACGAACAAGCCGTTGAAAAAGTAATTGATCATATTGAAGATGCGATTGAAAATGGTGGAGAGACATCACAACCAATTGATCAGTTGAAAATCGGTGGCAATTTCTTAAAACCAGTGGTGATTCGAAATGCGAACTTAGATATGAAAGTGATGCATGAAGAAACATTTGGTCCAATAGCAGCAATTATGACATATGACGATTTAGATGAAATTATAGAAGTCGCAAATGATACAGAATATGGATTGGCTGCTTACTTCTTCACGAATGATTATCGAACAGGATTTAATATTTATAACAAACTCGATTATGGCGTGATAGGTTGGAATGATGGTGCACCATCAGCAGCACATGCCCCATTCGGAGGATTTAAAGAAAGTGGATATGGTCGTGAAGGCGGTATTGAAGGAATTGAACCATATTTAGAAACAAAATATTTATCAATAGGCAATATATAAAGATTAGGAAAAGAAAACACACCACTTCAAACGCTGAATAATCAGTGTCTGAAGCGGTGTGTTTATTTTTTGTAGTAAATTATGATGTAGTGTTGTTGAAGTTGTAGATTAACTTTGTAGTTAAGCGACGAGATGGTTAAAGTCGTAGATTAACTTTTGAATTAAGCGACGAGATGGTTAAAGTCGTAGATTAACTTTTGAATTAAGCGACGAGAAGGTTGAAGTTGTAGATTAACTTTTGAATTAAGCGACGAGAAGGTTGAAGTCGTAGATTAACTTTTGAATTAAGCGACGAGATGAGTGAAGTCGTAGATTAACTTTTGAATTAAGCGACGAGATGAGTGAAGTTGTAGATTAACTCTTGAATTAAGCGACGAGAAGGTCGAAGTTGTAGATTAACTCTTGAATTAAGCGACGAGAAGGTCGAAGTCGTAGATTAACTTTTGAATTAAGCGACGAGTTGGTCAAAGTTGTAGATTAACTTTGTAATTAAGCGACAAGATGGGTGAAGTCGTAGATTAACTTTTGAATTAAGCGACGAGAAGGTCGAAGTCGTAGATTAACTTTTGAATTAAGCGACGAGTTGGTCAAAGTTGTAGATTAACTTTGTAATTAAGCGACAAGATGGGTGAAGTCGTAGATTAACTTTTGAATTAAGCGACGAGAAGGTCGAAGTCGTAGATTAACTTTTGAATTAAGCGACAAGATGGGTGAAGTCGTAGATTAACTTTTGCATTAAGCGAGGAGATTGGGTAAGTCGTAGATTAACTCCTGAATTAATCCAAGAAAAGGCTCAAGTCGTGAGTTAACGCAGAAGTTAATCCAAGAAAAGAGCCAAGTCGTGAGTTAACGCTGGAATTAATCCAAGAAAAGGCCCAAGTCGTGAGTTAACGCAGAAGTTAATCCAAGAAAAGAGCCAAGTCGTGAGTTAACGCGAAAGTTAATCCAAGAGACGCCCCAGCCAACCCAATCACCCAGTATCCAACTTAATCCATAAATAATTTAATGAATACGTATCCGATGATAATGATTGCTAACATAATAACTATTGGTAAAAGTAATGAAAATGACATCATATCACTCCTTAATTTTTTGCTCGTATCTTCTATATATAAACATGATAACAAAAAAAGCATCAAACCTCATTTACTAACTGAGGCTTGATGCTTTAATATTTTATTTTTTACGTTTATTCATATAATAAACCACTAATAATAATATGATCCATAATGGTGAGTATATTAATGCGGTACGTGTATCTTCAGCAAAGAATAAGATAACAAGTACGAATGCGAAGAATACTAATGAAAGGTATGATCCTATCACGCCAAATGGATTTTTAAATTTAGATTTCTCATGTAATTGAGCATCTTCTTTTCTAAATTTAATATAACAAATTAAGATGATTGACCAAATAAATATAAAGAAGATGGTCGCTAATGTTGTTACGAGTGTAAATACATCATCTGGAATGAAGTAATTTAATATCGCAGCGAAGAATAATACAACGCCAGAGAATATTAATGCTGGGTATGGAACACCACGTTTATTCGCCTTGCTTAACCCTTTAGGTGCATGCCCCGTTTGTCCAAGTCCATAAACCATACGACTATTACTAAATAATCCACTATTCGCTGCACTTGCTGCAGACGTCAATACGACGAAGTTAACAATACCTGCTGCAGCTGGAATTCCCGCTAGTACAAATAAATTAACAAAAGGACTTTCTTCTGGAGCGATCTTATTCCAAGGTGTGATACTCATAATGATGAGTAAGCTTAATACGTAAAAGATTAAAATACGTATTCCAAGAGAATTGATAGCTTTAGGTAAATTCTTTTCAGGACTTTTTGTCTCACGTGCAGTAACACCTACAAGTTCAATTCCAACAAAGCTGAATACAGCCATTTGGAAGGCCAACAAGAAGCCCATTGCACCGTTAGGGAACATACCACCATGAGAATATAAATTGTGGAATCCTGATTGTATACCAGTGCTTGATTTAAAGCCGTTTAAAATGAGCCACAAGCCAATGACAATTAATAAGACAATGGCAATAATTTTTATAAGTGCAAACCAAAATTCGATTTCTCCGAACAATTTAACAGTCATCAAGTTTAATCCTAACAATAGAACAACTGTTGCAATTGCGGATACATAAGAGGGTACGTCAGGATACCAAAACTGAATATATTTAGCTACAGCTGTAATATCAGCGATACCGGTTGCTACCCAACAGAACCAATACGTCCAACCTGTTAAAAATCCAAACAATGGGCCTAAATAATGTTCGGCAATATCGATGAATGAATTGTAGTTACTATTTGAAAGTAACAGTTCTCCCAATGCACGCATCATAATAAATAAGAAAAATCCTATAATAATATATACAAATAAAATTGATGGGCCGGCTAATGAAATACTTTTACCTGCGCCCAGAAAAAGACCGGTACCAATTGCGCCACCAATAGCAATCAACTGTATGTGCCGATTTGACATACTTCTTTTTAATTCGTGATCTTCCATTTCTTTTCGCTCTCCTTAATTTCCAAAAACGCTTATGTAACAGTTTAATTTGAAAAAACAATATAAAAAGCATTATACTACTATTTTTCCAAATATGCATTTGAATGAACGTGGAGAATTTGACTATAAAGTGAAGAAACCTCTGACATTATCTACTAGTAAGCGAATACATAAAATAATTTAATCATAGCTAGCACGATCGTTTAATACAATACAGAAGTAATGTTATTTAACACGTTGAGTAACATAAGTTAACGCATTTTTTATTTTTGAAAATAATAGTTGTAAAATGAAATTAACTTAAATTTAAGGAGGGGATATCATGTTAACAGGCATCTTACAACCCATTGTCGATTTAATCACTGCATTAGGACTTTAATTGCAAGCGCATGAACATGGTACATATTCTTAAATTTTTATATTCTAACTTCAAAAACAAAGAGGCTGGGACATTAATAATGTCTCAGCCTCTTTTAGTATCTAGTCATCCTTGCAGGGGCGGGACTACGAAATCTTTTTTAAATAAATTAGATTTCTGTCCCGCTCCCTTTGTTTTATGTGTCATCAGTTGTGAATGCATGATTGAAAGGGTATATTAAAGAAGAAATCGGAAATACAGAAACAATTAATTTGAACTGAATGCCATTTCAAAAAAGGAGTTGTACGATATGACAAACTTACCTAAAATAGGTCAACCAGCAACACGCGCATTAAATGAAATTAATGTTTCAACATTAGAGGAAGTAGCACAATTTGATGAGCAGAATTTATCAAATTTGCACGGTGTAGGACCAAAGGCGATTAGAATTTTGAACGAGGCGTTACAGGAAAAGGGTTTGAATTTTAATAAACTTGATGAAGATTTAAGTCATTTGAAATTTGTTGTACGTGGAGATTTAAATTGTGACAATGCACCAAAGAGAAGAATTGTTAGAGATATCGTCGTTGGATCCACGGCAGGAGATATAAAAGCAGTAGAATCTTGGCTAACAGATGATTTAATTTGGGAAGTGCCTGGTGAATTTGAATTAACTGGTAAAGATGCGTTTATCAAACAGCTGCAAGCATATACAGAAATGGTAAAAAGTTTAGAAATAAAATCAATATTATCACATGGTAAAGAAGCATCTATACATGGCACGATGATTGATCGTTCAGGTAAGCCGATGCATTTTGCTGAAATGTATGAATTTGCTAGTCATAAAAAGGATTCCAAAATCAAAAAAATAACTTCGTATATAATGATGAAACACGATTAATAAATTGTATAAAAAAGTCCCTAATTCAATGAAATTATGGTAAATTATATTAGAAATGATATATTCTCGGAGGTAGAAACATGGAAAACACATTACCAAATTGCCCACAGTGTGATTCTGAATACACATATGAAGATGGCGCATTATTGATTTGTCCTATGTGTAATCACGAATGGACAGCAAACGGAGACGATGCTGAAGATACAGATCAAGCTGTGATCAAAGACGTTAACGGTGTCGAATTACAAGACGGAGATACAGTTACTGTCGTTAAAGATTTAAAAGTTAAAGGATCATCTAACTCAATTAAACAAGGAACGAAAGTTAAAGGCATTAAACTAGTAGATCCTGAAGATGGTCATGATATTGATTGTAAAATACCAGGATTCGGTCAAATCGGATTGAAATCATCTGTAGTTAAAAAAGTAAATAAATAATTAGCTTTTGCTGATAAATTCAGGAGTGAAACTTTGGAATCTAGTAAATATATTTAGATATAGTTTCACTCCTATCTTTCATTTTAGAGGAAATATATTTACAATAGTATGTAAGCGTTTAAAGAAAAAAGGGGGACGTTATTATGAAAGGTTATATGCAAAAGTTTGCACAGTCATTAATGCTGCCGATATCAATTTTACCGGTAGCAGGTTTGCTATTGGGGATAGCATCATTCATTGACTCTGGTGCAATTAACGGTAAGGGGAATGGAGTGGCGATATTTTTAGCCAATGGTGGATTGTCGGTTATTGATAATTTGCCGATCTTATTTGCAGTAGGTTTAGCATTTGGGATGTCGAAAGATAAGAATGGTGCAGCTGCATTGAGTGGGCTCGTATCATTCTTAGTCGTTACAAACGTATTGAAGACTGAATCAATGGCAAAAGTATTGCACGTCGCGCCAGATAAGGTCGATTTATCATTCACGGGAATTAGTAATGTATTTATCGGAATCATTTGTGGTTTAGTTACTGCAGCAATTTATAATCGATTTAAAGATACGAAATTGCCAACTGCATTTTCATTCTTTAGTGGGAAGAGATTGGTACCAATATTATCAGCAGCAGCAATGTTAGTGATTTCACTATTATTAATGTGGTTATGGCCACCTGTATATAATGGTCTTGTAAGTTTCGGGGAAATGATTTCTAAACTTGGACCATTAGGCGCAGGTTTATACGGATTCTTTAATAGATTATTATTACCATTTGGCTTACATCATGCGTTAAACCAAGTATTCTGGTTTGATATTGCAGGTATTAACGATATTTCAAACTTCTGGTCAAGTACAGGGGAAAAAGGAATCACAGGACGTTATCAAGGTGGTCTGTTCCCAATTATGATGTTCGGTTTACCAGCAGCAGCATTAGCTATTTGGAAAAATGCTGAAAAACGTAATAAAAAAGTTGTCGGTTCATTAATGTTAGCGGCAGGTATTGCTTCATTCGTAACAGGGATTACAGAGCCATTAGAATTTTCATTCTTAGTAGTGGCACCAATGTTATTTGGTATCCATGCAGTGTTAACGGGTATTTCGATGTTTATTGCAGCGACATTCCATTGGACAGCAGGATTTACATTTAGTGCAGGGTTGATTGATTACTTGCTCAGCTTAAGCATACCAATTGCGAATAAACCATTGATGTTATTATTGCTCGGACTTATCATGGGCGTTGTCTACTTCGTCGTATTTGATTTCGCAATTCGCACATTTAATTTGAAGACACCAGGTAGAGATGGATTGATGGAAGAAGCGGCTAAAGTAAGTGAAGACGATAATAGTGTGAATTCAGGAGCAAGTGGTCAAGCTAAAGTATCAAACAAAACAAAATTGATTTATGAAGCAATCGGTGGAGAAGACAATATCGAAGCCATTGATCATTGTGCAACAAGATTGAGACTAACGCTTAAAGATACAGGAATTGTAGATCAAGATAAAATTAAAAAATCAGGTGCTTTAGGTAACAAAATAATTAGTGATAAAAACATACAAATTATTATAGGTACTGATGTACAATTTACAGCAGATGAATTGATGCAAATGAATAAAGAATAATAGATATAATAATGTAGAAATACAAAATTAATTCAGAAGCCGACAAAGTTAGATACTTTGTCGGCATTTTTTTATGCGCATGCTTTCCGCGGGCATGTTCTCAGCCTGTAGTCTTCGAATCATGCTGTTCCCGCAGGAGTCAGCGAAAAAAATGCTTAGAATAGCTGTTTTGAGTATAATAATAGAACTTTTTGTAATTTAGGTTTATTCGTTTATAATAACTTTAAAAAAGTAAATTATTTCATTTTATGGGTAATATTGATAATTATGTGGGAGTTTGATTATAATAAAGGGGATGTTACCTATGGGACATTTATTTCGTTTGGCAATACTAGTCAGTAGAGGATTATTTTTAGGTGGAGACCAAAGGAGAAGAAAATAAGTTGTTAAAATCAGAAAATAGGTGGTTATATTTATTATCTAGCATACTTACTTTTATGATAGCCTATAGTATTTATGTTATGTATAGTCAGACAATAGGGGTAATAGGGTTTGTTTTAATGTTATTTGAAATAGGTTTATTTATTTATTTTAGTGTGAAAAAGAATGAATAAATCTATAAAAATAATTTATTAAAAGGGGCTGAAACATTATGTTTCAGCCCCTTTTTAAGTCTGCTGTCAGTCTTGCTGTAGACTGACGGATGTCTAATGTGGTTGTCATGAAGCCTCTGCTAGTGTGAGGTCTTCCATTCGCTATACTTACGAATGATGATTTCAAACACCATATGATATGGTAAGAAACTTGAATATGAAATGTAGTTGAATAGATTTATAGGTGAGCTATTAACGTAAATATTGAAGTTTGCATTCTGAGCTAAGTAATTATCTTTTAATGTTGTGATTGAAATATATTGTATGTTTCTTGTTCGAAGTATTTCAATATTCTCTTTAAGATGTGATGTATCTCCAGAGAGTGAAATAATAAATAACAACTCATTTTCTTTCATTTGATCTGTTACGATTTTAAGTTCAGTTTCATCGTTGAGGACCATGACTTTTTTATGGATTGAAAGAAAATGTCTTTGTGCATCTCTCGCTACATTTAACTGTGCTACACCTGTACCGTAAATATAGATGTTCGGCGATTGATCGATTTGTTCACTTATGAAATCGAAGTCTATCATTTTTAAATGCTTCAATGTTTGAAGCATATCTTGTTCTAATTTTTCTATTATATCTGTTGATGGCTTTGAAGTTTGTTTATTTAACTTGATATAAGCTTTGAAATCACTATAACCGTCGAATCCAAGTTTTCTTGATAATCGATGAATTGAGGAGATAGATGTATGTGATATGTCTGCGATTTCTTGTATTTTTAAGCGATGTATCAAATGTATGTTTTTATTGATCATCTGTATGATATGTATATCATTATCGTTTAATTGTTGATAATGTTCATTAATCAATTTATCCAGAATCATAGTACGCCTCCATTCAAGTTGAAAAAATTTTCAGGTTTTGAAAATATAATCTAATTTTACTATGTGATTTCTAATTACGTCAAACGTATTGGCAAATGAAAACGTTTCCTATAATGTAGAGATAATCAGAAACAGAAAAGGGGTTATAATATGAATGCAATTAAACGATTTGGCAGTGCCATGATAGTTCCAGTTTTGTTATTTGCGTTTTTTGGTATTGTTGTAGGATTTGCAACTTTATTTAAAAATCCAAATATCATGGGTGACATCGCAAATGAAGGGACGATGTGGTTTAAGATTTGGAGCTTAATCGAAGCGGGTGGTTGGACAATATTCAATCATATGGAATTAGCATTTGTAATTGGCTTACCAATTTCTTTGGCGAAAAAAGCACAAGGTAGAGCAACGTTAGCTGCTTTAATGATTTATCTTGTATTCAACAATTTCGTTAATGCGATATTAACACTTTGGCCGAAAACATTCGGCGTGGATTTATCTAAAGGTGTTGAAAATGTAACGGGCGTGAAAGAAATAGCGGGGATAGCGACGTTAGATACTAGTATCATTGGTGCCATTTTTATTTCAGCAATCGTGATTTGGATACATAATCGTTTCTACGATAAGAAATTACCTGAAATGGTAGGTATATTCCAAGGGTTACCATTCGTAGTTATGATAGGATTCTTTATTATGATCCCAATTGCATTTATTGTATGTGCGGTATGGCCATCTGTACAGAATGGTATCGCATCATTACAAGGTGTAATGTTGCATTCAGGATTTGTCGGTGTTTGGTTATTCCACTTCTTAGAAAGAATATTAATTCCAACTGGTTTGCATCACTTTATTTACACGCCGTTTGAGTACGGACCTGCAGTTGTAAATGGTGGATTAAAACCATACTGGATCGAACATTTAGCAGATTTCTCAAATTCTAAAAAATCATTGAAAGAGCTTTACCCATATGGATTCTTACTACAAGGTAATATTAAAATATTCGGTTGTTTAGGTATTGCATTAGCAATGTATGCATCTACACCTAAAGAAAATAAGAAAAAAGTATTAGCACTCGTGCTTCCAGCAGGTTTGACAGCTATTTTTGCAGGAATTACTGAACCATTAGAATTTACATTCTTATTTATTGCTCCATATTTATTCTTAATTCATGCGTTACTTGGAGCAACGATGGTAACAATTATGTATTTATTTGGTGTTGTTGGTATTCAAGGCGGTGGTGCAATTGAAATTGCAGCAATCAACTGGATTCCATTATTCCAAAACCATGGAAACACGTATATTGCGCAGTTTATTATCGGCATCATCTTTGTCGCAATTTACTTCTTTGTATTTAAGTTTATTATTGAGAAGTTTAACGTACCTTTACCAGGTAGAGTATCTGATGATGGTGAAGCAAAACTATTTACTAAAGCAGATTACAAAGCGAAAAAAGGTAGTGAAGCGGATACAAGATTAGATAACAATGCATCTGAATATGATACAAAAGCCATATACTATTTAGAAGGATTAGGTGGTAAAGATAATATCAAGGATGTAACGAATTGTGCGACTAGATTAAGAGTTACTGTGAAAGATGCAAGTCTTGTTAAAGACAATGCTTATTTCACTGAGAATCAAATGGCTCATGGTGTTGCGAAGAGTGGTACGAATGTCCAAGTAATTGTTGGCTTAAGTGTACCGCAAGTGAGAGATTCATTTGAAACAATGATTTAGAAGTGATGATATATCAATGGTCATGGTAAGGTGAATAACCTTGTCGTGACCTTTTTAATGTAAAGGCTTGTTCCTAGTAGCAATGCTCAAAATAGTGATATTATGGATATGTTATACAAATAATAGGGGGGTTTTTAAGTGGGAAATTCAGTAGAAATATTAAAGACGTTAACAGATATTAATGGTATCGCAGGTTACGAACATCAAGTTAAAGCGCAAATGCGAGAATATTTAGAACCAGTCAGTGGTGAAATTATTGAAGATAACTTAGGTGGGATATTCGGTAAGAAGAAGGGTAAAGAGGGATCTAAGACAATCATGATCGCTGGTCACCTTGATGAAATTGGATTTATGGTTACACAAATAGACCCAGACGGCTATATCAAATTCACGCCAATCGGTGGTTGGTGGAGCCAAGTGATGTTATCTCAAAAAGTAACAATCACAACGGATGAGGGTAAAGAAATCAGAGGCGTTATTGGTTCGAAACCACCACATGTACTCAGTCCTGAAGAACGTATGAAACCAGTAGATATTAAAGCAATGTTCATCGATATAGGTGTAGATAATAAAGAAGAAGCGGAAAGTTTAGGAATTGAATTAGGAAATATGGTTACACCTTATTCTGAATTTGAAGAATTAGGAAACAGTAACTATTTAACTGCGAAAGCATTCGATAATCGCTTCGGTTGTGCATTAAGTGTTGATGTTCTTCGTGAACTAAAGAATGAGTCTCTAGGCATTCATTTAGTATCAGGTGCAACAGTACAAGAAGAAGTAGGTTTACGTGGCGCGAAAGTTGCTGCAAATAAAATTAAACCGGATTTATCAATTGCAGTAGACGTTGGTATTGCACATGATTCACCTGGTTTATCAGGTAATGGCCACGATACTAAATTAGGTAATGGCCCAATTGTGATATTAATGGACGGATCCAATATTGGTCATGTCGGTTTAAGAACGTTTATTAAAAATGTTGCTAAAGAGAAAGAAATAGATCTTCAATGGGATACAATTACCGGTGGCGGTACAGATGCTGGTAGTATCCATGTGGCAAATGAAGGGACACCTACCATTTCCATCGGCGTGCCATTACGTTACATGCATTCAAATGTTTCTATACTTCATAAAGAAGATTATTTAAATGCAGTAAAATTAGTTTCAGAAATAGTTAAAGCACTGAATGATGATGCAGTGAAAAATATTATTTGGTAAATGGAAGCGTTTGAAATTATGTTGTAAAACGTGACTATGACAAGGTTTATATCACATATTATGACCAAGTAATAATTTATTATTAAAATCAAACAAATTATTTGTATGAATTTTAAAAAAATACAAATGGATATTGATTGTAAAGAGCAATATTATGCTATATGATAAGTAATAGAGATGGAAGTACTTGATTCATTCAAGTACTTCCTTTTTCTATATTTATTGAATAAAAGGAAGTGGAAATCATCGAAAAAGAAAAGAAGAAATTGCTCCGAAAAATGGTCAAACCGTTTGAAAATAACAACTTAAAGAAAAGTACAATTCAAATTATAAATACATTAATTCCGCTAGTCGTTATTGTCGTAGCAGGATTCTTATTATATCCATTACATTGGTCATTATCTATATTATGTGGCGTACTTGCATCAGGATTTTTAATTAGAACATTTATTATATTCCATGATTGTTGCCATGGATCATTTTTAAGTAAAAAGAAAAATAACGATTTACTAGGAAATATTACTGGTCTTCTCACATTCTTCCCATATGAAAAATGGCGTAGAGAACATATTATTCACCATACAAGTAGTGGTAATTTAGAAAAGCGTGGTATCGGTGATATTTGGGTTATGACCATTGAAGAATATCATGAAGCAACGAAGTTTACGCAGTGGAAATACCGCATGTATCGTCATCCATTTGTGATGTTTGTCTTAGGTCCTATATTCTTATTATTTATTTCAAATCGAATGAACGATAAAGACGCCAAAGGAAAAGAAAAACGAAATACATGGATGCATAATATCATTCTATTAGCATTTTATGTGGGAATGTTCTTCTTAGTAGGTGCAGTACCATTTATGTTAGTATTTTTCCCAATGTTATTTATTGCGGGTATGCTAGGTATTTGGTTATTCTATATTCAACATACATTTGAAGATTCATACTTTGAAGAGTCATCAGAATGGGATTACGTTAAAGCTGCGATAGAAGGTAGTTCTTACTATAAATTACCTAAAATCATACAATGGATGACAGGTAATATTGGTTATCATCATGTGCATCATTTAAGTCCAAGAATTCCAAACTATGAATTAGAACAAGCGCATGATAAGACACCACCGTTACATCACGCAACAACGATAACAATTAAAGATAGTTTAGCATCATTGAAATATAAACTATATGATGAAAAGAACAAATGCTTTATCACTTTTAGAGAATACACACGTAGGTTCAATAGTAGACAAGCATAATTAAATATGAGCGTTAGCTCTCAGAGTGCCGGTAAAGTCATAAACTTTGCTGGCTTTTTTATAATGAACAGGAGTCATCGCAAAAGAACCATAGAATATGCGAACATTGTAGTGTAACGAGATAGATCTGAGAAACAATCCCGTTAGAAAATCTAACGAGATAGAAAGTGAAAACAAACTCGTTAGCGGATAAATAGCCCATGGAAAAGTCTAAATTAACAGTAAAAAGTGAGAAAATCATGTGCTAACGAGATAGTTCTGAGAAACAATCCCGTTAAAAAATCTAACGAGATAGAAAGTGAAAACAATCTCGTTAGCGGGTAAACAGACCGCGAAAAAGTCAAAATAACCTATAAAAAGTGAGAAAATCATGCGCTAACGAGATAGATCTGAGAAACAATCCCGTTAAAAAATCTAACGAGATAGAAAGTGAAAACAATCTCGTTAGCGCGCAAATAGACCGCGAAAAAGCCAACATAACCTATAAAAAGTGAGGAAATAACGCGCTAACGAGATAGAAAGTGAAAACAATCCCGTTAGCTGCCGCTCTCCCAAAAAGACAATCCACTATGTTAGTTTTTACAAAGAATAAAACGTAAGTATAGTTTTTTGTTCTAAAATATTTAACAATTCCAAATTATTGCTATAATAATAATTAATTGAAACACAAGTGCATTTATTGAGAAGGGTGAATGTCATGAAAATAACGAAAATATTAAACAATAATGTCGTCATTTCAAAGATTAATGGGGAAGAAAAAATTGTTATGGGTGTCGGTATTGCTTTTGGGAAGAAGAACGGCCAACAGTTAGAGAAAGAGAAAATTGATAAAGTATTTAGAATGACAAGTGAAGAACAAGAAAGAATGTTAACTTTAATTAAAGAGTTAGATGATGACGTCCTGCTTATTTCTAGAGAGATCATAGTAGAGGCAAACCAATTATTTAAAGAACCGCTTTCTGAATCTATTTATATCGCTTTAACGGATCATATAAATTATGCGATTAAACGCTGTATAGAAGGAACGACCATTAATAATCCGCTCTTATATGAAATTAAACGTCTTTATCCTCAAGAGTTTAATATTGGTTTATTAGGTATTGATAAAGTATCTGAACGTTTGGATATTCAATTACCTAAAGATGAAGCGGGATACATCGCAATGCATATTGTTAATGCAAATATGCACGAATCTATTTCAAATGTTTATGAAATAACAAAGATTACACAAAGTATCGTTAATCTCGTAAGGTATCATTTTAATTTAGATTTATCAGAAGAGTCGTTGAGTTATGAACGTTTTATTACACATTTGAAATTCTTCAGTCAAAGGCTGATTCATACAGAAAGTTTAGAAGAAGTTATGGATGTGTCATTACTATCATCATTACAAGAAAAATATGTAGAATCTAATATTTGTGTCGATAAAATTGGTACGCTATTGAAGCAAAATTATAATCATGATTTATCCAATGATGAAAGGGTTTATTTAATACTTCATATCGCAAGATTATTAAAATCTTCATGAAAGCGTTGACAAAATAAATGAAAGCGCTATAATTAGGTTAAATTAATAACAATTACTTTAGACATCAATTTATTTGTTGTTTGGGATTGTAACTTTAAGCAGGCAAAACCCAGAGTAATGCATGACGAATGTTTGTATTCGTATGTATTATTCTGGGTTTTTTCTATGCGAAAATTGGAGGGATATAGATGAAATATGAAGATTTAGCTAAGGATATTGTAGAGAAAGTCGGGGGCGAAGAGAATATAACTTCTCTTACACATTGTATTACGAGATTAAGATTTCAATTGAAAGATCATGGGAAAGCTGATACAGAATATCTTAAGAATAAGGAAGGTATCGTTACAGTTATGGAATCTGGTGGACAATATCAAGTTGTTATTGGTAACCACGTTCCAGAAGTATATGAAGCTGTCAGTAAAGTCGCACATTTAAGTGAAAATGATAGTGGAGGTACACTCAGTAATGGTTCGTTATTTAATCGATTTATCGATTTAATTTCAGGGATTTTCCAACCGATACTAGGTGTGTTAGCAGCAGCGGGGATGATTAAAGGATTTGCTGCATTATTTATGGCACTTGGATGGATCACCGAAACATCAGGAACGTATCAAATCTTACACGCGATTGGAGATTCACTATTTTACTTCTTCCCAATATTCTTAGGGTTAACAGCTGCTAAGAAATTTGGATCTAATCAATTTATTGGAATGGCATTAGGGGCTGCACTCGTTTATCCAACAATCGTTGCGGCAATGACAGCAGGTAACAAAGATGCAGCGATGTTATTTAGTGACACGTTCTTTGAATCTGAATCGGCATTAAACTTTTTAGGTATACCAGTCATTTCTATGACGTACACGTCGAGTGTTATTCCGATTGTACTTTCGGTATTTGCCGCTTCAATCTTAGAAAAATATTTAAAAGCGATTATTCCGAATGTTGTTAAGACATTCTTAGTACCATTCTTTACTTTATTAATTATTGTGCCATTAACATTCTTAATTATTGGTCCTATATCTTCATGGGCAGCTAATTTAATTGGCGCTGGTGCATTAGCATTGTATAACTTTAGTCCGTTAGTGGCAGGATTATTGTTAGGCGCATTCTGGCAAGTGTTTGTAATATTTGGTTTGCATTGGGGATTAGTTGCCATCGCAATTAATAACATCTCAACAGCAGGTTCCGACTTTATTATTCCAATTACATTTGCAGCATCATTTGCGCAAACAGGTATTGTACTTGGCATCTTATTTAGAACAAAAAATAAACAACTGAAATCATTAAGTATCCCAGCATTTATTTCAGGATTGTTTGGAGTAACTGAACCAGCCATTTATGGTATTACATTACCAAGAAAGAAACCATTTATTTATAGCTGTATTATCGCTGGTATCACTGGCGCATTGATAGGTGTAGCTGGCACGAAGATGTATATGATGGGTGGACTCGGTATATTCGGTTATACAGTATTTATCGGTAAAAGCGGATTAGATATGGCATTCTGGATGTCATTGATCGCAACAGGTATAGCGGTCGTACTTGGTTTAATCGTAGGATATTTAACACATAGCGATAAGCATGAAGTTGAAATTGATAAAGGTAGTGAACCATCAAAAGCTAAAAGCGAAGGCATTGTTAATGATGTGCTTGTAGAAGCACCAGTAACAGGTAAAGTTATTGATTTAACGACAATAAATGATCCAGTATTTTCATCATTAGCGATGGGTAAAGGCATTGCCATTCAACCTGAAAGTGATATTGTTGTCGCACCTTTCAATGGTGTTGTGGAAAGTTTATTCCCAACCGGTCATGCAATTGGATTGAAATCAGAAACTGGTGCAGAAGTATTAATTCATATCGGAATCGACACAGTTAAATTAGAAGGTAAGTATTTTAAAGCGCTTGTGTCACAAGGAGAAACAATTGAGATTGGACAACCTTTGATTGAGTTTGATAGAGAAACCATTATTGAAGAAGGCTACGATCCAGTCATTCCGGTTGTTGTTACCAATACAAATCTTGCTAAAGATGTCATTCTTGAAGATGCAAAATCAATTGAAACAGGAAAACATATTTTAACCGTTATTTTATAATAAGGAGGAATAATAATGAATTTAAGAAAAGACTTTTTATGGGGTGGAGCTATCGCAGCAAATCAATGCGAAGGTGCGTATGATGAAGGAGGTAAAGGATTAAGTTTAGTTGATGTACTTCCAGCAGGTGATGAAAGACGTATCCCATTATTTGATCCAGCAAAAGGATTACAAGAAACGTTCGATTATTATCCAAGTCACGAGTCGATTGATTTTTACCATCGTTATGAAGAAGACATTAAATTGTTCGCTGAGATGGGTTATAAAGTGTTAAGAATGTCGATTTCTTGGCCAAGAATTTTTCCGAATGGTGATGAAGCAGAACCGAACGAAGAAGGTTTAGCATTCTATGACAAAGTATTTGATAAATTAGCTGAATATGATATCGAACCGTTAGTTACACTTAACCACTTTGATACACCATATCACTTAGCAACAACATATGGCGGTTGGTATAATCGAAAGACAGTAGACTTCTTCGTCAATTACAGTCGCGTGGTGTTTGACCGATATAAAGACAAAGTGAAATATTGGTTAACACATAATGAGATTAATATGATTTTACACATTCCTTTTATTGGAGGTGGTTTAATTATTGAAGATGAAACGCAAGCAGATCAGATGAAATATCAAGCAGCACATCATTTGTTAATTGGATCAAGTCTCGCTACTAAAGTAGGTAAAGAAATCAATCCTGATTTCCAAATTGGTTGTATGTTAGCTGCGGGGGAAGTTTATCCGAATACATGTCATCCAAATGATATGTTAGCCGCATTGAAGAAGAATCGTGAACAGTATATTTTTATCGATGTGCAATCAAGGGGAGAATATCCTAAGTACAGTAAGCGCATGTTTGAAGAATTGAATGTAACGATTCATCAAGAACCTGGTGATGCAGCTATATTGAAAGAACATACAGTCGATTTCATTTCATTCTCATATTATTCAAGTCGTCTCGAAAGTGGTGATGATGAAGTTAATAAAGAGAAAGGCGCAGGTAATGCCTTTGCATCATTGAAGAATCCATATTTAGAAGCGTCAGATTGGGGTTGGCAAATTGATCCGGTCGGCTTACGTGTCACAATGAATCAAATTTATGATCGTTATGAAAAGCCATTATTTATAGTAGAAAATGGTCTCGGTGCCAAAGATGAAGTTACAGAAGATGGACAAATTCATGATGAATATCGTATTAAGTATTTAAGTGAACATTTAGAACAAATGATTGAAGCGGTCAACGATGGCGTTGAATTATTAGGTTATACATCATGGGGATGTATTGATTTAGTATCTGCAGGAAGTGGCGAAATGAAGAAACGTTACGGATTTATTCATGTAGATAGAGATAATAAAGGGAATGGTACGTTAAACCGTACGCCTAAAGATTCATTTTACTGGTATCAAAAAGTTATTCAAACAAACGGTGAAGATTTAAGTTATAAAACAAAACAATTGGAGGAACGTTAATGATGAATACAAATACTGGATTTAGAGAAGGATTTTTATGGGGTGGCGCTACAGCAGCAAATCAAATTGAAGGTGCTTTTGATAAAGATGGAAAAGGCTTATCAAGTGCAGACTTTGTAGAATATATACCTAAAGAACAACGCAAGAAAGATAATCATATGGAAGTAACAACAGAAGTGATTCAAAAGACACTAAGCGGTGAATACACAGGAAGATTCCCTAAACGAGAAGGAATCGATTTCTATTACAACTATGAATCAGATATTAAATTATTAGCTGAGATGGGATTCAAAGCATTTAGATTATCTATCCATTGGTCTAGAATATTCCCAAATGGATATGATGAAACGCCGAATGAAGCGGGATTAGCTTTTTATGAAAATGTTTTTAAAACGTTAAGATCTTATGACATAGAACCAGTAGTTACATTGAGCCATTATGAAACACCATATGGCTTAACAGAAAAATATAACGGTTGGGTAGATCGTGCAGTAGTCGGTCATTTTGAAAACTATGCGAAGACGGTATTTAATCGTTATAAAGGATTAGTGAAATATTGGATTACATTTAATGAAATCAATATCATTAATATCTCACCATTCACAGGTGGCGGCATTCTTTCAGATCAATTAGATAATCCGAAAGCAGCATCATACCAAGCTTTACATCATCAATTACTTGCATCAAGTTTAGCTACTAAAGCATTACGTGAAATAGATGCAGACGCACAAATGGGATGTATGTTAGCAAGAATGAAACACTATCCATACACTTGTAACCCAGAAGATGTGTTGAAAGCAATGCAAGATGATCAAATGAACTTATTATATACAGACGTACATGCATTAGGAGAATATCCTAACTACTATAAACAATTTTTAAAAGAAAACAACATTGAACTACAAATCGAAGACGGCGATTTAGAAACATTGAAGGAATATACAGTGGATTACATATCCTTTAGTTATTACATGTCATTACTTTCAGCAAATAGCGAAGAAGGAGAAGTTACTGAAGGGAACTTAATGAATAGCTTGAAGAATCCATATTTAGAAGCGTCAGATTGGGGTTGGCAAATTGACCCAATTGGTATTCGTATCGTATTAAACGAATTCTGGGATAGATACCATGTACCATTATTTATCGTAGAAAATGGATTAGGTGCGAAAGACGAAGTCGAAGAAGACGGAAGCATCCATGACACATATAGAATCGATTACTTAGAAAAACATATAAAAGAAATTAAAAAAGCCATACAAGACGGCGTCGACGTGATTGGCTATCTTGCATGGGGACCAATTGATTTAGTATCAATGTCTACAAGTGAAATGAGTAAACGATATGGATTTATATATGTTGATAAAGATGACGATGGGAACGGAACAGGCGCAAGATCTAAAAAAGACTCTTACAATTGGTATAAAGAAGTCATCGCAACAAACGGAGAAAATCTATAAATATTAAATGAAGAAAACAAAGTTTTATAGCTGGGAGGCTATAAAACTTTGTTTTTTTGTGACGTTTGAGACGGTGTGGGTGTGGTGGAGTTAGGTTGTTTGGAGATTTTGTAGTTAGGATCGGTGAAGTCGTAGATTAATTTTGTGGTTAAGCGACGAGATGGCCAAAGTCGTAGATTAACTTTTGAATTAAGCGACGAGTTGTGTAAAGTCGTAGATTAACTTTGTAGTTAAGCGACGAGTTGTGTAAAGTCGTAGATTAACTTTGTAGTTAAGCGACGAGATGTGTGAAGTCGTAGATTAACTCTGTAGTTAAGCGACGAAATGGCTAAAGTCGTAGATTAACTTTGTAATTAAGCGACGAGATGGCTGAAGTCGTAGATTAACTTTGTAGTTAAGCGACGAGATGGCTGAAGTCGTAGATTAACTTTTGAATTAAGCGATGAGATACCTGAAGTCATAGATTAACTTTGTAATTAAGCGACGAAATGGCTAAAGTCGTAGATTAACTTTGTGGTTAAGCGACGAGATGCCCGAAGTCGTGAGTTAACGCAGAAGTTAATCCAAGAGAAAGCCCAAGTCGTGAGTTAACGCTGAAGTTAATCCAAGAGAAGGCCCAAGTCGTGAGTTAACGCAGAAGTTAATCCAAGAGATGCCTTAAGTCGTGAGTTAACTCTGGAGTTAATCCAAGAGATGCCCAAAGTCGTGAGTTAACGCTGGAATTAATCCAAGAGATGGCTCAAGTCGTGAGTTAACGCGAGAGTTAATCCAAGAAATGGCCCAAGTCGTGAGTTAATGCCGAAGTTAATCCAAGAGTTACCCTCAACCTCAAGCCCAGCAACAAACCCAATCCACCTCACATTCCATGTCCTACATCCACCAACATCACATCCACCTCACCACTCTCCTAATGACACCTCGGGCTTTTATGTGTAATGTTAACAATAATATAGATGTGAAATGTTTCGGATTTTAAAACGAAATAGATTACACATCTACTACCATTAGGAAACGCTTACAATATACATAGGGAGGTTATTTGATTGCTTAGTAAACGACAAAGTAATATGTTGTCTTATTTATCATCTGAGAATGGCTTTGTTACTATTTCGGAATTGGCGTTATTATTCCAAGTTTCAGAACGTACGATTCAATATGATTTAGAATTTTTGGAATCGTATCAGAAGCGATTGGATATTAATGTTGATCGAAATAAGAGTTTAGGCGTCAAAGTGTCGTATCGAGAAGATCATCATCGTGATGCGCAAGTTGAGCTGGATATTCATTATTCTAAAAATGAACGTAAAGAACAGATTATTCTTAGATTATTCGAATCTTCAAAACCGATGAGTTCTCAAAGTTTAGCGGATTTATTGAATGTATCTCGTCGCACGGTTGTGGATGATTTGAAGTCAGTTCAACTGTGGTTAGAATCTTACGAGTTATTGCTAGTTTATAAAAGGAACAAAGGTTTTGTAATTGAGGGTAATGAGCAGAAATTAAGAGAGGCTTATGCGCACGTTGTTCATGAGTACTTTCGTAAATCTACTGCACAGATTGGCATTGATCTTTTTTCAAAGGATGAACTTGAAAAAATTAGACGTGCTGTGATTTCTACATTAAGCAATCAAGATTTCCAATTAGTACAAGTAGCGATTGATGGACTGATTTATCATATTATTATTGCAATTCATCGTGCAAGGGAAGACTTTGTATTTGAGATTCCTGATGATGAATATGACAGGTTGAGCAAGACTGAAACTTTTGAAATCGCTATTCAAATGATGAATCGATTAGAGGATGTCTTTGATATTGCGTTTCCTAAAAGTGAAGCGGCATTTATTACACTGCATTTACTAGGTGCACGTGTGAATAAATATCATGATGAAGAAACGCAACATGAATTGTCTGATTTAACGCAGTTACTCATTCAAAAAGTCAGTGCCCAAATTGGTATTCCTTTGAACCATGATCATAAGTTAGCAACTGGACTTGTTACGCATTTACAACCAGCAATTCATAGGATGACATTTAATATGTCTCATACGAACCCTTTAAAAAATGAAATTTTGAAAGAATATTACGATTTAGTGTTAGCTATTCAGCAACATATTTGGATTTTAGAAGAAAATTATCAAGTGACATTTAATGAGGATGAAATCGCATATTTAGCGTTACATTTCGCATCTTCAATAGAACGATTATCGAATGAAGAAGTGGTACAAATTAAAGTCATTCTCTTATGCGGCTCGGGTATTGGTACGTCTCAATTATTGAAAAGTCGGATTACAAATATTTATCCGGAACTAGAAATATTAGATGCATTTTCAGCCTATGATATTTCTGAACGATTTCTTAAATCACATGGTGTAGATTATATGATTTCAACAGTACCGGTTGAAGGATTTTCAGTACCGACGATAGAGGTTTCTCCATTTTTAACAAAAGAAGATCGAAACAAGATTAATGAAATGATTAATGATTATAGAGAACGATTTATTACGAGCTATACGTCGGTTGGTCCAAATTTGAAAGATGTGTTGCCAGAAAGATACATCCATGTTGAAAGCAAAGCATCTAGTAGAGATGAAGCCATTCAAATGAGTGTCCAAACATTAGTTGATGCTGGAGATGTGAATAAGCAATATGGTGAAGACATTATGCATCATTTAGATAAATTTGGACCTTACATGGTGATTGGTCCAAATATCGCATTACTTCATTCGAACTTTGACCATGTAAATGTACCGGTAAGTATGGCGATTACACAGTTTAAAGATGGCATAGATTTCGGACATGATAGATTTGATCCAGTAAAAGTCATCGTCGTATTAGCAACAAGTCATCCTAAAATGCATTTAAATGCACTTGGGCAATTGAGTCGAATATTAATGGATGAAAAAATGCGAAATGCATTCATTGAAGGTAGTAAAGAAAACATAATCAAAACAATTCAATATGTAAGCGAAAGCGAGGAGGGCATCTAAATTTGACGAACATATTATTAGAAGAACATATACAGTTGAAAAAATCAGTAACCGATTGGGAAGAGAGTATACAAATAGCTGCTCAACCACTTTTAGAAGAACAGTATTTCAATCAACAATATATAGATGAAATGATTAAAAGTGTACATGATATGGGACCGTATATTGTCATCGCACCTGAAATTGCGATTGCACATGCGAGACCGAATGATAATGTACAACGCGTCGGTTTAAGTTTATTAAAGTTAGAAGAACATATTAATTTTTCGGATAATGGTCATTACGCAACGTTAGTGTTTGTATTAAGTGCGATTGATCATGAAGCACATCTCGAAATTTTAAAACAGTTGGCTACAATTTTAAGTAATAAAGAAACAGTTGCATCACTAGTTGCAGCAAAAAATAAAACAGAAATTATAAATATATTTAAGGAGAATGATTAATATGAAAATTTTAGTAGTGTGTGGACATGGTTTAGGAAGTAGTTTCATGGTAGAGATGAATGCACAAGAGGCATTGAAAAATTTACAAGCACCAGCAGATATTGAAGTTGAACATAGCGATATTATGACAGCAAGTGCAGATATGGCAGATTTATTTATTTGTGGAAGAGATTTAGAAGAGAACGCACAAAGATTAGGTGAAGTCGTGATTCTTGATAACATATTAGACAAAGAAGAATTACAAAAGAAATTAGAAGAAAAATTAAAAGGAATGAATATATTATAAGTGAAAAGGGGAAACAATTATGAATTCAATATTGGGGTTTTTTGTAGACGTATTTAGTCAACCAGCTATACTCGTTGCACTTATTGCGTTGATTGGTCTTATTGTCCAGAAGAAATCAGCAGCTGATATTACTTCAGGTACGATTAAGACAATCTTAGGTTTCTTAGTGTTAAGTGCCGGTGCAGGTGTTGTGACAAATTCACTAGAGCCATTTGGGAAGATGTTTCAGGAAGCATTTGGCGTGCAAGGGGTTGTGCCAAATAATGAAGCCATCATTTCAATAGCATTAAAAGACTACGGAACAACAGCAGCATTAATCATGATGTTCGGTATGTTAGTGAATATTTTAATCGCACGATTTACAAATTTGAAGTATATATTTTTAACAGGTCACCATACATTTTATATGGCTGCGTTTTTAGCAATTCTATTAACGGTCGGTAATATTACAGGAACGATGACTGTTGTTATGGGTTCAATTATCTTAGGACTGATTATGGCTGTCTTACCGGCGTTAGGCCAATCTACAATGAAGAAGATAACAGGATCAGACCAGGTAGCCATTGGACATTTCGGTACAGTCAGTTATTGGGCTGCTGGTGAAATAGGTAAATTATTTTCTGGGAAATCAAAATCAACAGAAGATATTAAATTCCCTAAAGGTTTAAGTTTCTTAAGAGAAAGTACAATCAGTATTTCATTAACGATGATCGTACTTTATATCATTGCAGCTTTATTTGCTGGTCCGAAATTTGTACATTCTGAACTGAGCGATGGTACAAACTTTATCGTATTCTCAGTCATTCAAGGTGTTACTTTTGCGGCAGGTGTGTTTATTATCTTAACTGGTGTGAGATTGATATTAGCTGAAATTGTACCTGCATTTAAAGGTATATCAGAGAAATTAGTACCAAATACGAAACCAGCATTAGATTGTCCAATCGTATTTCCTTATGCACAAAATGCCGTACTTATAGGATTTTTCGTAAGTTTCATTACTGGAGTCATCGGTATGTTAATCATGTTCTTAGTCGGAGGCGTTGTTATACTTCCAGGTGTTGTACCACACTTCTTCTTAGGTGCGACAGCAGGTGTGTTTGGTAACGCAAGAGGCGGAATTAAAGGCGCGATTGCAGGTGCAGCATTGAACGGAATATTAGTGACATTCTTGCCATTATTACTCTTACCGTTTATGGGAGATTTAGGCGCAGCATCAACAACATTCTCAGATACTGACTTCTTAGCAGTAGGTATTGTTGTTGGTTATATCGCAAAATTCTTAGGACTTGCTGGTGTTATTGCAGCTGTCATCGTTATTGGCGTATTAGGCGTGTTATTACAAAAACGATCTAATAAAGCAGTTGGAGAAGAGAAATAAAACGAGGATTTCATAAATTTTAAAAAGCATGTCGGATATCATCCGACATGCTTTTTAAGTTAATTTATACAATTAATATTATTTCTTTTTAGTAAATTGAGTTCATTTTTCGATAATTGATAGTCTGTAACGATTGTATCTATATCATGTAAGTTAAGGCTTTTATGAAGAAATGTGTTATGGAATTTATCTTCAGTGACGAGTAACACTAAGTGCTGTGAATTTTGTCTGAAAGCGTGCTTTATAAATGCTTCGCCTTCATTTGTCTCGGTTGCCCCTTTTTCTAAATCAAATCCTCTACATGAAACAAATGAAATATCAGCATTATATGTTAAGGCATCATTAAATGCTTTTGATCCATTAATTGTATTTCGTTTTTTCACTACGGATCCACCTAAAATATTTATTTGAGCATCTGTAAACTCAGATAATAAAGTTGCTGTAAGTACGCCATTCGTGATGATTTGTAATCCTTCAAATTTAGATAACATTTTAATGAGATGTAACGTTGTCGTACTTGAGTCTATAAATATAACCATATCATCACTGATTAAGTTCTTCGCTTGTTCTGCAAGTTTATGTTTATTGTCCTGTTCATTAAAATTAATGATTTTCATTAAATAGGGTAGGTCAATTTTTTGATTATCTATAATCATTGCACCACCGCGTGTTCTTCTGACTAGCCCTTTCTTTTCTAACTCGATTAAGTCTCTTTTTACAGTTGCTTCACTATATTTTACTAAATCAATTAAATCTTGTATTCTTGCAAATTGAACAATTTTCAAATGATTAATGAGCATTTGTTGACGTTCTTCAATAATTTTCAGCATTGGACAGTCCGCCTTTTTAAAAGATTATATATATAAACTGCTTTTTCCAACAGTATTCAATAAGTTCATTTTATATTTGACGACTTCTTTAAGCTTTGAATTTGCCTTCGGATAAACTTCGTTAGGTTCATACATATTTTTATTATCAATTAATGTTTGTCTAACTTCTTCAAAGAAGACGCTCTTTAAATCAGAACTTAAATTCACTTTTCCTACGCCATGAAGGATGGATTCTTGGACTTCATTATCAGGATTACCTGAACCACCATGAAGAACGATAGGAATGGATAATCTTGAATGGATTTCTTTTAATAAGTCTATATTTAATTTCGGTTGTTTGCCTTTAGGATATAGACCGTGAGAAGTGCCGATAGCTACAGCAAGCGTATCAATGTTTGTTTCTTTAACAAAGTGTTCAGCTTGATCGGGATCCGTATATATAATCTCATTCGTACCACCTTCAGCTGAGCCGTTATTACCAATTGTTCCTAATTCCGCTTCGACAGAGACACCAACATAATGTGCATATTCAACGACTTTTTTAGTGATTTCTATATTATCCTCGTAAGATTTTGTTGAAGCGTCGATCATGACGGATGTATAACCATTCCTAATTGCACGTGTTACATCATATAATGTAGCACCGTGATCTAAATGTATTACAACAGGCACTTTACTATTTAAGGCATAACTTCTTACTATAGATACAAAATCATTTCCTAAATATTCGATTTCATCAGGATGAATCTCTAGAATAACTGGGGCGTTTAAGTTTTCAACTTCTTCCATTATTGATTTCAGCATATCGAAACTACTTATATTGAATGCAGGAACTGCAAATTGATGTTCATTGGCTACTTTAAGTAAATCTTTCATATTATATAACATTTAATCTCCACCTTGTTTGAGTTTTTAAATCATTTTTGAGTTTTGTGCAGGGGCAACTTTTTTCTTTAATAATCCTACAGATAATGCAGTGACAATCATTCCACTCATGATTGCGATGAGATAGATAAATAAATGGTTGATAACATTAGGGATAAAGATGACCCAAATGCCGCCATGCGGTGCGAGAGATGTGATACCTGCACCCATTGATATCGCTGCAGCTGTTGCAGAACCTAATATGAGACTAGGAATAACTCTGAGTGGATCAGCAACGGCGAATGGAATGGCACCTTCTGTAATATAAGATGCACCTAATACCCAACATGATTTACCTGAAGTGCGTTCTTCTACAGTGAATTTATTCTTAAATAATACAGTAGCAAGTGCTAAACCTAATGGCGGTGTCATACCGGCTACCATACAAGCTGCAATTGGACCATCGACACCGGCAGACATTAATCCGATTGAAAACGTAGAAATGGATTTGTTGATAGGACCTCCCATATCAGCGGCCATCATTGCACCAATTAATAATCCAAATAAAATGCCAGAAGATTGACCGAAATTGTTTAACCAATGTGTCAAAGTGTCTAATAACCAAGAAATAGGCGTATTGATGAGAAATACCATTGCAAGACCGACGACTAAAATCGAAATGAGTGGCACAACAATCAATTGGTAAAGCGCTGAAAGTGATTGAGGTACTTTAATTTTATTCGCTAAAATGTTAGTAACATAACCAGAAATCAGACCACTAATCATTCCTCCTAAAAATCCAGAACCATCAACGGTAGCTAACGTACCACCGACTAAACCAGGAGCAAACCCAGCTCTACCAGCAATGGAAGATGCAATCCCAGCAGATAAAGCAGGAACCATAAGTTGGAATGCAGTATCGCCACCAATTTTAGAAAGTGCACCAGCTAATTTGTTGTAGGCATGTGATTCAGGATCTGAAGCGTTGATACCAAATGCGAAACTAATAGCAATTAATATACCGCCAGCAATAACAAAAGGAAGCATATAATTTACGCCGTTCATAAAATGATTATAAATACCTGTCTTATTTGAATTGTTTTTCTCTTTCTTTTCGAGGTGAATGACTTCAATATTATTTAAGCCTTCTTCAATTAATTTTTCAGAATCTCTAATCGCTTGAGCAGTTGAAACTTTTTTAATGTATTTTCCATGAAATCGATCCAATTCAATATCTTTATCGACTGCTAAAATTATTAAATCAGCATTATTGATTTCATCTTGAGTAAGTACGTTATCAGTTTTGGATCCTTGTGTTTCAATTTTTATGTTATGTCCGAGTTTTTGTGCCGCCATTTTCAATTTTTCAGCAGCCATGTAAGTATGTGCAATTCCTGTGGGACAAGCGGTAACTCCAACGATATTCATAAAATCCCTCCTATTCAGACAATAGTTTTATAATTTCATCAGCAGTGCTAGCATCTTTAATAGATTGTCGAAAAGATGCATCCATTAATAATTTTGCAAGTTCACTCAAAATATCCAAATGTGAATGATGTGCATTTTGTGGTAAGGCAATAAGAAAGACTATGTTTATTTGAGTATCATCGAGCGCGATGTAATCAGATAAATGAGCAGTCTTCGCGAATGTAATAATCGGTTTGTTAATATACTTTGATTGCGTGTGAGGAATACCGAAACCATCCTCAATTCCCGTAGAAACAATTTCTTCCCGTTTGTATAAATCCTTTAGAAACTTTTTCTTATTCTTTAAATAACCATTTTCATTTAAAACATCAGTGAGTGAATTAAAGAGTTCATTTTTATTAGAGATAGATGGATCAAAAATAAAAGTGTTCTTATCTGTAAGTGTAACGAGTGACATAAATGTGGACCTCCTTCGCTCTATAAGTAAGCGCTTACTTATTAGATGTAATCATAGCACAGTATTCAAACTGTTCAATAGTTTGAACGATTTATGTCAAGTTGCTAAATTTTAGTGCATTCTATTAACTTTTATGAACGAATTCAGTCACTAATATAGATTTTAAGAAGGATGTTTACTTGATAGGAGGAGTGATTTTGTCATTTAGAGAGGGATTGGGTGAAGTCGTAGATTAACTCTGTAGTTAAGCGACGAGATGGTGAAAGTCGTAGATTAACTTTTGAATTAAGCGACGAGAAGGTCGAAGTCGTAGATTAACTCCTGAATTAAGCGACGAGATAGGTGAAGTCGTAGATTAACTCTGTAGTTAAGCGACAAGATGGCCAAAGTCGTAGATTAACTTTGTAATTAAGCGACAAGATGGCTAAAGTCGTAGATTAACTCTGTAGTTAAGCGACGAGATGGTCGAAGTTGTAGATTAACTTATGAATTAAGCGACGAGATGGTGAAAGTTGTAGATTAACTTATGAATTAAGCGACGAGATGAGTGAAGTTGTAGATTAACTTTTGAATTAAGCGACGAGATAGGTGAAGTCGTAGATTAACTCCTGAATTAAGCGACGAGATAGGTGAAGTCGTAGATTAACTCCTGAATTAAGCGACGAGATAGGTGAAGTCGTAGATTAACTCTGTAATTAAGCGACGAGATGAGTGAAGTCGTAGATTAACTCCTGAATTAAGCGACAAGATGAGTGAAGTCGTAGATTAACTCTGTAGTTAAGCGACGAGATGAGTGAAGTTGTAGATTAACTCTGTAGTTAAGCGACGAGATAGGTGAAGTCGTAGATTAACTCTGTAATTAAGCGACGAGATAGGTGAAGTCGTAGATTAACTCTGTAATTAAGCGACGAGATGAGTGAAGTTGTAGATTAACTTTTGAATTAAGCGACGAGATAGGTGAAGTCGTAGATTAACTCCTGAATTAAGCGACGAGATAGGTGAAGTCGTAGATTAACTCCAGAATTAAGCGACGAGATAGGTGAAGTCGTAGATTAACTCCAGAATTAAGCGACGAGATAGGTGAAGTCGTAGATTAACTCCAAAGTTAATCCAAGAGTCGATCCATTCCGCCCAACAAACCGATCACCACAATCAATCCTTCCAAATATCAATCCACTCAACTCACCAAAAATCATTTCTCACTTAAATTTCCTACACCTAATAGGTTCTCAAAATTAAACTCATTAATCTTATCTTTTTTATAGGCAATAAATTAGTAAATAGAAATCTAAAGGTGTTATAGTGTTATTTCACAAGGAGGAATTATACAATGAATGAAAAATATACACCATTATTTAAGTCTTTAAAATTACCAAACGGTGTGGAGGTTAAGAATAGATTTGTCTTAGCACCGCTTACACATGTATCGTCAAATGAGGATGGTACAATTTCAGATATTGAAATTCCATATATTGAAAAACGTTCTAAAGATGTAGGTATTTCTATATCTGCAGCGAGTTATGTTGAACCTCTTGGACAAGCTTTTCCAGGACAACCTTCAGTATCAAAAGATGCTGACCTTCCAGGTTTAAAAAAACAAGCTGAAGTTATGAAGAAAAATGGAGCTAAAGCTTTAATCCAAATTCATCATGGTGGAGCAATGTCATTACCAGGTTTAACGCCAACTGGTGAAGCGGCTGCGCCTAGTGAAGTTGAAGTAAGAGGCTTTGGTCAACAAGAAACGCATGTTGCACGTGAGTTAACGGTTGAAGAAATTGAACATTCTATAGAATCATTTGCGAAAGCAACTAAAATTGCTATTGATGCTGGATTTGACGGTATTGAAATTCATGGTGCGAACCATTACTTAATTCACCAATTCTTCTCCCCTTATTACAATAGAAGAGAAGATGCATGGGGAGATCATTTAAAATACCCATTAGCTATTATTGAAGCAGTGACTAAAGTTGTTCGTGAACACGGTACACCTGACTTTATCGTTGGTTATCGTTTCTCTCCAGAAGAAGTTGAATCTCCAGGGATTTCAATGGAATTAACTGAGAAATTAGTTAAAGCTCTTACTGAACAGCCACTTGATTATTTACACGTATCATTAATGGACATTCACTCTACAACAAGAGATGGCCGTTATAAAGGTGAACAACGTGTGAAATTATTATTAGAATGGATAGATGGTAAATTACCATTGATTGGTATAGGTTCAATCTTTACTGCTGAAGATGCAATTAAAGCATTAGACACTGGTGCACCATTAATCGCATTAGGTAGAGAATTATTACTAGACCATGAATTTGTTGCGAAAATCGAGCAAGGTAGAGAAGATGAAATCGTTTCTGAATTTGATCCAGAAAGAACAGATTTACATGAATTACCTAAACCTCTATGGGAACAATTTAATGCTAAATTCTATCCTTTACCTAGAAAAGACGAAAAAGCTACAGAAACTAAATAATTTATTTACGAGGCTGGGACATAATATAATGTCTCAGCTTTATTTATGAAAACATTTAATAAAGAGTTCATATTAGTTAATAAATAGTTAATGGTTTCAACACATCGAACGATATAAACTTAACTTATCAACGAAAGAGGAGATGTGTTAAATGAATATAACAAAGACAACTTTAGGCGCGTTTGCACTTACAACAACTTTATTATTGGGCGCTTGTGGTAATGATGATATGAAAAAAGACGACAAAATGGACACGAAAAGTGAAATGAAAGACAAAGATATGAGCAAAGACAAAATGAAAGACATGGATATGAAAAAAATGTCAGGTATGTTCAAATCTATGAATGATGAAATGGTAGAAGGTAAAGCTACGATTAAAGATGGTAAATTAATGCTTTCAGAATTCAAATCATCTAAAGCGCCAGACTTACATGTGTACTTAACAAAGGATGGTAATGTTGATAAAGGGATGGAAATTGATAAGGTAGATTATAATAAGATGGAACAGACTTTTGATTTAAAAGGTAAAGATACATCTGATTATAATGAAGTAACAATTTATTGTAAGAAAGCACACGTTGTATTTGGTAGTGCAAAATTAAAATAATAAACACGTGATTAAAGGGGGCTGGGACATAATCTAATGTCTCAGCCTCCCTTATCATTTAATCAAAGGAGAACATCATGAAGAAAACTTACTATATAATTTGTTTATTAATAAGAGTGATTAGTGGTTATTATATTTTTATGCAAGGTTATGAGAAATTGACAGGTGGCTTTAGTCTGAAAGGACTCACGCAAGTGATTGCGAATAATCAAGATACACCTGATTGGTACAAGATGTTCTTTGAAAATGTCATTGCACCAAATACGACGTTGTGGGAATGGGTTATTCCATTAGGAGAACTGATGATTGGTATTGCTTTAGTGATAGGGTTTTTGGAGTATTATGCAGCACTTTTTGGTATATTTATAATGGTAAATAATTTGTTGGCAGATATGATTTTTACGTATCCAATACAACTTGTAGGATTTATCATCATCGCTTTAAATATCCGAGGTATGCGCGTCATTTCTGCCAAATCCATTTATAAAACGTTCGTAAAAAAGAAAGCAGGTTAACGAATATGGCCAATATATTAATTGTAGATGACGAAAAAGATATTTTAGAAATTTGCAAAACGTATTTCGAATATGAAGGTCATCTTGTTCAAACAGCAAATAATGGTGAAGAAGCACTATTACAAATCAATGATACATTAGATTTAATTATTTTAGATATCATGATGCCGATCATGAATGGGTATGATGTCGTGAAAGAAATGAAGGCGAAACAATTAGATATACCATTCATTTACTTAACAGCCAAGACACAAGAACATGATACGATATACGCATTAACTTTAGGGGCAGATGATTATGTGAAAAAGCCATTTAGCCCAAGAGAACTCGTCCTACGTGCACATAATTTATTAAATCGAACTCAAAAATATAACAAACAAGATTATTTGAAATTTGGCGATTTAGAGCTATGTAAACAAGAAAAAATCATAAAGATTAACAATCAAGATATATCGTTAAGAGTGAAAGAATTCGATTTACTATGGTATTTAGCAGTAAACGAGAAAAAGGTTATACCTAAATCAGAACTGGTAGAAAAGGTATGGGGCTATGATTATTACGAGGATGCCAATACAGTTAATGTACACATACGTCGTATAAGAGAAAAATTAGAACAACATCAATATACAGATTATGTGATTAAGACAGTTTGGGGTTTAGGTTATAAATTTGAAAGGACGAAATAAATGCTAACAATTAGAACGCAAATGATGACTGCATTTATAAGTAGCATTGTATTAACTACAATAATTTTAGCATGTGCATATAAATGGATGTGGTTTAATAAACACATGACACTCATGCTCACATTAAGCGCAATTATCTCAAGTTGTCTTACAATAATGATATGTATTTTATTTATTAATCCACTCGTCAAACGAATTAAATTAATGAATAAACAAACAAAATTGATAGCAAATGGCAACTACAGTGAGACTAAATTGAAATTTGAAAGTCCGAAAGAAATGAAAGAACTCAGTGATTCTTTTAATAGGATGTCATGCAATATTGAACAACAAATTAAACAAGTAAAGTACGAACAACAAGAGAAAAGTGAAATGGTTCAAAATTTATCACATGATTTGAAGACGCCTTTATCTAGTATTACTTCATATGCTGAAGGCTTGAAAGAAGGCATTATCGACGATCCGAAAGAACAAGAAAAAGCATATGACGTGTTAATTAAACAAGCACAGCGTATATCCTATATGTTTGATGAACTAACGAGTGTGATGTCACTTAATAAAAATTTTCAAGAAATATATGAAATAGAGACGATTTATGTCGATAAATTGTTTGTTTCAATTTTGCAATCGTACGAACGACGGTTAGCGGAAGAACATCGATCAATCGACCTTCAATTGTGTGATCAAATCATATCGTTTAAACAATATAGATTACCTTTAGAACGAATACTGATTAATATTTTGGATAATGCATTTAAATTTACTGAAGCGGGAACGACGATAGAAATAAAACTTGTGAAATCATCGGATAATCAGCTCTGTATATCGATCAAAGATGAAGGACCAGGAATAGAAGAACAATATTTATCTCGTATATTTGAACGGACATTTAGAATTGAATCGTCTAGAAATAAAGCGACAGGTGGATCAGGATTAGGTTTGTATATTGCGAAAGACCTTGCTGTTCAAATGGGAGGCACGCTAACTGTAGAAAGTCAGGTAGGAAGCGGTACAACATTTGTATTAAATATACCAATGAAATAAGGGCGAGACTTTATTCAAGTCTCATCATTTTTTATGTGCATACTTTCCGCGGGCATGTTCTCAGCCTGTAGTCTTCGAATCATGCTTTTCCCGCAGGAGTCAGCACTAAAAAATGCTGAACATTGCAAGTGAGGCTCGACTAGCAACATTGAGCGTCTGAACATTGCAAGTGAGGCTCGACAAGCAACATTGAACGCTTGAACATTGCAAGTGAGGCTCGACTAGCAACATTGAATGCTTGAACATTGCAAGTGAGGGCTGACAAGCAACATTGAGCATAAAAAAACTGGATTTATAAAAATAAGTTCAGTTTGTCAACAGTATGATAAGGGTGAGACGTTGGTTCACGTCTCACCCTTATTTTTTATTTATGATTGCTGTGTATTGTATTTAATAATTGTTGCCATTGTTTAATGACCGCACTTTGAGCATATCTTTGTGCTTCTTTCACGCTATTTAATCGCATTGTCTGTTGAAGTTCTGGATGTTCAAGGAAGTATTTTACTTGCTTATATAATTCTTGTTCATTGTTTTTTGGAACTAAGAAACCATTCGTACCATTGATAATTAGCTCACTTGGTCCATAAGCAATATCGTAACTTATTGTTGGTAAGCCATTTGATAAAGATTCTAATAATGCTAAAGAGAATCCTTCCATATTACTCGTGATTAGACTAAGGTGTGACGTACGCATTTCTGTTGTTAAATCTGGAATGAATCCACGGAATTTCACATGGTCTTCTAATTGCAAAGTTTTCACGAGTGCTTTCATCTTAGTTATTTCAGAGCCATAACCGAAGAAATGTAATTCGATATTTTTGAAGTCTTCTTTTAATTTACTTAACAATCGAATTTGGTGATCTAGTTGCTTCTCCGGTGAATATCGTGCAATGGAAGCCAGTTTGATTGGTCCATTTGGTAAAGGTTGTTCTTCAATTGTTGTGACGTCATCAGTATAGCCGACTGGAATATTAAAGACTGGTATGGATGACTGAATGCGTTGTTCAACATCATGTTTTTGTTGGTGAGTAGATACGATAATTCCCGAAAAACGATGTAAATGCGAAAACACTGATTGATATATATTTTTAGTATCTGAAAATGCGATATTGTCATTATCTTTCACATGTGTACTGTGTAAGCAAGAAATGACAGGAATTTTAGAATCTACGAGTAAGAATGGTGGTGATGTTATGGCTGTCTTATCACTGAAATAGATATCTCCATCTTGATATAACGATTCATAGAAGAAAGCGAACCATTCGTTTTTCGACTCGAACATGTAGACTCTATTTTTATGATTATGTAGGAGAATACGTGTCAATTGATCATTCTTTGATTCGGGGTCGTAAAATATTTCTATTTTAACTTCTCCTTTAGGCGATAGAAACGATTCATGTAGCATTTTTTGATCCGTTGTTAAATAAATTACGCGACTTAAAAAGCCTCTCGAATCATAAATCTCTCGTTTTACTTTATTGTCTTTCGTATCAAAATAATTAATATAGTCGATGTGTTTGTATGTATTATCATAGAAACTTGCATAAATAATGCGTTTACCATTTGAAAATACACGAATGTCATTAGTGTTAGGAATGTATTTAATTTCATATTGATGTTCATATTCCCAATATTCAATCCAGTCTTTCACTGTATGACTTTGGACATTTATCGCTTCTTGAAAATAGTCATAAATTGAAAAAATGCTTTTTTGAACACCAAAAATCTCAGCATTAGCATGCAATCGCGGGTTCCATGAAAGTGTTAAAACCTTTGCTTTCATTTGATGTGTTTTAAATAACTTTAAACGATTCATGACGGCTTTTTCGATGCCTGTTATTTTGTTACCTAGATTACTAATTACGAAATAATTCATTTGAAAATCACCTGCTAAATAAATATTAAATATACATATAACATAACTCATTTACGTTTAAAATGTTATATAATTTATTGAAAATAACATAAAATATTTGTAGGTTGAATGAAATGGTTGAAATACCCACTTAGAAACCTCATTATTAAAGTAAGAAAAAATAATTGGAGCACACAGATGAATAATATACAGATTTGGAAAGATGACAACCCGATATCACAATCTAAGTACAGACATGTATTATGGCAATCCATTGTACTTATCATTGTTGGTTTGTGCACATATACAACAATTGGAATAGCGAGACATTGGGGAATACTTATTCTAGGCTTGCTATTATTTAGCTTGTTTATTTATTTAATGACAAAATTTAAGTTTGAATTATTTAAGCCGGAACGCATTCATAAACAAACATGGGTTTATATTTTTACAGCAGCAGTATTATCATTGCTTGTTTATTGGTCAATTGCTTTAATATTTGGTCAACCACACAATCAAATTGACGTTTATGATGATTTGAGGTCATTGCCATTATATGTTTCATTTATTATTTTCGTTATATTGGCGCCATTTTTTGAAGAACTTATATTTCGAGGATTTATAATGAAAGGCATATTTAAAGGGCATGTGTTGATTGGATATGTCGTGTCGAGCGTTTTATTTGGATTAATGCACGGTCCGACAAGTCTTTCAGAATGCCTGATATATATTGGGCTAGGGTTTGTATTTGGTGGCGTGTATTTATTAACACGACGTATTGAAGCATCTATGATATGCCATGCTTTAAATAACTGCGCACATATTTTGATATTTGTATTTATTTTTAACCATTAAAAAAACCGGAAGAAATGGGTGTCCATTTCTTCCAGTTTTTTATTGTTACGACATGACGGGTTGGGTCATTTGAGTCGCTAATGCTTCAAGTGTTGTTTGATTTAATTCTTCAACAATCTTTAAGTCTACTTTACTGTAAACATCATTTAACGCTGATTGAATATTTCTGCCAACGATACAATCAGGATTTGTATCTTGATGTATTTTCGCGAAATGATCTTCTTCTTGAATGAGCTGATACACAGCACCTAATGTTATTTCAGAAGCAGGTTTAGAAAGTTTATAACCAGCTTTACCTTGCTGACTTTCAATTAATTGACCATCTTTTAAATATTTACATATTTTTCTTACTAGTGTGGGGTTGCTGTTGATACTACCTGCAATCAATTTACTTGAAATAGGTTCTTCCTCAATTGAAAGTAACGATAGGATATGAATAGCAACAGATACTTGTGTGTTCACGATTTATCACCTCTTAGATTCTACTTCATTATAACTGTGAGTGTTGATAAATGCGATAGGAAATGGGAATTATTTTGAAACAACTGAGATTCGTTCTTGAATATGGTCGCCACTAGTTGCTTCATCTATTAAAGCAATTGCATAGTCAGCGTAACTGATTGTGCTTTCACCTTTACTATTTAGCGTGAATTTTTCACCAGCTAATGTATAATCTCCAGTTCTTTCACCATCAGCATTAAATTCAGCTGCTGGACTGATAAATGTCCAACGCACATCATCTCTTTGACGAAGTTCATCAAGTGCTTTACCTTGGCTTGTTGCAAGAGGTTTAAACATTGCAGGGAAGTCAGGCGTATCATAGAGTTGTGTTTTTAAATGATCATCCACAAATAAACTACCAGCACCACCAACGACAAGTAATCTTGTTTTTGAATGAGATAACAAGTCACTTAAATATTGCATCACATCTTGGTGTAGATGAAGTTTTTCTTCTCTAAATTCTCCAAAAGCGTTAACGACAACATCGAATTGTGTTAAGTCATCCGTTGTAAGCTCGAAAATATCTTTGATTAAAGATTGAGGCGCAACTGTTTTATTCGCATTACGAACAATTGCAGTTACATTTAATCCTCTATTTACCGCTTCTTCAGTTATAAGGCTACCCGCTTTACCATTTGCTGCAATAATACCAATTTTCATATTAAAAACCTCACTTGTATTTATTTTGGATACAAGTAAAATATATACCTTTTAGAAAATGAAATCAACAATAATAGTTCAGAATACATTTTCAATGATAAAAAAAGATTTAGGTAAGCGGCTAACGAGATAGTTTTGGGAAACAATCTCATTAGAAAATCTAACGAGATAGAAAGTGAAAACAATCTCGTTAGCGGGCAAAAAGGTGGCTCAAAAGTCTAAATCAACAACAAAAAGTGAGAAAATAACGCGCTAACGAGATAGTTCTGGAAAACAATCTCATTAGAAAATCTAACGAGATAGAAAGTGAAAACAATCTCGTTAGCGGGCAAAAAGGTGGCTCAAAAGTCTAAAACAACTATAAAAAGTGAGAAACCAACGCGCTAATGAGATAGTTCTGGGAAACAATCTCATTAGAAAATCTAACGAGATAGAAAGTGAAAACAATCTCATTAGCGCGACGTTTTGTCGACACAAAAAAAGCTGAGACAATATGTCTCAGCTCTGTTCTTATAGTCTGAATCTCACCACCAGTTATTCGCTTGACGGAATGCAATTGCTGCATCAATTGAACCGTAACGTTCTTTAGCGTAATTGATCATACCTTTAGTTTGTTCAGTTACACTTCCAGTACCCCAAGCTTCTTTTGTTTGACCAAGACCTCTATAGCCTAGTTCATTAACTGCGTTAGGGTTACCACTTGATTCTGGCATTACGATGTTATCCCATAATTCTTGAGTTCCGCCAGCAGCGATAAATTCTTTATATACTTCACTTGTATTAGATGAATCAGCAGTTTGTGTTGCTGAATAGTTTGTCGCTTGATTAGAGTAGTTAGTATTCTCACTTGCATCGGCTTGAGCACCAAACCCAGATGCGATAATTCCTGCTGCAGCTGTTGTTGCAAATAATAATTTTTTCATAACAATAATTTCCTCCATAATGCAATGTTTTGCATTTCTTAAATTTTATTTCTTTTGATTACTTTATACACTCTAACATCATTTTTAATATCATAGGTTACAGCAAAATAAAAACGAAATGTCTTTTATTTCATTTTCATTAAAAAGATGAATAGAATATGACACTAAAGAAATTAAAGTTATAAACCACTTTTTTATAAATATGATTAATAGGAAGAAAGAGCGTATTAGGGGCGCAGAATATTGCAAGTGGAGCGTGACTAGCAACATTGAGGCGCTGAACATTGCAAGTGGGGCGTGACAAGCAACATTGAGGCGCAGAATATTGCAAGTGGAGCGTGACAAGCAACATTGAGGCGCTGAACATTGCAAGTGGGGCGTGACAAGCAACATTGAGGCGCTGAACATTGCAAGTGGGGCGTGACAAGTAACATTGAGGCGCTGAACATTGCAAGTGGGGCGTGACAAGCAACATTGAGGCGCTGAACATTGCAAGTGGGGCGTGACAAGCAACATTGAGGCGCTGAATATTGCAAGTGGAGCGTGACTAGCAACATTGGGGCGCTGAACATTGCAAGTGGAGCGTGACTAGCAACATTGCGGCTTCTCCCAAAAAAATCCACACAAAAAAGCAACCTATACCATTATTCCCCATGGTATAGGTTGCGAATGCTTCAATCATTCATTATTTCTTAGAATCTTTTGTCCATTCTTTTACTTTATCAGGATTTTCTTTTACCCATTTAGCTGCTGCTTTTTTAGGTGAAGTTCCTTCTTGTATGTCTAACATAACTGATTCCATGTCTTTTTTAGTCCAGTTGAAGTTATCTAAAGTTTGATAAGCTTTTGGACTATTTTTCTTCAAGTCTTTACTTGCCATTGTATTAATATGTTCTGCTTTACCGAATGAACCTTTAGGATCTTTCAAGTATTTCAAGTCATATTTTTGGAACATCCAGTGTGGATTCCATCCTGTTACAACGATGTCGTCACCTTTCTTCATTGCTTGACCTAATGTTGTAGCCATTGCGCCTGAAGATGATGTTTCAACTTTCCATCCGTCTAATTTGTAATCTTTAACTGCTTTTTCAGATGCTTTTACAACACCAGCACCTGGTTCAATACCAGTGATATTTTTACCAGCTTGATTTTTCAAGTCTGAAATTGAATCGCCTTTAAAGTCTTTATTAACAACAAGTCCGATTTTAGCACCTTCAAGGTTTGGACCTAAATCTACTAAATCTTTTTTATGTTTCTTATATAAATCCCCGTGTGTGCCTGGTAACCAAGCACTTACCATTGCGTCTGTTTCACCAGAAGCTACTGATTGCCACATTACTGCATTATCTAATGGAGTAATTTCTACTTTATAACCTTCATCTTCTAATACTTTTTGAATCACGTGTGTTGAGGCTATTTCTGAATCCCATTCAACGTAAGATAAGTTTATGTCCTTTTTACCTAAGTCACCGTCTTTACTTGAACCGCCATTACCACAGGCAGCTAAGACTAATGCTAAAGAGAGTGTAAGTACAAGTAAACGCCATTTGTTCTTCATAGTTATTCCTCCTAGGATTATTTATTTTTTGATGATTGAGTAAAGCGGTCGATAATGATTGCGAGTATAACGATACTTAAACCAGCAACGAATCCTGAACCAACTTCAGCACGTTGTAGTGAACTTAAAACATCTCTACCTAAACCAGGTGCCCCAATCATTGATGCTATTACAACCATTGATAAAGCGAGCATGACAGTTTGGTTAACACCGGCCATGATTGATGCTTTAGCAAGAGGGAGTTGTACTTTGATTAATTTTTGCATAGAAGTAGTACCGAATGAATCACTTGCTTCTATTAATTCTGCTGAGATTTGTCTAATACCTAAATTAGTTAAACGAATCGTTGGTGGTGTTGCAAAAATAATTGATGCGAACACACCTGGTACCATACCAATTCCGAAAAATGCTACTGCCGGAATTAAGTAAACAAACGCTGGCATTGTTTGCATAAAGTCTAGAACGGGTTTCATAATTGCTTGGAAACGATCACTTTTAGACATTAAAATACCTAGCGGAACACCGATGATGACAGATAATAAACTACTGATAATAACGAGTGTCATCGTATTGAGTAATTCATCCCATAAGTCTTGATTGTAGATGAAGAATAAACCGACACCGATTAAGATAGGTGCGATAATCTTTCTATTCATGACGAAGTAAGCGAGAATCATGATAATGATGATAAATACAAATGGATGTATCAACTCAAGTAATGAGATGATCAGTTGCATAAAGTCACCTAAATAAGTCTTGATTGGTTCGAAGATGAAACTAAATGTATCTGTTAACCATTCAACAAAGGCATTAGCCCAATCGGAAACCGGTAATATAGGTAATAGATTAAGCATGATTCATCACCTCATTTCCATCTGCTAATGTTTCAAATACATCTTGGAAGTTAAGTTTTCCAACAATCGTGTTGTCTTTCTTAATCCAAAGTTCGCGAACACCAGATTTAAAGTGTGGAAAAGTCTTATACAACAATGATTCTGCATCGATAAATGACATATTGTCATTTACTTCTACTTGATCAACGGGTTCCATAATGTGTTTGACTTTTAATACTTTAGAACGATCAATGTCTTTAACGAAATCTTTAACGTAGTCGTTTGCTGGATTAATCACAATCTCTTCAGAAGTACCTACTTGTGCGATTTCACCATCTTTCATTAATGCAATTCTATCGCCGATATGTAATGCTTCGTCTAAGTCATGCGTAATAAAGATGATTGTTTTTTGCATGTTTTTTTGTAACTGCAAGAGTTCATTCTGCATTTCTTTACGAATAAGAGGATCTAATGCTGAGAAAGCTTCATCCATTAACAATATATCTGTATCATTCGCAAGTGCGCGAGCTAAACCGACACGTTGCTGCATCCCGCCAGATAATTGTTTAGGTAATTGATCTTTATAACCGCCAAGACCAACTAAATTTAATGATTCTTCTGCTTTTTCTAAACGCTTCTTTTTAGAAATGTTTTTAATCTCTAATCCAAAAGCAACATTCTCAACAACTGTTTTGAAAGGGAATAATGCGAAACTTTGGAAAACCATGCTTAAGTTTTCACGTCTGAAATTCCTTAAATCTTTCTTGTTTAATGAGGAGATGTTCTTAGATTTGATTAAGATATCACCGTCAGTAGGATCAATTAAACGATTAATCAAACGAATTAATGTTGATTTACCGCTCCCGGAAAGACCCATAACAACGAATATCTCACCATCTTCAATTGTGAAGTTGGCATTTTTTACGGCGACTGTTGAACCAGTTTCTTTAAGGATTTCATCTTTAGATTTATTATCCTTAAGTAAAGATTTAACTTGGTTATTGTAATTGCCGAAGACTTTTGTAACGTTCTTAATTTCTATCTTGCTCATAATAACCAGTCCCTATTCATTTTATTGGTATACTTATAACGCTATCACAACAAAATTCAATAATCAAATTAATAAAGTACAATTTTTTAGTCAAAATAATATTATTTAAAACACTTAAAAATAACCGTAATTAATTATTTTAAAAAATATTCAATCGTGTTTGTTCCTTTGTTATACATAAAGAAAGCGCTTTTATTAATATAAAAATCCGGAAATCTTCATCTTAAAAATAAGCGCTAAAATTTATAAAGTTTGTTAGAAAAGTTTAATTTTATTTTTTTATAATAGGGTATTATGTCATAAAATTCACGATTAAATATATTACATTTTACCCATTAATTAATATATTAAACTCTCGTTTTTGTAAAATTTCAATCAAAAGTATTTAATAGTGCATAAGTACTATCGAGGTACGGTGTGTTGAGCTGATGTTTTTTACTTAAATGATACATATAACCTTGAATATATTGCGTTTCTAATGGCCGATGATTAATCATATCGTAGTACATGCTTGTGCCCATTTCATCTGGGTAGCCTTCATATATTCGCATAATACTTTCTTCTAAATTGTTGTCGAAAGAGACACCTTCAGCTTGCGCAATCAGCTTTCCTTCTATTAATAAATTGAAACAAAGTGATTTTATTTTTTCTGATTGTAAAACTTTTGCAGGTTGTCTCGTTAGAGCGGTAACCGTGTTAATTCCTAAATTCACGATCAGTTTATACCAAACTTGTTGTGCATAATCTTCTAGACATTCGATGTTAAGGAGACTATTTTGTGTCATCTGTTGAAGCGATAAAGTATGGTCATTAATCGGTAATTTAAGTGTCCAATCTCGATAATGCGTGATAAGGGAACCGTCTTTTTGCCCACTAATGTAAACGACTGCTTGATATTTATGAGGATGGTTTAATTTTTCTAGCTGTCCATAGCCATTTTGCGTTAAAATAATAACGCTATCTGCGTGTATGATATTGGATACGTATGGCATAATCGCATCGAGTTGTGTCGTCTTAACTGCTATGAATAATATATCGACGTTGCTATGCGTATCTTGTAAGGCATGAACGGGAATTTCGTGATGTTTCTTTTCATTATAATCTTGAAAAGTGACAGTCGAGTTTTCTTTTCCAAATAAAGTGACATGTTGACCAGATTCAATCAATGCAAATGCAATAGCTGAACCCACTGCGCCAGGACCAATAATTCCAAACTTTTTCATTTAATAATTTCCTTTCAATGGTAATATATACATAATAACAAAATATAAGTAGGTGGTACGTATGAAAACAATAAAACAATTGTTAACAATGAAAGAACAAAAAGAAAAAATTACAATGGTTACGGCATATGACTATCCAAGTGCAAAACAAGTGGAACAAGCGGGTATTGATACAATTCTTGTAGGTGATTCATTAGGTATGGTTGTACTTGGCTACGACAGTACAGTTCAAGTGACAGTAGACGATATGATTCATCATACGAAAGCAGTTAGAAGAGGCGCACCAGATAGTTACATTATTATAGATGTCCCATTCGGTGCTGTAGGTATTGATCATACAACAGATATGCAAAACGCAATTAAACTATATAAAGAAACAACAGCAAACGCAGTGAAGATTGAAGGCTTTCATTTGAAATTAATTGAAGGCTGTACGCAAATTGGTGTACCTGTTGTTTCACATCTAGGATTGACACCTCAAACGGTAGGTATTACAGGATATAAATTACAAGCTGGATCAAAGGAAGAAGCAGAGCAATTAATTATACATGCTAAAGAAGTTGAAGCAGCAGGTGCTGTCATGCTTGTATTAGAAGCTATACCAAGTGATTTAGCGGAGGTTATCAGCACACAATTAACGATTCCTGTCATCGGAATAGGTGCAGGAAATGGAACAGATGGCCAAGTATTGGTTTATCATGACCTTTTAAATTATGGTTCAGAGCATGTCGCTAAATTTGTTAAGCAATATGGTGACTTTTCAACGGGTGTAGATGCATTAAAACAATACAATCAAGAAGTTAAAAGTGGGGCATTCCCTTCAGAGGCATATACTTATAAGAAGAAAGTGATGGGAGAGAAAGAATAGTGACACAAGTAGTTGAACAAATTAAAGAAATGATGCAGATTTCATCGACCAATAAATCGAATGGGAAAAGTATTGGTTTCGTACCAACGATGGGCGCATTACACGATGGACATTTAAAAATGATGAAACAAGCCATTGAAGAGAATGATATAACCGTCGTGAGTATTTTTGTAAATCCATTACAATTTGGACCAAATGAAGATTTTGACGACTATCCACGTCCATTTGAAAGTGACTTAGAAAAGTTAAAACAAATCGGTGTGGATTATGTGTTTCATCCTTCAGTAGAGGAAATGTATCCTGGCGAATTAGAAATGACAATCACAGTTGGCCGTTTAGCAGAAGTGTTAGAAGGGAAAAAACGACCAGGACACTTTGACGGTGTGGTTACAGTAGTGA